>CAZPFD010000084.1:0-13906 GCA_964585725.1 uncultured Ectothiorhodospiraceae bacterium | reverse complement strand
GTAACGGCCTTCGAAACCGAGGGCCAGACAGACGTGCATGAGCTCCAGCAGTTGAAGATTGCGGCCCGGATCCTGGCCGAGCCTGTTCAAGAGCGTGAAGAAACGCTCACCCCCGACCACCTCGTTGTGGAAATAGGAGAGCAGACTCTGTTCCGCCCAGGCGCTCTCGCTGCCCCAGGGAGTATTGAGCACTATGTCGTCCAACGCAGTGCAAAGGACATAACGTGCAACGTGCACTGTCTTGGGATCGACGCCGAGATTTCGGGCCTGCGTTTCGAACAGTCGAATCTGGTTGACGACCTGGTCGCGCAGCCCCGGCACATCAGCATGGTTGAGGGTCTGTCGCAGGCGTGTCATCAGCGCCAGCAGCGGCGCAGCCGCGCTCTCCAGCGGATTCAGGCCGGGGCGAAGTTGGGCATACGCCGGCGCCTCGTCCGCGCGCCGGCGGGCCGGACGCACCATCGTGCCTTCGGGAGCTCTGCGCCCGGGGGTGGGCTTCAGAACGGTGCGACTGGGCTCGCCCTCGTCGAGACCGGCGAACGGGTCGTCGGGGTTCACGGCTCGCTCACTCCCTGATGGCCCACAAGGCCATCTGAATACCGGGAAACTTTCCCGCCAAGTGGATGGCCAAGCCTCCGGAGGTCTCCAGCTGGCTCCAGTACTGATTGTGGCTTTCCAGCTCGAAATAGGTGTAACCGGCGTGGAACGGAATCTGCCGGGGCGCCACCGGGAGCGCCGTCAATCCGATGCCGGGGAGCTGACGATTGACCAGATCGCGAATCTTTTCGACCGGCCCGATCTTTGCCTGGGCCGGGAAACGCCGGCGCACCATCTCTGCGGGCATGTCCGCGCTGACTGCCAGCACGAACCTGGCCTCCTTCACCAGGTTGCGATCGGGTATCGCCCCGACGCGGATTCCGAACTTGCGCTCTTCGAGCGGTATGGGCGTCGCGGTCGGCTGGCTCACCTGTCTCAGCGAGCGTCTGATGTCCTCGATGACCGGCTCGAACGTTTGATCCAGCGCATCGTGGCGGTACGGGGGAAAGTCAGCCGGGCGTCTCTGCTCGCTCGCGAAGCTCGAAAGCTCACCCGCCAGCTGCACGCACACGCGATACAGGAGCTCGGGATGCAAGGTCGGGAGGCTCGTCAGATGCCGATAGAGGGGCTCGTAGCGGTTCATCAACAGCAGCAGCAGATAGTCGTTGATCTCGGCGACCCCGCCGCGCCCGCTCTCGGACACTTGCCCCGCGAGCGTATCGCCGCGGTGGTGGAGCAGGCCCAGTATCTCATTCGTCAAGGCTGCGAGCCGGGGAGCCGCACGAGAGTCCAGACAAGGCGGTATGTACTTCTCGTCCAGGACGACGGTGCCGTCGGCCCTGCGCTCGACGATACGGGTCACCCCGAGACACGAGTATTCGCCGAGCTCCTCCGTTTCGAGGAGGAGCCGCAGAGAAAGATCGGCCACCTGTACGGGCGCGCTGCCGTTTCCGCTCAGCCCCGCCGTGCTGTTGTCGGCGATCTCCCATTCCGCGAGGTGATAGCGGGCGGCCCGGGCTTGCCCGTCTCCCTGGTCGATCTCGACCGCCTGCATGCGCCGCACCGGCAGAGCCAGGAAGACGTCGCGCTGTGCGGTGTCCTCCGGTATCTCCAGAGGACGCGGCAGGTCGTCCGCGGAGTGGCAGTCGAAGGGCGTCCCATCCGGCAACACACCCCGGCAGGAGGCCAAGGCCAGCTTGCCCTGCAGCAACACGGACTCATCGATCTCGAGCGCGCCGAACCCCCATCCGTAAGGCCTCAGCTCAGCGCAGCGGCTCTCCAGCAGGCGCTCGACGTACCGATCCTGCTGCTGGAAGTGTTGCGGCCGGAGGAACATGCCCTCCGTCCAGACGATCTTGCGGTTCGAGGACACTGGCGGTACACACCCCCGGTCTGTGCCTTTCGGGGAGTTCCGTCTCCTTGGTCTTCTAATCGCGGGACGATGCCCCGGGCGGGGCCTCGGGTCCGCGTCAGACGGCGTATGAGGGTAGCGTATTCGTAAGAATAGCATGCGGCAATACGGGATCGGGCCGAGCGGGCACGCTGCAACCTCGGGAGGGAGAGCGGCGCCGGGCCCGAGCAGGACCCGAGGGGGCACGCACCGGACCCGGGATGGTTCGGGGGTCGTCGAAGGCGCACTGGTCACAGCTTAGCCAACGATCCGAGCCGGCCCGCGATCGCCGCTGACCGGTCAGCCGCCTGCACCGGCCCCGTCCAAAGACCACAGGACCGGACGCGTGGCGGCTGCAGGCGGAGAGCGTCGCTTCGCACCGTTGCACCAGCCTTGCGACGCGACTAAGCTGGTTTTCGTTCCAGCCTCCGAGTCGCGATCGTTGCGCCAGCGGCAAGCATTGCGCCACCGAAGGGTCCCATGGCGTCACCGGAAACACTCGACTTTGCGGAGCTGTTGAAGCCCCTCTCCGACGAGAGCCCGGCGGGTGTCGACTTGCGTCAGGACTCCTCCGCGTCGGCACTGTACTACGCGCTCAAGGACGCCCGCGCGGCGGCGCGGGCCAAGGAACGGGACGCCGCGGTCGACGAGGGCGTGGTGCCGGATACCCGCAGCGAGTGGCGCCCGGTCTCGGAGCAGGCACGGGCGATATTGACGGAGCAAAGCAAGGACCTGGAAGTGACGGCCTGGCTCACGGAGGCCCTGCTACGGCTGGAAGGTTTCGCGGGGCTGCGCGACGGGTTCCGTCTGACCCGTGAGATCATCGACGGATTCTGGGAGGAATGCTTTCCAACGCCCGACGAAGATGGGCTGGCTACGAAAGTGGCCCCGCTCACGGGACTGAACGGCGAGGATGCCGAGGGCACGTTGATCGTCCCCATACGCAACGTTTACATCACCGAGGGGTCCAGCCAAGGGCCTTTCGCCTGCTGGCACTACCAGCAGGCCGTCGCCCTCCAACAGATCGCGGACCCGGAGAAGCGCCAACGGCGCATCGATTCCGGAGCCGTGACCCTGGAGCAGTTCGACCAAGCCGGTGTGGAGACGAGCCCGGGCTTCTTCCGCACCTGCTTCGAGGATCTCAGCCAATGCGCCGACGAGTACCAGAAGCTGTGCGCGACCCTGGACGAGCGGTGCGGCGACGCGGCACCGCCCTCCTCCAACATCCGTAACGCCCTCAACGAGTGTCTGGAAGCTCTGAAGTACGTCGCACGGGACAGCCTGCAGCCCCAGGCCGAGGAGGCGGCCGAGGCACGGGCCGGGGCGGGCGCGCAGGCACCCGGAACGGGCGGCGGCGTCAGACGGGGCCAGCAACCCCAGAGCCGCGAGGAGGCTTTCAGGACGCTGCTCGACCTGGCGGAGTTCTTTCGGCGTACCGAGCCTCACTCGCCGCTGTCCTACGCGCTGGAGCAGGCGGTGCGCTGGGGGCGAATGCCGCTTCCGGAGCTGCTCGAGGAGCTCGTCTCGGACGACCAGACCCGGCAACATCTCTTCCGCCTCGCCGGAATCCGCAAGTCGGAGGGCTCCAATTGAGGGGATGATTCGCCAGATTCCGCATTCGCGCTACACTTAGCCGAAGAGGGGCAAACGAGGGGCTCCCCACCGGAACCAGGTGGGAGGAGGGACATCCGATGGCTAGTACCAGCATTCACGAGAAGCTCTCGCGGGTGCGTAAACCCCGCGTGCATATCACCTACGAGGTCGAGACCGAGGGGGCAATGGTCCAGAAGGAGTTGCCCTTCGTGGTGGGCGTCCTCGGCGACTTTTCAGGCGACCCGACAAAACCGCTCAAGTCGTTGAAAGATAGAAAGTTTGTCCAGATCGATCGGGACAATTTCAACGACGTGATGGCGCGCATGACCCCAGGGCTGAGCTTCAAGGTCGACAATACCCTGGCCGGCGACGGGAGCCAGATGGCGGTCGACCTCAAATTCAATTCCATGGAGGACTTCGAACCCGGCCAGGTGGTCGATCAGGTCGAGCCCCTGCGCAAGCTCCTCGAGACGCGCAACAGACTCCGCGACCTCATGACCAAGGTCGACCGCTCGGAGGAGCTCGAGAATCTGCTCGAGCAGGTGCTCCAGAACACCGACGACCTCAAGAAGATGGCCGGGGACCTCGGGCTCGGCAGTTCGGAAGAGGGGACTCCGCCTAAGGAGGACAACGAATGAGCGACGAAACTGAGGCCAAGGCACCGTCCGAAGAAGTCCAGGAAGAGCTCGAAGAGCAGCAGAGCCTGCTCGAGCAGGCCATCGGCGCCACCAAGCAGACGGAGCGTTCGCAGGCCGAGGAGCTCCTGAGAACACTCACCGAAGAGGCCCTGAAGGGCACCGTCACGTGGAGCAAGAACCTGACGGTCACCTTCAACGAGGCCATCAATGCCATCGACCAAGCGCTGTCCGAGCAGCTCGCGGCCATCATGCACGCTCCGGAGTTCCTCAAGCTCGAGGGGACCTGGCGCGGACTGCACTACCTCGTCATGAACAGCGAGACGGGGGGCAGCCTGAAGCTGAAAGTCTTCAACGTCTCCAAGCGGGACCTGTTCAAGGACCTGAGCAAGGCCGTGGAGTTCGACCAGAGCCAGATTTTCAAGAAGCTCTACGAGAACGAGTTCGGCTCTCCGGGCGGAGAGCCCTACGGGGCATTGATAGGTGACTACGAGTTCACCAACCACCCGGAGGACATCGAGCTGTTGTCCGGCATGTCGAACGTGGCGGCGGCGGCTTTCTGCCCGTTCATCTCGGCCGCGGATCCGAAGCTCATGGGGTTCGATAGCTGGAGCGAGCTTTCGCGCCCGCGTGACCTGGAGAAAATTTTCGAATCGGTCGAGTACACCAGGTGGCGCAGCTACCGGGAGAGCGAGGACTCGCGCTTCGTCGTGCTCACCATGCCGCGTACCCTGGCCCGGCTCCCCTACGGAGAGAACACCAAGCCCGTAGAGGAATTCGGGTACGAGGAAGCGCCGGCGGACAGCCGAGGACACCCCCAGGCCCTGCAGCACGGCCAATACTGCTGGATGAACTCGGCTTACGTGCTGGGCGGGCGCCTCACCGACGCTTTCGCCAAGTACGGCTGGTGCACCGCGATCCGGGGCGCAGAAGGCGGCGGCAAGGTCGAGGGATTGCCGACCCACATATTCACCAGCGACGACGGAGATCCGGATCTCAAGTGCCCGACCGAGATTGGCATCACCGATCGCCGTGAGGCGGAGCTCAGCAAGCTCGGCTTCCTGCCGCTCTGTCACTACAAGAACACCGACTACTCGGTCTTCTTCGGTGCCCAGACCACGCAGAAGCCGAAGACATACGATCGGCCGGAAGCCACCGCCAACGCGGCCATCTCGGCGCGGCTGCCGTACATCATGGCTACATCCCGCTTCGCGCACTACCTGAAAGTGATGGGCCGAGACAAGATCGGCTCGTTCATGGAAGCATCCGACTGCGAGGCCTGGCTGAATCGCTGGATCCTGAACTACGTCAACGGCAATCCGGACACCGGGCCTGAGATGAAGGCGCGGTATCCGCTGGCGGACGCGAAGGTGGTCGTACAGGAAATCCCCGGCAAGCCCGGCTCTTACAACGCCGTCGCCTGGATGCGGCCGTGGCTGCAGATGGAGGAGCTCACGACGTCGCTGCGCATGGTAGCGAGAATTCCGCAAATCGGCGCGTAGGGCGAGAAGCAGCGCCCCCGCTTATCGGTACCGCGCGCAGGGCCAGCGCGCAGGGGGGAGAATGGCAGACTCTGCGCACAACGGCGACGCCACGGTCATAGCCCCGGCGCCCCGGCGCACAGCGCCCGAGACCGCGCAAGATGACCATCGCGCGCGAGCCGTCGCGCACGATGCCTGGCAGCAACCCCCCCTCGAGCGGAGCCTGCGCAAGGACGGAGAGGCGTGGACGCGCCTCGATCGCTTCCTGGCGGAGCGCTCGCCAGCGAAGGCTTTGCAGTGCTGGCTCGGCCTCACCCCCGGCGCCCCCTTTCCTTTCGACAAGGCCGAGCTTCTCCGGCGCCTGGAGCGGGATATCGCGCATCTGGATGCGCTCCTCGGGGCGCAGGTCGACGCGATTCTGCATCATCCACGCTTCCAGCGGCTGGAGGCGTCATGGCGGGGACTGGAGTATCTCACCTCACAGGTGGAGTCGACCGACGAGGTCAAAGTCCGGGTCCTGAACGTTTCGTGGAACGAAGTGGCGCGCGATCTCGAAAAAGCCATCGAGTTCGACCAGAGCGCCCTCTTTAACAAGGTGTACAACGAAGAGTTCGGGTCGCCCGGCGGCGAGCCGTTCGGTGCCCTGCTCGGCGACTATACCGTCCGGCATCGCCCGGGTCCCGACCATCCGACCGACGATATCGCCGTTCTGCAGGGGCTGTCCCAGGTCGCCGCCGCCGCCTTCGCCCCCTTCGTCGCCAGCGCCGACCCCGCCTTTTTCGGGCTGAATAGCTTCACCGAGCTGGGGCGGCCCTTCGATCTGTCCGGGACGTTCCGCCAAACGGAATACCTGAGATGGCGGTCGTTTCGCGAGACCGAGGACGCGCGCTTCGTGGGGCTCACCCTGCCGCGGGTGCTGATGCGCCTGCCGTACGAAGACGACGGCTCCCGGACCGACAACTTCCGCTACGCCGAGGAGGTGGAGGGCCCCGACAATACCCGCTACCTATGGGGCAACGCCGTGTACGCCTTCGGCGCGGTTCTGGCGCGTGCGTTCCGGGAATCCGGGTGGCTCGCGAACATCCATGGCGTGCAGCGGGGCGTCGAGAGCGGCGGCGTGGTCACGGGGCTGCCGTTGCATTGCTTTGGCACCGATGCGGTGGGGGTCGCGCCCAAATACGCCACCGATGTCCTGATCACGGACCACCAGGAGAAGGAGCTGGGCGAGCTCGGCTTCATCCCCCTGTGCCACTGCAAGGACACCGAGTGGTCGGCTTTCTATGGAAGCGCGTCGGTTCAGAGCCCCAAGCAGTACGACAGAACGCCCGCCACGATCAACGCCCGACTCTCTGCAACGCTGCAGTACATTTTCTGCGCGTCACGCTTCGCGCACTACCTCAAAGTCATCGGGCGCGACAAAGTGGGCACATTTCAGGATCCCGAGGAATGTGAAACCTATCTCCATCGCTGGCTGCTGAATTACACGACCGGGGCCGAAGATGCGACCCTCGAGTCGAAGGCGAAGTACCCGTTGCGTGAGGCGCGCGTGCAAGTGCGCGAGCTGCCCGGCAAGCCCGGGTGTTATCTCGGGGTGTTCCATCTCCGGCCACACTTTCAGCTCGACCACGTGACGAGCGCGATCAAGCTCGTCACCGAGCTCGCCCCCGGCGCGGAGAGCTAACCAAAAAGGGAGGTGGTCGAGATGGCCTCCACAGGTTCGGAGCTTTATACGGCGGGGCGCCTTTTCGAAGCCATCGACGCTGTAAGCGGCGAGGTCAAACGACACCCGACGGACGGGAACCGGCGTGGATTCCTGGCAGAGCTGCTGTGCCTCGCCGGCAATCTCGAGCGCGCGGACCTCCAGCTCGACGCGATCGGCAAGCAAGACCCCCAGGCCACCCCGGGTATCGCGCTATTCCGACAGCTCATCCGCGCCGAGCAGGCGCGCCAGCAGTTCTATACCGAAGGTCGCTTGCCGGAGTTTCTGGATACGCCGTCGCCTCAGCTGCGCGCCTATCTCGAAGCCTCGGTGCTGCTCCGCGACGGACGGGGCACCGACGCCGCCCGGCTGTTGCTCGAAGCCGAGGAAACCCGGCGGCATGTTTCGGGCACCAGCAACGGCGAGCAGTTCGACGATCTGCGCGACCTCGATGATCTCACGGCCTGCGTCTTCGAGGTGCTGACGAGCAACGGCAAGTATTACTGGATACCCATCGAACAGGTTGCGTCGATTGAATTTCATCCGCCCGAGCGCCCCCGCGACCTGCTCTGGCGGCGCGCGAGCATGGACGTTCGTGGAGGCCCGGACGGCGAGGTCTTCCTCCCCGCCATCTACGCCGGCCTGAAGGAGGACGCCGACGAACAGATGCGGCTCGCCCGAGCGACCGACTGGACGGGCGGCGATGGGACGCCCGTACGCGGCATCGGTCAGCGCACGTTCCTGGTGGGCGATGAGGCGCGCCCGATTCTGGAGCTCGGCGAGCTCGTCATACACGCGCCCCACTGACCCAACACGCACCGCGACGCCCAAGAACCGACTCCCCATGGCACGCGTCACCTCCACTCAGTCGCTGAATCCCTCCATCCTGGATCGGCTGCTGGACGACAACCCGGCAGTGCAGCGCGAGCCGCCCGTCTCCCCCGCGCAGGCGCTGCGCGAGCTCCACCGGGCGGTGCGCCGGGACCTCGAGGATCTGCTGAATACGCGCAGACGACCCCTCGAGTATCCCCCCGAGCTCTCGGAGCTGGAGAAGAGCCTCGTCAACTACGGCATTCCCGACCTGGCGGGGGCGAATCTGAGCTCCGACGAGAGCCGCGAGCAGTTCCGGCGCATCGTGGAATCGGTCATCCGCGCCTACGAGCCTCGGTTCAAGAATGTCCGGGTCACCCTGCTCGAGAACGCAGAGCCCCTGGACCGCACCCTGCGTTTTCGCATCGACGCGGTGGTCTACGCCGAGCCGGCGCCGGAGCGGGTCGTGTTCGACTCGCTGCTCGAGCCGGTCACTCGCAGCGTCGAGGTCAGGGAGGTGGAGAATGGGTGACGAGCTGCTCCCCTATTACAACGACGAGCTCACCTTCATTCGCCGCTTGGCGGCCGAGTTCGCGGATACGCACCCGAAGATCGCCGCGCGACTGCGGCTCAGCGCCGACGTCATCGAGGACCCGCACGTCGGGCGGCTCATCGAGGCTTTCGCATATCTCAACGCGCGCGTTCGACGCAAGCTGGACGACGATTTCCCGGAGCTCAGCGACGGTATGCTGGGCGTCCTCTACCCACACTACCAGGCCCCGATCCCATCAATGGCCATCGTGCAGATGAGTGGCGCGCGGGACCTGACGAGCCCGTACACGGTGCCCGCCGGCACGCCGATCGAAACCGATCCGATCGACGGCGAGCCGTGCCGCTTCCGAACGTCCTACCCGGTGACCCTCTGGCCCATCGAAGTGGAATCGGCGAAGTTGAGCGGCACGACCATAGGCGCGCCCCCGGTTCCGCGCGACTCCGATGCGACGAGCGTTCTGCGCATCGCGCTGCGTTGCGCGTCCGAAGACGCCACCATGGCCAAGCTCGCGCCGGAGCAGCTACGGCTCTTTCTGCGCGGCGAGTCTCATCACGTGTACCCCCTCTACGAGCTTCTCTTCAACCACACCGTGCAGGTGGCGGTCACCGATCCGCACGCCGACGAGGGGGTCACGGTTCTCGGTAAAGACAGTATCCGACCGGTCGGGTTCGACCGTGACGAGAGCCTGCTGCCGTACTCGGCGCACGCCTTCCTGGGGTATCGGCTGCTCACCGAGTTCTTCACGTTTCCCCAGAAGTTTCTGTTCTTCGATCTCATCGACCATGCGCGCGGGTTGCGCTCGGCCGGGCGCAAGGTCGAGCTTTGGTTCTACCTCAACCGGCGCCTCCCCGAGCTCGAGCACAACGTCTCCGCGGATACGTTCGCACTCGGGTGTACACCGATCGTCAATCTTTATCGCAGACGGGCCGAGCCCATACAGCTCACGCACACGCGCACCGAGTACCGCGTCGTGCCCGATGCGCGCCGCCCGCGAGCCACCGAGGTGTACTCCATCGACCGCGTCATCGGCCCCTCGCCGGACGGCGAGGAGATGGAGTACCTGCCTTTCTACGGCGTCAAGCACGCTCCGAATCGCGCCGACCGCGCTCCGTACTGGAAGATGTCGCGCCGCCCCGCCGCGCACAACGATCCGGGCACGGAAGTGTACCTGTCTCTGGTCGACCTGGATCTGAACCCCAACGCACCTGCTGACGGGATCGTGTCGGTGGAGGCGACCTGCCTCAACCGGGACCTGCCGAGCCGACTGCCCTTCGGCGGCGGTGAGCCGCGTCTGCAGCTCAGCGAGGGGGCGGCACCGGTGGAGCACCTGCGCTGCCTGACGCCGCCGACGCGCACCCTGCGCCCGCCGCTCAGGCATGGGGCCGTGTGGCGGCTCACGTCGCACCTCACCCTGAACCATCTTTCCATCAGCGGCGATGGGACGGGTGCGCAAGCGCTGCGCGAGATCCTGAAGCTCTACGACTTCGCGGACTCCGCAGAGACGCGCGCCGTCATCGAATCGGTGTTGCGGGTGCACAGTCGCCCGACCACCGCGCGCGTGCGCACCAACGGGCGCAGCGCGCTGGCGCAGGGCGTCGAGGTGACCGTCGAATTCGACGAGGAACGCTTCTCCGGAAGCGGTCTTTATCTCTTCGCCTCGACACTGGAGCATTTCCTGGGGCTCTACTGTTCCGTCAACTCCTTCACCCAGATGATCGCGACCGTCAAAGGCCGCGAAGGAGCGCTGCGAAAATGGCCGCCGCGCGCTGGCGCCCGAACGCTCGTCTGAGCGAGCTGCTCTTCACCGAGCCCTGGCGCTTCGACTTCTTCCAGGCGGTGCGCCTGCTCGAGCGGGCGGAAGGGCAGCGACACGCGGCCGCCGGTCATTCGGGCCCGCATCCCGTGGGCTATGCCAAACGGCCCAACGAAGAGGCGGTGCGCTTCCGCGCCCTGCCCTCGCGCAGCTTTCCAGCGGGCGAGCTCGCGGAGCTCCGGCGGGCGCGCCCGGCCGGGGAGAACGGCGATAAGTACGCCCCGCCCGAGATGCGGACCACCTTCCTCGGACTCACAGGACCGGCCGGCGTGCTCCCCGAGCACTACACGGATCTCGTGCTGCGCCGAACGCGTGACCGGGACTTCGCGCTGCGCGACTTTCTGGATCTGTTCAATCACCGAAGCGTCTCCCTCTTCTACCGGGCCTGGGAGAAGTACCGTTTCCCGTTCGGCTACGAGCGGGCGCAGCGGGACGGCACGCGCGATCTCTTCACCCAGTGCCTGCAATGCCTGGTGGGTCTCGGCACCGAGCAACTCTCCGGGCGGCTGGCGGTCGACGACGAGACGTTCCTCTACTACGCAGGACACTTCGCACACCAGCCCCGCTCGGCCGCGGCCCTCGAAGAGGTACTGTGCGACTACTTCGACGTGCCCGTGACGGTCGAGCAGTTTCACGGCCGCTGGCTGCACCTGGCGGCGGAGGATCGCACGGTGCTCCCGTCCTCCACGCATCGGCGGGGACGGAACGCTCAGCTCGGGGTCGACGCCGTGCTCGGCGAGCGCGTGTGGGACGTGCAAAGCGCGCTTCGCCTGCGCCTCGGGCCCATGAGCTACCGCACTTTCACGGATTTCCTGCCTAGCGGCGGGGCACTCTCCGAGCTGTGGTCGCTGAGCCGGCTTTACGCCGGTCCGCAATTCACTTTGGGTGTGCAGCTCGTGGTCGCGGCAGACGAGGCGCCCCCGTGCCGTCTTGGCTACGAAGTAGGCTACGAGCCGCGGCTGGGGTGGAACACCTGGCTCTGTGGCAAACCGCACACGCGGGACGCGGCAGACGCCGCTTTCTGGCTGCAGGATATCGATGTACGTGCTAGTTTTAATTAGTGCACATGTGCAAAATGTGCATACGGGGAGCGAGGGGCCAGTGAGGAGAAAACGCTAACCCGCCGCCTCGCCCCGAAGCATACCTTGGAGGGGGATGCTTCCCTGCACAAAAGCTGATCACTGTGCACCCGGACACGGCACGGGGTCGCGGGCGGAGTCCAATGAAGCCGGGCTCGCTGCGGATGGAGGTGCGTATCCGGGGTGACGGTAGTTTTGCGATCGAAAAGGGCATCGACGCCGATCGACCGACGGCGCCGCGGTGATTGGATAGAAGAGCGGTGACGAGATGATTTCCATCGATCTCAAATCCCTTGTCGGCAAGCTCGACACCACCTGCCGCCAGGCTCTGGAGAATGCAGTCAGTCAGACCCTGTCGCGCACACACTACAACGTTGAGATAGAGCACTGGCTGCTCACCTTGCTCGAGGTTCCGAATGGTGATCTGTCCGTGTTGCTGCACCATTACGGCGTCGACGCGTCGCGTGTCTCGCGCGACTTGACCCGCACGCTGGATCGCCTGAAGACCGGCAACTCGAGGGCGCCCGCGCTGTCCCCGCACCTCGTCGACTTGGCGCGCGAAGCGTGGCTCCTGGCTTCGCTCGAGTACGGCGCGCCCCGGACCCGTTCCGGGCATCTGCTCTGCGCGCTCCTCTCGGACGATTCGCTGGCGCGCCTCGCGCGCGACGCATCACCCGAGTTCGGGCAGATCGCCCCGGAGACGCTGCGCCGCGAACTCGACACGGTGACGGCCAACTCCGCCGAAGGCGGCGAGCCCGCGGCCGGGGAGCCCGAGACGCGCCCGGAGGGAGCCCCCGCCAAACCGAGCAAAACGCCCGCGCTCGACCAGTACACCGTCGACCTCACCCTAGCCGCGCGCAAGGGCAAGATCGACCCCGTGCTCGGCCGCGATGCGGAGGTTCGCCAGATCATCGACATCCTCACGCGCCGCCGCCAGAACAACCCGATCCTGACGGGCGAGGCGGGGGTCGGCAAAACCGCCGTCGCCGAGGGATTCGCACAACGCATCGCCGCGGGCGACGTCCCACCCGCCCTGCGAGACGTGTCGGTGCGGACCCTGGACCTCGCCCTGCTCCAGGCCGGCGCCGGCGTGCGCGGCGAGTTCGAGAACCGCCTGAAGTCGGTCATCAACGAAGTCAAGGCCTCGCCGCGCCCCATCATCCTCTTCATCGACGAGGCGCACACCATGATCGGAGCCGGCGGTCAGGCAGGCCAGGGCGACGCCGCCAACCTGTTGAAGCCGGCCCTCGCCCGGGGCGAGCTGCGCACCATCGCGGCCACCACCTGGGCCGAGTACAAGAAGTACTTCGAGCGCGACGCCGCCCTCGCCCGCCGCTTCCAGGTGGTCAAGGTGGAGGAGCCCACCGAGGGCGCCGCCATCGAGATGATGCGCGGGCTCACGGGAACCCTGGAGCGGCATCACCACGTGCGCATCCTGGACGAGGCGGTCACGGACGCCGTGCGCCTCTCCAAGCGTTATATCTCGGGGCGCCAGCTCCCCGACAAGGCCGTGAGCCTGCTGGACACCACATGCGCCCACGTGGCCGTCGGCCACAGCGGCGTGCCGCCCGTCATCGAGGACGCCCGGCGCCGCATCGAGCAGCTCGACGTCGCCATCGAGACCCTGGAACGCGAAGCCGCCACGGGCGCCGAGCACGAGGAGCACCTGGCCGAGCTGCACAGCGAAAAGGAGACGGTCGGCGGCGAGCTCGAGCGCCTGGAGGGGCGCTGGGAACAGGAGCGCAACCTGGTGCGCGACATCCATCGCGTCCGCGCGCAGCTCGAGGGGCGCCCGGATCCCGTGCAGCAGGCGCAGGAGGGCTCCGCCGCCAGCGCTCCGCGCTCGGTGGGTGCGGCCGAGACCGAGGCGCCGCCCCTCTCGGAGACCGACAAGGCCCGCCTGCGCGAGGAGCTCGCCGGCCTCACCCAGGAGCTCCACGGACTCCAGGGTGAGACGCCCCTCCTTCACGTGTGCGTGGACGGCCAGGCGGTGGCCAAGGTGGTCTCTGAGTGGACCGGCATCCCGGTCGGGCGCATGCTCACCGACGAGATCAACGCCGTGCTCCAACTCAAAGAACGCATGCGCGAGAGCATCATCGGTCAGGACCAAGCGCTGGATGCCATCGCACAGAGCATCCGCACCGCGCGCGCGCGCCTCGCCGACCCCCGCTGCCCCATCGGGGTGTTCCTGCTGGCCGGCTCGAGCGGCGTGGGCAAGACCGAGACCGCCATCACGCTCGCCAATCTCCTCTACGGCGGCGAGCAGAACATGACGGTCATCAACATGTCCGAGTTCAAGGAAGAGCACAAGGTCTC
>CAZPFD010000083.1:0-14088 GCA_964585725.1 uncultured Ectothiorhodospiraceae bacterium | reverse complement strand
TTCGGGGCTTGCGACGAGGAGGCGCATACCCCGGGACCCAGCCTCGGCCCGAGAAACCACTCACTTCCCGGAAATCCGCGATGAACCTAAAAAAGGGACATTCAGATTTTCCTTTGGCCACCTTCTCCTCCAAGCTCTCGAACGTTCGAAGGAAAATCAGAATGTCCCCGTTTTTTTCGACGTGACGGGAGGTGAGTCTGATGGCTGACAGAAAGTTCGGGATCGAGACGCTCTGCCTGCACGCGGGCCAGCTTCCCGATGCCGCCACCTCCTCGCGAGCCGCCCCCATATACCAGACCACCTCCTACGTGTTCGACAGCACCGATCACGCGGCGAGCCTGTTCAACCTCCAGACTTTCGGCAACATCTACACGCGCATCATGAATCCGACCAACGCCATGCTGGAGGAACGCATGGCGGCGCTGGAAGGGGCGCGCAGCGGCCTGGCCGTCGCCTCCGGGATGTCCGCGCAGCTGGTGGCCATCCTGACCATCCTGGAGGAGGGGGACGAGCTCGTGTCCGCGCGCACCCTCTATGGCGGCACCTACTCCCAGTTCGATTTCGCGTTCCGCAAGATGGGCATCAACACGGTCTTCGTGGACCCGGACGACCCGGAGAACTTCGCCCGCGCCATCACGCCGCGCACCAAGGCGCTCTACGCGGAGACCCTCGGCAACCCGCTCATCAACGTGCTCGACATCGAGGCGGTGGCCCGCATCGCACACGACGCGGACCTTCCGCTCATCGTCGACAACACCTTTCCTACACCGTATCTGTGCCGCCCCATCGAGTGGGGGGCGGACATCGTCGTGCACTCGGCCACGAAGTTCATCGGCGGACACGGCACTTCCATAGGCGGCGTGCTCGTCGAATCCGGGAAGTTTCCCTGGGACAACGGGAAGTTCCCGGGGATGACGGAGCCGTCCAAGGGCTACCACGGAGTGCGCTTCTACGAGACCTTCGGCGACTTCGGGTACACCATGCGCGCTCGCTGCGAGATCGTGCGCACGCTGGGCCCCGCGATGAGCCCGTTCAACGCCTTTCTGTTCCTCCAGGGATTGGAGACGCTGCCGGTGCGCATGGAACGTCACGTGGAGAACGCCCTGGCCGTGGCAAAGTTTCTGGACGAGCACCCGGCGGTCACGTGGGTCAACTACCCGAGCCTGCCGGACAGCAAGTACCACGCGCTGGCCCGAAAGTATGTTCCGAGAGGGGCGAGCTCGATCATGGCCTTCGGCATCAAGGGCGGACAGGCGGCCGGCGTCAAGTTCATCGAGAACGTCCAGTTCCTGAGTCATCTGGCCAACGTCGGCGACGCGAAGACGCTGGTCATTCATCCCGCGTCCACCACGCACCGCCAGCTCTCGGAGGAGGAGCAGCTGGCCGCCGGCGTCGGACCCGACATGGTGCGCATATCGGTGGGGCTGGAGACGCTGGAAGACATTCTCTGGGACATCGACCAGGCACTCGAGAAGTCGCAATGCTGAGCTTCAATCCGTGCGCAGATATGAGCCGCAGCGCGAGCGGCGGCTTCCAGCCCGCGCTTCGAGCCGCCTCGCGCCGCGCTGCGGCCGACTCTCGTTGAGCTCGCAGGCCCAGACGCTCTTGCGCGTTCATTGAGTCCAGACACCGCAACCCTATCGCCATGGCCAAGAAGACACACAAGCCCGGGCCGGACAGCGCCCACATGTACGACCAGGGGCTGGACCGGGGCCCCGCCAACTACGTGCCGCTGACGCCGCTGAGCTTCCTCGAGCGCTCGGCCGCCGTCTATCCGGAGAAGCCGGCGGTCATCCACGGCGAATACGTGATCAGCTATCGCGAGTTCCTGCAGCGCTGCCGGCTGCTCGCGAGCGCCCTCGCTCTGCGCGGCGTGCGCCCCGGGGATACGATCTCGGTGATGGCGCCCAACGTCCCGCCGCTGCTCGAAGCGCACTACGGCGTCCCGATGACCGGCGCCGTGCTCAACGCCCTCAACTATCGGCAGGATGCAAACACCATCCGCGTCAGCCTCGAGCACGCCAACACCAAGGTGCTGATCACCGATCGTGAATTCTCGGACACCATGCGCAAGGCGCTCGAGGGGTTGAGCCGGCGCCCGCTGGTGATCGACATCGACGATCCGCTCTGCGAAGGCGGAGCCCTCCTGGGCGAGATGGACTACGAGACTTTTCTGGGGCAGGGAACGACGCCGGATTTCCCGTATCAGGCGCCCGCCGACGAGTGGCAGGCCATCACGCTCAACTACACCTCGGGCACGACCGGGGACCCGAAAGGGGTCGTTTACCATCATCGCGGAGCCTACCTGAATGCGCTCGGCAACGCGCTCGTGTTCGGCCTGAACGAGCGTTCGGTGTATCTCTGGACATTGCCGATGTTCCACTGCAACGGGTGGACCTACACCTGGGGCGTCACCGCGGCCGCCGCCACCCACGTGTGCCTGCGCAGGGTGGACCCGGCGCTCATCTTCCCCATGATTCAGGAGCACGGGGTGACGCACATGTGCGGCGCACCGGTGGTGCTGAACATGCTGATCCATGCACCGGCGGACGTGCAGCGGAAGTTCGATCACCCGGTGGAGGTCGCGACCGGTGGCGCCGCGCCGCCGAGCCGCGTCATCTCGCGCATGCAGAGCATGGGTTTTCGCATCACGCACCTCTACGGCCTCACCGAGACCTACGGCCCGGCCACGGTGTGCGCGTGGCAACCCGACTGGGATCAGCTCGATCCGGAAGCGCGCGCCGCCAGGATGGCGCGTCAGGGGGTGGCGTATCCCACCCTCGAACGCGTGACGGTCGCCGACTCTGAAAGCCTGAAGCCGGTACCGCAGGACGGTCGGACCCTGGGCGAGGTGATGATTCGCGGCAACACGGTGATGAAGGGTTATCTGAAGAACCCGCAAGCCACGGAGCGCGCATTCACCGGCGGGTGGCTCCACACGGGCGATCTGGCGGTATGCCACCCCGAAGGCTACGTAGAGATCAAGGACCGCGCCAAGGACATCATCATCTCGGGCGGCGAGAACATCTCGAGCCTCGAGGTCGAGGAGGTGCTCTACAAGCACCCCGCGATCATGGAAGCGGCGGTGGTGGCCAGACCGGATGAATACTGGGGCGAAACGCCGTGTGCCTTCGTCACGTTGAGCGCCGACGCGGGCGAGGTGAGCGCCGAGGACGTGATGGCGTGGTGCCGCGAGCATCTCGCCGGATTCAAGGTGCCCAAGACCATCGTGTTCGGGCCGCTCCCCAAGACCTCCACGGGCAAGATTCAGAAGTTCACCCTGCGCGAGCGCGCCAGGGACCTCGACGAATCGCACCCGCCGAGCGACAAAGAGTAGGACCGCGGAGAAAGGGGACATTCTGGCGGGGTGGCGAGCCCCTTGCGAAGGGTGACCGGCGGAGCGCGGCGCGCGGGGCGAGCAGGCCCGAAGGCGGCGTATCGCGGGGTCTGTTGCGATGAATGAAAGGCTCGAGAAGCTGTTCGATCTGTCGGGGCGGGTGGCGCTGGTCACGGGCGCATCGCGCGGCATCGGCCGTCACTGCGCGCTCACCCTGGCCGAGGCGGGCGCCGCGGTCGCCGTGGGCTCGCGCGACCTCGAACGCTGCCGGGACACCGCACGGGCGATCGAGCGCACCGGCGGGGCCAGGGCGCTGGCGCTGGAGCTCGACGTCACCAGCGCGCAGAGCGCGCGTGCAGCCGTCGAGCGTACCGAGGGAGAGCTCGGGCGCCTCGACCTGCTCGTCAACAACGCGGGGGTCGTGGTCACCAAGCCGCTGTTGGAGCAGAGCGAGGCGGACTGGGACCGTGTGCTGGACACGAACCTGAAGGGAGCCTGGCTCATGGCGCGCGAGGCGGCGCGCCGCATGGTCGAGCGCGGCGCCCGCGGCAGCATCATCAACGTCGCGTCGCTGCTGGCGCTGCGCGTGACCAAGCAGGTCTCTGCGTACGCGGCGGCCAAGGCCGGGCTCGTGCATCTCACCCGCGCCCTGGCCCTGGAGCTGGCCGATGACGGCATCCGGGTCAATGCCATCGCCCCGGGCTACATCGAGACGGATATGAACCGGGAGTTCCTGGCCACCTCCGCCGGGCAGCGGATGATCAAGCGCATCCCCCAGGGCCGCGTCGGGCAGCCCTCGGATCTGGATGGCGTCATCCTCCTTCTCGCCGCGGACGCGTCGGCGTACATGACCGGCAGTATCATCGCGGTGGACGGCGGGCACTCCATCAGCTCGCTCTGAGCATGGAAGAGGCGTCTGTGCGGTCCGCCCTGGCCGAGTTCATCCGCCGCTCGGCCGGCGCCGAGCGTGCGGTGGTGCACGCGATGGAACGGCTGTCGGGTGGGGCGATACAGGAGAACTGGGGCCTCGACGTCGCCATCGAGGGCGGCGCTGCTCCCGGGCGGCACGGTCTCGTGGTGCGCAGCGATGCGCCCTCGCGCGTCGCCGAGAGCCATTCCCGGGTTGACGAGTTTCGGATCCTGAAGGCAGTGCACCGCGCCGGGGTCAACGTCCCCGAGCCGCTTTGGGTGTGTGATGACCCGGGCGTGATCGGCCGCCCCTTCTACATCGTGCGCCGGGTTCCGGGCTACGCGGCGGGGCATCGGGTGGTGCGCGACCCGGCGCCGGGGGGCGGATCCGGCGAGGTCCTGGCCGCGCGCTTAGGGGAAGAGCTCGCACGCATCCACGCGCTGACACCGGACAACGCACCGGAGCTCGATTTTCTGCCGCAGCCCCGACCGACGCCGGCCCTGGAGCGCATCGCCCGCTACCGCCGTCAGCTCGACCAGCTCCCGGACGTCCACCCGGTGCTGGAGTGGGGGCTGCGCTGGTGCGAGATGCGCGCCCCGAAAGGGGAGGAGCTGGTGCTGGTGCACCGCGATTTCCGCACCGGCAACTACATGATCGACGACTCGGGGGTCACGGCCATTTTGGACTGGGAGTTCGCGGGCTGGGGCGAGCCGGCCGAGGACATCGCATGGTTCTGCGCCCGATGCTGGCGCTTCGGCGCGTATGACAAGGAGGCCGGGGGCATTGCGCCGCGGGAGCCTTTCTACCGGGCCTACGAGCAGGCGTCGGGACGGCGCATCGACCCGGCCGCGGTGCACTTCTGGGAGGTCATGGCCCACGTGCGCTGGGCTGTGATCGCCCTGCACCAGGGCGAGCGACATGCCTCGGGCGGCGAGCGTTCGCTGGAGCTGGCCCTCACCGGCCGCATCGCCGGCGAATGCGAGCTGGAGGTTCTGCTGCTCACCGGCGCGCCGGACGAGGGCTTGACCGATGCGTAACCGCCCGCCCGCCGAGAACCTGCTGCAGACCGCACGCGAGCTGCTCCTGAGCGAGGTGCTCGACGTCCTGCCCGCCGAGCGCCGCTACGCGGCGCGCATGATCGCGAACGCCATGGGCATCGCGGCGCGCGAGATGGCCTCCGGAGACGAGCCCCTCGAGCGCGAGCTGGCGCGCCTCGGCGAGCTGCTGGCGCAACCCGCACCCGCCGCATCGGGGCGCCCCGCCCTGGAACACGCGATAGCAGCCTGCAACCGGGAGCTCGTACGGCGCATTCGTGCCGGGGAGTACGACGCCGGCCCCCGGGCGCTGCGCGATCACCTGTTCGCAACCACCCTCGGTAAGCTCCGCGAATCGAACCCCAGGTATCTCAGGGCCAGACGCCTCTAAGCAAAAGAGCGTAAAGCCGGATCTTGCGCCACGCCGCAGATGCGGGCCGATCCGCGACCGTGCAAGGGCTCGCCGTGCCGCGGAGTCGATGGCCGTGTTTCATGATTCGTCACGACCTCTGTCGGTGCCGTTGGGCGCCGTCGCTTGCCGCGGCGGCAGCGGTAAATCCAGGTTCTCCGCCGCGGCGACCCGTATGAGTGCCTCTTCGAAGAGCATTCGCGCCCGGCCCGCCGTGGCCTTCAGGTACGCGTGCAAGGCGGCATCCTCGGCGTCGCGGTTCTGGCAGTCCGCGCTGTACTCCTCGAATGCACTCAGGCTGGAGACGAGATCCGCCAGGTGGCGCGGGCATTCGCACTCGATGCGAAGCGAGCTCGCCGCCACTCGCGCCAGCGCCCGTCGGCTGAAGCGGCGCTCGGGTATCGCGTGCGCGCAGTCTGGATACGAGATCCCCGCGCCGTCCGTGACCTTGGTCAGCAGCATCAAGGCGCTTCGGTGAAGCTCCTCCACGTCCACCGGAGCGCGGATCACGATGATGTCGCCGGCACGCGTCGCGGCCACATTGGCGCGGCTGCCGAAGCCGTACACGACGATGGCTGCGCGCGCGCCCACCCGGCATAGCAGTCGCCGCACCGCCTCCCCGGTTCCCCGGTGTACGCTGGGCCACTCGCACACCAGCAGGTCGACCTGCCGCTCCTCCAATCGGTGCGCGAGCTCGGTCGGCTCGCTTGCACTGGCCACGAGGCGGAATCGGTCGGCGTCCACCACGCCCTGGAGCAGCACCGGCAGCGCGTCGCCCAGGATCGCGATTCTGCATGCCTGCCCGAAGTGATCGCCGGGGGAGGCTTTCGTGTTATCCGCCCACACCGACTCCAGCTCGTCCGCCGACAGCCGGGCGATACGGCTGACGGACATTCCCGTGTCGGCCAGGTGCTTGATCAGGGCCAGGCGTCTCAGATCACCCCGCGTGTACAGCCGATCCCCTGCCTCGCTGCGACAGGGTGTGACCAGCTGGTAGCGGTGCTCCCACTTGCGCAGGGTGTGCGCGGAGATGCCCGTGAGGCGGGCTACGGCCCCGATCTTGTAGCTCGGGTGCTTGCCTAGCGGACCCATCGCCCCTTCACCCGCGGTCGCACGGCGCCCCCGACCGCGGCTTCTCCTGCACCCGGCCCGGTGCAGGGCTCGCGATCCCCGAGCCTCCAGCGTGCGCATGGGCGCGGGATCCGGTGGCCGGGAGCATGGCGCGCGAACGAACCATCGCAACTGCTGTCCATGACATCCAGGTGCTTTCCCTGGGCCCCCGATCGTGAACCTCTCCGGCGATCATTCACTAAACCATAGTGCAAACATGGTGTTATCTGCAATGGGCGCGGTTTGATCTGCCGATGGATTGTCTGGAATTTGTCGCATAATTGTCTAATAAATGGATTGACTGCACCGATGTGTCTATATATATTCTAGGACGTTCATTAGACACACAGCACGCGCAAGAGCTGGTGCAGGAAACGGGGCCAGATCACCCGCGGTGGCCTGAGCGCCGGGAAATGGGAACGGTTTGTGAGACCGGAGGTCGAGGCGGATATGAACCTTACTCTCTCGCTCATGGGCAGCACCGAAGACGACGAGAACGAGAGCACCGACGTGGGAGCGTTCGCGGATGACGCAGCGTCGTGGCGTGTCGAGCGCGCGCCGGAGTCCGCCGCGGAGGGTGGGGACCGGCGCCAGTCAGCGGATGACGCGAGCGGGCTCGAGCTGCTCCGGGGCGTCATGGGCCGGGTGGCCCTCCTGACCCCCGAGCAGGAATCGCTGCTCGGTCGCGAGCTCCAGGAATCGCGCCTGCTCATGACCGGCGCACTGTCGTGCGTGCCGGCGGCGGTGGAAGTCTTCCTCGCCGCGCTGGAGGAGGCCGTCGCGGGTAACGCGCCCTTGATCAACGTGCTATACGCGCCTTTCGGGACCGGCACCGCCAAGGAGCCGGATGCCGAGACCCATGACGATGCGTCTTCGGGGGTGCCGGAGGTGCGCAAGCCCCGCGAGATAGCCGTCGAGCTGGCGGCGGCTTGCGCCGAGTGGCGTGCGCGGGCGAACACGCCGGGAGCCAAGCTCGAGGCTGCCAGGACGCGCACCGCCAGCGCCTTCCACGCCATCGAACCCGCGTTCCCGGTGCTGTGCCGGGCGCTCGATGCGTGCACGCGTCTCGACGATCGGGTGCGCGACATGGAGGCGCATCTGGCCGTGTTCGACGCCGAGGACGTCGGCTCGGTGCTGGAGTCGACCCTGCGGATCAAAGGCGGCACGCCTGCCGGCGACAGGACTACGACGCCCGGATCACGACTGGCGCGCGCGCGAAGTGAGCTCCTTCGCGTCGAATCCAAGAGCGGCGTCAGCCTGGTGACATTGCGTGAGAGCCGCCGCGTCGCGGCTCAAGCCGCCGCGCGGTACCGCCACGCGCGCCAGCGCATCGTGGAGGCCAATCTGCGTCTCGCCTACTACACGGCGCGCAAGTTCGTGAACCACGGGGTGTCGCTCGACGATCTCGTGCAGGCCGCCAATCTCGGGCTCATTCGCGCGGCGGACAAATTCGACTACCGCCTGGGTTACAAGTTCTCCACCTATGCGAGCCAATGGATCTGGCAATCGGTGACCCGGGTACTGGCCGACGAGAGCCGTACCATTCGCATCGCCGCGCACATGCACGACACCATCCTGCGCATCAACAAGGTGGAACGCCAGCTACAGCAGAAGCTCGGGCGTTCGCCGACGCTTCAGGAGCTGGCCGAGGCGAGCGAGCTTCCGGTGCACAAGGTGCGCAAGGCGTTGCAGTCGGCGCAACACACTCTGTCCCTGGATACGCCGGTCACGGAGGCCGAGGACACCACCCTTCAGCACTGGGTGGAAGACGAGGTGCACCCGGATCCGAGCGACGCCACGCACGATGCACAGCTCGAGCGGGAAGTCGGCTCGCTGCTCTCTTCTCTCCCGGAGCGCGAGGCGACGATTCTGCGCCTGCGACACGGTATCGGCATGGCGGAGTCGATGACCCTCGAGCAGATTGGCGCCGTGCTCGGCATCACGCGGGAGCGCACCCGCCAGCTCGAGGCTCGAGCCATGACTCGACTGCGCCGGCGGGCGAGCCCGGACCTGGCGCGCGCACTTTCGGGGTGATGCGCCTGCACCCGGACGAGGAGCATGTAGGGCATCGGTCGGCCTGCTGTGGAAGCTACGCTCGCCGATGCCCAACGCGCTCCCGGCCCGGATTTGTTTACCATTAGCGCATGAGGCACCTGCGGCGCTACCTCGGGATGGTGGACGATCCCGAGGCCTTTCTCGAAGCATCCAGCCGGCCCCTGCCGAAGGCGGTGTGGGTGAATACGCTGCGCACCACGCCGGAGCAGGTGGCGGGATGGATTCGCAAGCGCTGCCCCCACGCTCTCTCCCTGGGCTGGACGCAATGCGCGTGGCGGCTGCCCCCGGAGACGCCGGTGGGCAAGTGGCCGGAATTCGCCCTGGGCCTGGTGCACGTCCAGGAGGAGGTGGCGCTGTGGCCGGTGAAGGTCCTGGATCCGCAGCCCGGGGAGGCGGTCCTGGATCTGTGCGCGGCGCCCGGCAACAAAACCGCGCAGATCGCGGTGGCCATGCGCGACGCCGGCGCAGTGCTCACCAACGAGATCAACGCGCAGCGCCTCGAAGCGATCCAGAACCTGGCCAACCGGCTGGGCCTCACCTCGGTCGGCACCACCTACGGCAACGGTGCGCGAGTCCCGGGCGAAGGACGTTTCGACAGGGTTCTGGTGGATGCCCCCTGCACCTGCGAGGGGACCAGCCGCAAGGCCGGGCGTCGCGAGCGCGACGCCGCCCCGCCCGACTGGGAGAAGATGGCGGCTCTGCAAAAGGGATTGCTGCGTCGCGCCGTGGAGCTCGCGCGTCCGGGAGGCACCATCGTCTACAGCACCTGCACCTACGCGCCGGAGGAGAACGAGGGTGTGCTCCATGCCGTCGACCCGAGGCGCGCCGCCATCGAGCCCGTTCAAGCGCGTGGCGCGTTGCGCGCCGAGCCCGGCATAGGCGAGTGGCGGGGCGTGCGCTTCCGCGAGGACGTGGTCAACGCAGCACGCGTATGGCCGCATCACAACGATACCGGAGGTTTCTTTGTCGCGCGTCTGCGTCGCCTTTGAACCGTATCCGGACAGCGAGGCGGTGTGGGGTTACCTGGAGCGGCGCTTCGGGCTTGCCAGAGAAACCTTCACCGCGCATCGGCTCTGGCATCGGCCCGGGGTGGCCTCCGTGTGGATTGCCCATGCGGCATGCCGGCCGCCGCATGAGCTGCGGGTTCAAGGGCTGGGTCTGATGGCGTTCCGGCGTCCACCCCCTCGCGGATACCCGACCAGCGCCTTCCTGCGCCGCTTCGGCGCCGGCGCGCGGCGCAACGCCTACGATCTGGACTGGGAGGCGGCGCTGGCGCTCATGCACGAGCGCAGCCTGCCCGTGACCGCTCTCGACGAGCGCGGCGGTCCCTACGTGCTCCGGTGCGGGGAGACGGTGATCGGACGGGGGTGGGTACGCGACAACGCGCTGCGGCTGGACGCACCGAGAACATGGCGCCGCCAGCTGCTGCCGCTTTGACAGCGCGCCAAGCGCGCGGCGCCTTCCCTGGCACCCCGCGGCCGAGAGGTTAGCGATCTGTCCCATTATTGTCAATATTTTTCTTATGACAAATATTAGACCTTGCCGCCGACTGACGGTAAGCGAGCGCGTGTAGCCTCTCGACATCCGGCACGCATACCCGAGTGACGGCGACGACGCTGATCCAACCCGAGCGCATCCGAGCGCTGAACCACGCACCCGAGCGCAGGGGCGACTACGTGCTGTACTGGATGCAGCAGTCGCAGCGTGCGGAATGCAACCACGCGCTCGAGTACGGGGTGCGGCGCGCCAATGACATGGGGATCACTTTGCTCGTCGTGTTCGGCCTCACGGACGACTATCCGGAGGCGAACCTCAGACATTACCGATTCATGCTTCAGGGCCTTCAGGAGACGCAGAGCGCGCTGGCGCGCCGCGGGATCAAGATGGTCGTGGAGCACGGGGAGCCGCCGCAAGTCGCGCTCCGTCATGCGCGAGGGGCCTCGCTGGTGGTGTGCGACCGCGGCTACCTGCGTCATCAAAAGGCATGGCGCACGCGGGTTGCGCGCGAGGCGGACCGTTCGGTGGTGCAGGTGGAGTCCGATGTCGTGGTACCGGTCGACACCGTCTCCAACAAGGCGGAGTACGCCGCCCGGACCCTGCGACCGAAGATCCACCGACATCTGCAACGTTTCCTGGTCGCGTTGAAGAGCACGCCCCTTCGCCGCGATTCGCTCGAGCTGAACACCCGTGGGCTGGACCTCGCCGATCTCGACGGGACGCTGGCCCGCCTCGCACTCGATGCCAGCGTCGCTCCGGTCGACGCCCACTTCCGCGGCGGGACGCGAGAGGCGAAGCGGGTGCTGCGCGAGTTCCTGGCACGGCGCTTCGCGCGCTACCAGGCGAACCGCAACCACCCCGAGAGCGACGACGTCTCGCATATGAGCATGTATCTGCACTTCGGCCAGATCTCGCCGCTGGCGATCGCCCTCGAGGTTCAGGGCGCCCGTCGCGGGTCGCGCGCGGATCGCGACGGCTACCTGGAGGAGCTGCTGGTGCGCCGCGAGCTGGCCGCCAACTTCACGAACTTCACCCACGACTACGATCGCTTCACGGCCCTGCCCCGATGGGCGCGGCTCACCCTGACCGAGCACGCAGCCGACAGGCGCGAGCACCGCTACAGCCGCGACGAGCTGGAAGCGGCGGCGACGCACGATGCCTACTGGAACGCGGCGATGAACGAGATGCGCTGCACGGGATTCATGCACAACTACATGCGCATGTACTGGGGCAAGAAGATACTGGAGTGGATGGGGCGCCCGGAGGAGGCTTACCGGACGGCGCTCGCCCTCAACAACAAGTACTTCCTCGACGGGCGTGATCCGGCCTCATACGCCAACGTCGGCTGGATCTTCGGCCTGCACGACCGGCCCTGGGGCGAGCGCCCCGTCTACGGCAAAGTCCGCTACATGTCGTCCTCGGGGCTCGAGCGCAAGTGCGACATCGACGGCTACGTGCGCAAGGTCGAGGACCTGATGCGCGCCGAGCCCCCGCGCAGGCGTTGACCCGGGGGCGCGCCCGGCCGCCGGCTGCGGTCGGCGCACCCGCCGGCGCCGCCCTGCGGGGCGAGGCCGGGCCGGCGCTTCGGTTATCCTATGAGGGGAGGACAGCTCCGGAGCGCGGTAGGGCCGGAAGGAGCCATCATCATGGGTTGCTGCCATCACTACCGGTTCGTGGAAGGCCACGAGTCCGTGTTCGCCGTGGACGCGCCGGCGATACGCTTCGGCCCCGGCGTGTACACGGAGATCGGCCACGACGCGCGCCGCCTCGGCATCGAGCGCGCGGCGGTGTTCACGGACCCCGGCGTCGCCCGGCTCGAAGCCCTGGCGAGCGTGACCTGGGCGCTCGGCGAGGCCGGCGTGGACGTGGTCGTCTACAGCGACGTGCACGTCGAGCCCACCGATCGGTCGTTTCTCGCAGCCGCCGAGTTCGCGCGCGAAGGCCGCTTCGACGGATTCGTCTCCGTGGGCGGGGGCTCGGTCATGGATACCTGCAAGGCCGCCAACCTGTACGCCACCCATCCGGCCGAACTCATGGCCTACGTGAACCCGCCCCTGGGCGGCGGAAAACCGGTGCCCGGTCCGCTCAAGCCTCACATCGCCTGCCCCACCACCTGCGGCACGGGCAGCGAGTGCACCGGCATCGCCGTCTTCGACATCCTGTCGCGGCGCGTGAAGACGGGCATCGCGTCGCGCGCACTGCGTCCCACCCTGGCCCTCGTCGACCCGCGGGTGACCTACACGCTGCCCGCGAACGTGGTGGCGGCGAGCGGCTTCGACGTGCTGAGCCACGCGCTCGAGTCCTACACCGCCCTTCCGTTCACGCAGCGACCGGCCCCGGAACGACCGGAGCTCCGCCCCATGAGCCAGGGCGCCAACCCCCACAGCGACATCGGCTGCGTGGAGGCGCTGCGCTTGTGCGGGCGCTACCTCGTGCGCGCCGTGCACGACGAGAGCGATCACGAGGCGCGCGAGCAAATGATGCTCGCCGCCACGCTCGCCGGCGTCGCCTTCGGAAACGCCGGGGTGCACCTGCCCCACGGCATGTCGTACTCGGTGGCCGGGCTCATCCGTGATTTCCGTCCCGAGGGCTATCCCGAGGACGAGCCCATCTGCCCGCACGGCATGTCGGTGATCGTCGATGCGCCTTCGGTGTTTCGCTTCACCGCCCCGGCACAGCCGCAGCGCCACCTGCGCGGGGCGCAGTATCTGGGCGCGGACGTGCGCGGCGCTGCCGAGCAGGATGCGGGAGAAGTCCTGGCGGCGCAGCTCATCGCGATGATGAAGGCCACGGGCATGCCGAACGGCATCTCCGGCGTCGGGTACGCGGACGATGACATACCGGCGCTGGCCGAGGGCGCTCTGGCCCAGCAGCGCCTGCTCAAGAACGCCCCCCTCAGCGTCGCCCGGGAGGATCTGGAGCGCCTCTACCGCGGCGCCCTCCGGTACTGGTAGGCCGCATCCGTTATAATGCGGGCATTACGGCCGCTCGCGCTCACCGGCGGGCCGGATCAGTGTGTCATCAGACCCTCGAGAGCCGTCACAGAACCGGCATTCAGGAGGAGCTCCCATGAATCTTCACGACGCCTCTCTACTTCATCAGCAATGCTACGTCGACGGCGCGTGGGTGGACGCGGACGACGGCGGGATCCTCGAGGTGACCGACCCCGCGGACGGCGAGGCCATCGGCACGGTGCCGTCCCTGGGAGCGGCGGAGACGCGTCGCGCGGTAGAGGCGGCCGAACGGGCGTGGCCGGAATGGCGCGCGCGCACCGGTAAGGATCGGGCGAATCTTCTGCGCAAGTGGTTCAACCTGATGATGGAGCATCAGGAGGATCTGGCGACCATCATGACCACCGAGCAGGGCAAGCCCCTGACCGAGTCCCGGGGCGAGATTGCCTACGCCGCGTCGTTCATCGAGTGGTTCGCCGAGGAGGCCAAACGCGTCTATGGCGACACGGTGCCCGACGTGCTGCCGGGCAAGCGCATCGTGGTGATCAAGCAGCCCGTGGGCGTCGTCGCTGCGATCACCCCGTGGAATTTCCCCGCCGCCATGATCACCCGCAAGTGCGCGCCGGCCCTCGCCGCAGGCTGCCCGGTGGTGATCAAACCGGCCAGCCAGACACCCTACTCGGCGCTGGCGCTCGCCGAGCTGGCCGAGCGCGCCGGCTTCCCCAAGGGCGTGCTCAACGTGCTCACCGGGCGTGCCGGCGAGATTGGCGCAGAGCTCACGGCCA
>CAZPFD010000082.1:0-14189 GCA_964585725.1 uncultured Ectothiorhodospiraceae bacterium | reverse complement strand
GGGCGGGTTCTATCAGCGGCTGGAGGCGGCGTTTGCGGCGCAGCGCGACGCGTGGCTGCTGGAGACCGAGGACGGCCGGCGCTACAGCTATCGCGACGCCGCCGCTGCTTCCGCGCGCTACGCGAACGGGCTGCGTGCCACCGGGTTGGGCAAGGGCGATCGGCTCCTGGCGCAGGTCGAGAAGTCACCGGAGGCGCTGTTCCTCTATCTCGCCTGTCTGCGTGCGGGGGTGATCTTCACGCCGCTCAACCCCGCCTACCGCGCCGAGGAGATCGGGTTCTTCCTCGAGGACGCCGAGCCGGCGGCGGTGGTGTGCGATCCCGCGGCCGCCGCGCGTGCGCGGGTGCGGGGCGCATCGAGCGCACGGCCCGCCGTGTACACGCTGGATGCGCGCGGCGGCGGATCGCTCGCGGAGGCGACGCGAGCGCAGGAACCACGCTTTCGGGACGAAGCGGCGAACGAGGAGGACGTGGCCGCGATCCTGTATACCTCGGGAACCACCGGCCGCCCCAAGGGCGCCATGATCACGCACCGCAATCTGGCGAGCAACGGCGAGGCGCTGCGCGCGGCCTGGGGTTTTCAGGCAAACGACGTGCTGCTGCACGCGCTTCCCGTGTTCCATGCCCACGGGCTGTTCACGGCGCTGCACTGCGTGCTCTTGAGCGCCTCGCGCATGCTCTTCATGCGCCGCTTCGACGCGGCTGCGGCGTGCCGGCTGCTGCCGCGCGCCAGCGTGTTCATGGGGGTTCCGACGTTCTACACACGGCTCCTGTCCGAGCCTGCTTTCGACGCGCAGGCGTGCGCGGGCGTGCGCCTCTTCACCTCGGGCTCGGCGCCGTTGCTCCCGGAGACGTTCGAGCGCTTCGAGCGCCGCACCGGGCAGCGCATCGTCGAGCGCTACGGCACCACCGAAGCGATGATCATCACCTCCAACCCCCTGCAAGGGGAGCGCCGCGCGGGGAGCGTGGGCCGGCCGCTGCCGGGGATCGAGATGCGGATCGCGGACGAGGAGGGTTGCGCGCTGGAGGCCGGCGCATCCGGCAGTGTGCAGTGCCGGGGACCCAACGTCTTCAAGGGTTACTGGCGCCGGCCCCGGGCGAGCGCGGAGGCGCTCACCGCGGACGGGTTCTTCGTCACCGGCGATCTGGGCCGCGTGGATGCGGACGGTTACCTTGCCCTGGTTGGGCGCGCTTCGGACCTGATCATCTCGGGCGGCTACAATGTCTATCCGCGCGAGGTGGAGAACGTGCTCGATCGTATCCGGGGGGTGGAGGAATCCGCGGTGTTCGGCGTGCCGCATCCGGACTTCGGCGAGGGCGTGGTGGCGGCGGTGCAGGTGAGCCCCGGGGCGCACGCCGTCGCTGAGCCCGCCGTCATCGAGCACGCGAAGTCGCGTCTCGCCAACTACAAGGTGCCCAAGCGCGTCGTGCTCCTGCGAGAGCTGCCCAGGAATCCGATGGGAAAGGTGCAGAAGACGGTGTTGAGAGAACGTTACGCTTCGTTGTTCCGCGGCGAAGGCGATGCCGGCGGCGTGGCGGCTGCATCACGCGAGGGGTTGGGCCCATCGGACGATGATGTCTGAGCGCGCTTCTCGGAGTGAGATGCGCGAGCGGGAGGAGTACCCGCTCCTGCGCGGCGAGGGGCGCTACCTCGACGACGTCCCCATCGCCGGCGCGCTGCACCTGGCCTTCGTGCGCAGCCCTTATGCGTGCGCCCGCCTCCGGCGGGTGGCCGTGGATGCCGCCGCCGCGCGGCCGGGGGTGGCGGCCGTGATCACCGGCGCGGTGCTGCGCACCCGTGTGAATCCCATCCGCCCGCGGCTCGCCGTGGACGAGGACTGCGAGTACCGCGCCACCGACTGGTACCCCATCGCCCACGATCGAGTGCGCTACGTGGGCGAGATCGTCGCCGCCGTGGTGGCCGCGGACCGCTACCGCGCGGAGGACGCGGCGGCGCACATCGAGGCGGACTACGAGGAGCTGGCGGCGGTGGCGGACGCGGCGGCCGCCCTGGACCCGGATGCCCCCCGCGTGCACGAGGGGCTGCCGGACAACGTGCTGTTCCGCGTGCGGCGGCGTCCCTCCGGCGGCGATGAGGCCTTCGAAGCGGCACCGGTGCGCGTGCGCGGGACCTTCCGCCACCCCCGGGTGGCGGGCCTGCCCATCGAGAACTGCGGTGCAGCGGCGGACTATCACCCCGCCGCCGACGAGCTGACGCTTTGGTCCTCGACGCAGATCCCGCACGTGCTGCGCGACGGTTTGAGCGCTTGCCTCGGACATCCGGCGAGCCGCGTGCGCGTGATCGCGCCGCACGTGGGCGGCGGCTTCGGCACCAAGATGCAGCTCTATCCCGAGGAGATCATCGCCGCCTGGGCGGCGCGCGAGCTGCGCCGTCCCGTGCGCTGGTCCCAGGACCGGATGGAGAACCTCCAGGCGAGCTTCCACGCCCGCGACATCGTGGTGGAGGCGGAGCTCGCAGCCGATGTTGCGGGCGAGCTCGTCGGGCTGCGGGCGAGGGCGGTGTGCGACGTGGGCGCCTACTCCGCCTTTCCGCTCACTTGCGCGCTGGAGCCGCACACCGTGGCCACCGCCCTGCCCGGTCCCTACCGCCTCGGCTACTTCGACTACGAGGGCTGCGCGGTGGCTACGAACCGCTATCCGCAAGGGGCGTATCGCGGCGTCGGCTTCCCGCTGGGTCCGCTGGTCACCGAGGGGCTCATGGATCGGATGGCGCGCAAGCTCGGCCTGGACCCGGTCGCGCTGCGCCTGAAGAATCTGGTGCGCGCGCACGAGCTCCCGTTCACGAGCGTCTCCGGCGCCTGCTACGACAGCGGCGATTACCCGCGCCTGGTGGAGCTCGCGCTGGAGCGTGCCGGCTACGCGGACTGGCAGGCGCGCCGGCATCAGGCCCGCAGCGGCCGCCGGCGGCTGGGCATCGGCATGGCCTGCTTCGTCGAGTCCACCGGCATGAACCGGGCGGTATATCGCAAACGCGGCATGGTGCACGTGCCCGGCTTCGATGCCGCGGTGGTGCGGGTGACGCCCGAGGGGGCCCTGGAGGCTGCGCTCAGCACCCCGAGCCAGGGTCAGAGCCAGTACACGGCATTCCGGCGGTTGCTGGCCGATGCGCTGGAGATATCCCCCGCACTGATCAGCATAAAGCTGGGGGACACGGCGACCACCCCCTACGGCTCCGGCACCTTCGCCAGCCGCAGCGTGGTGGTGGGCGGCGGCGCTCTGCTGCGTGCGGCCCGCCGCCTGCGCGGGCGCTTGGAGGATCTGGCGGCCATCCACTGGGGGGTGGAGGCGCGCCAGGTGGCTTACTCGGGGGGCGCGGTGCGCCGCGCGGACGGCGCTGCTGCGGTACTTTCGCTGCGGGAGCTCGCGGAGATGGCGTACGCGCCGCTCCAGGAGCTGCCTCCGGACAGCGAGCCGGGGCTGTCGGTGGAGGTGGCCTACGACCCGCCCGCCGTGCCCTTCTCGGCGGCGGTGCATCTGGCGCTCGTAGAGGTGGACACGCGCACGGGCCGGGTGACTCCGCAGCAATACGTGGTCGCCGAGGACTGCGGCCCCATGGTCAATGCCAAGGCCGTGGACGGTCAGATCCGGGGCGGCGTCGCCCAGGGCATGGGCACGGCGCTGCTGGAGGAGCTGGTCTATGACGCATCCGGGCAGCTTCTGTCCTCCACGCTGCTCGACTATCTGGTTCCCGGGACCTGCGATGTTCCGCGCATCGACATCGTGCACATGGAGACGCCCTCGCCGGTGACCGAAGGCGGGCTGAAGGGCGTGGGCGAAAGCGGCACCATCGGTGCGCCCGCGGCCATCGCCAGCGCGGTCGTCGATGCGCTGGGCATCGAGTGCGCGGAGCTGCGGCTGCCCCTCACGCCGGAGCGGGTGGTGGCGCTCCTCGCCGCGGAGCAGCGATGAGCACGCCGCAAGACACCGCTCGCCATGTGATCGGAGAGCCCCTGGCGCGGCTCGAGGATCCGCGCTTCATTCGGGGTCGGGGACGTTACGTCGACGACGTCGATTTGCCGCAAACCCTGCACGCTGCGGTGCTGCGCAGCCCCTACGCCCACGCGCGGGTGTTGCATATCGACGCGCGCGCCGCACGCAGCGCCCCGGGCGTGGCGGCGGTGCTCACGTTCGCGGACATCGAGAGCCGTGCCGCACCCATCCCGATCCGGCTGTGCCCGGATCCGGCGCTGCAGGCGTTCCTCCAGCATCCCCTGGCGCGCGAGCGCGTGCGCTACGTGGGCGAGCCCCTGGCCCTGGTCGTGGCCGAGAGCCGGGCCTGCGCCGAGGACGCCTTGGGCGCGGTCGAGGTGGACTACGACCCGCTGCCCGTCGCCGCCGACGCCGAAGCGAGCGCCCCTGCGGCTCTCTTCGAGAGCGCCCCGGACAATGTGGCTTCGCACTTCGTCGAGGCCTTCGGGGACGTCGAGCGCGCCTTCGCCGAGGCTCACCACGTGACGCGCACGCGTTTTCGCATCGGCCGCCACACGGCGGTGCCGGTGGAAACGCGCGGGCTCCTCGCGAGCTACGATCCGTCCGCGCAACGCCTGCACGTGTGGGGGCCGACCAAGGTCACGCATTACAACCGCACCGTCCTCGCGGCGATGCTGCGCCTGCCCGAGCACCGCGTGCACCTCATCGCGCCGGACGTGGGCGGTGGATTCGGGGTCCGTGGGGAGTTCTATCCCGAGGATCTGCTCGTGCCCTTCGCGGCGCTGCACCTCCGCCGGCCGGTCAAATGGATCGAGGACCGCCTGGAGCACCTGCTGGCCACCAACCACTCGCGCCAGCAGGTCTACGATCTCGAGCTCGCTCTCGCTGCGGACGGGCTCTTTCTCGGCCTGCGCGCGCGTCTGATCAACGACATGGGCGCTTATCTGCGCACCCACGGGACCATCGTGCCCGGCATGAGCGCGGGGATGCTCCCCGGCCCCTATCGCTGGCCCAGCTATCGGTGCGAGGTGCGGTGCGTGCTCACCAACAAGACGCCCACCGGCACCTACCGCGCGCCGGGACGCTTCGAGGCCAATGCGGCGCGCGAGCGGCTGGTGGATCTCGCCGCGGCCGAGCTCGACCTGGATCCGGCGGCGGTGCGCGCGAGGAACCTGATCCCGCCGGATGCCTTCCCCTACCGCACGGGCACCCGCATCCTGGGCGAGGAAGTGATCTACGACAGCGGCGACCATCCCTGCGCGCTGGAGCGCGCTCTCGCGCTCAGCGGCTGGCGGGAGCACCGGGCCGCGGCTCCCGCCGCAGGGCGCTACCGCACCGGCATGGGGCTCGCCGTCTTCGTGGAGAAGACCGGGACCGGACCGTTCGAAGGCGCGCGCGTGTCCATCGACGGCACCGGGCACGTGCTGGTGAGCACCGGCGCAACCAGCGTCGGGCAGGGCCTGGAGACCTGCCTCGCCCAGATCGCCGCCGATGCGCTGGACATCGATCCGGGCCTGGTGAGCGTGCGCCATGGCGACACCGACCTGATCGCCTACGGTGTGGGCACCTTCGCGAGCCGCGTGACCGTCCTCGCGGGCAGCGCCGTTCACGAGGCGTGCCTTGCCCTGCGCGAGAGGATCCTCGCGGTGGCCGCACGGGTGCTGGAGGCGCCTCCCGAGACCTTGGTCTTCGCCGGCGGCGGCGTGCGCGCGCGCGACGGCAGGGAGTGCACGCTGGCCGAGATCGCAACGCAGGCCGGCCCCGCCGTGCCGGGGGCACCCGATGATCCGGGTCTCGACATCGTGCGCTACTTCCACACCGAGCGCATGGCGTACTCCCACGGGGTGATGGTGGCCGAGGTGCGCGTGGATACCCGCACGGGACGCGTGACGCCGCAACGCCTATGGGTGGTCTACGATGTCGGCACCGCCATCAACCCGCGGATCGTGGCGGGGCAGGTGGAGGGGGGCGTGGTTCAGGGCATGGGCGGCGCGCTGCTCGAGGAGTTCCACTACGACGAGGAAGGGCAGCTGCTGAGCGGATCGCTCATGGAGTACCTGCTGCCCACGGCGACCGATGCTCCCCGTATCACGCTGGAGCGTCTCGAGCGCTCTCCCTCGCCGCTCAACCCGCTGGGCGTGAAGGGCGCGGGCGAGATCGGCATCGCCGGCGTCGGCGGCGCCGTCGCCAACGCGGTGGCCGATGCCCTCGGCCCGGCGGGCGCGCGGGTGAACGAGCTGCCGGCGACCCCCGAGCGCGTGTGGCGCTGGCTGGGGCTCGAAGAGCCATCCGCGCCGTGATCTGGCGGGAGGAGACATGAAACCGGCACCGTTCGCTTACGCCGATCCTGCCACCCTCGACGAGGCCCTCGAGCTGCTGGCGCAGCACGGCGAGGACGCCAAGGTCATCGCCGGCGGACAGACCCTCGGGCCGCTCCTGAACATGCGCCTGGTCACCCCCGGGGTGCTCGTGGACCTCAACCGGATCACCGAGCTCGCCTACCTGCGCCGCGACGACGGCGGCGGGCTTGCCGTGGGCGCGCTCACCCGCCAGAGCGCGCTCGAGGACGACGCCGGGCTCGCGGCGCGACAGCCCCTGGTCGCCGGGGTCATTCCCTTCATCGCGCACCGTCCCATCCGCAACCGCGGCACCGTCGGCGGCAGCCTGGTGCATGCGGATCCGGCCGCGGAGTGGGGCGGGTTGATCACCGCCCTGGAGGCGGAGCTCGTCATCCGCCGCGCGGGCGGCGCGCCGCGCACGGTCGCCGCCGCGGACTTTTTCCAGGGTATGTTGACCACGGCGGTGGAGGCGGACGAGCTGCTGGTGGAGATCCGAATGCCGCCGTGGCCGGCGGGGGCCGGCTGGAGCTTCCGTGAGCTGGCACGCCGCCACGGCGACTTCGCCCTGGCGGGGGTGGCGGTTCGGCTGCAAGTGGACGCCCAGGGCCGGTGCGCGGCGGCGCGCATCGCGATCATCGGCGTGGGCGATGCGCCCTTGCGCACCGCGGAGGCCGAGGCCATGCTCCACGGCCAGGCGGCGGGGGAGGAGGCGTTTCGCGCCGCGGCGGAGTGTGCGAGCCGGGAGGTGCAGCCGCAGAGCGACGTGCATGCCTCCGCCGACTTCCGCCGCCATCTCACCCGCGTCCTGGTGGAGGACGCGCTGGCCGAGGCCGCCGCCCGCGCCGCAGGAGGAGACGCGCATGTCCGAGCATGAGCTTCGCCCGGAGCCCCGCGACGTAGAGCTCACCGTCAACGGCGCCACCTATCGCCGGAGCGTGGAGCCCCGCGTGACCCTCGCCGATTTTCTGCGCCACGACCTCGGACTCACGGGCACCCACGTCGGCTGCGAGCACGGCGTCTGCGGCGCGTGCACCATCCTGCTCGACGGGCAGCCGGTGCGCTCGTGCATCCTGTACGCCGTGCAGGCGCACGGGCATCGCGTCGACACCGTGGAGGGCCTGGCGGGGGAGGGCGAGCTGCACCCGCTCCAGGACGCGTTCTCGGAGCATGGGGGACTTCAGTGCGGGTTCTGCACGCCGGGGTTTCTGCTGACGGCGCTCGAGTTCCTCGGCCGGCATCCGGATCCGAGCGAGCAGGAGGTGCGCGAGGCGCTCTCCGGCAGCATCTGCCGCTGCACGGGTTATCAGAGCATCGTCACCGCGGTGCTCGATGCCGCGCGCCGCCTGCGCCAGGAATGACCGAGGCGCCGAACTACACGCCGCTTTCTAACACGAAGGACACGAAGATCACACGAAGACCACGAAGAAAGAATCAAAAAAAGAATTAAAAGGTTCAAAAGAAAAAATTCAACGGCTTACCGGGTGGGTTCGTTGTGACCTGCGTGAGCTTCGTGCCCTTCGTGGTTCCCTTTTTTTCGGCGTCGTGCCAGGCTCCGAAGCCGATCATCTCACCACGAAGGTCACGAAGAGCACGAAGATTGCAGACGTTACCCTCGGTAAATAGTTGTGGGTCTTTTACTCTTAGAAATCTTTCTTCGTGGTCTTCGTGTGATCTTCGTGTCCTTCGTGTTACATGGCGGCGTTCGGTTACACACAGGCGCCGGGATTGGTGCACGTCACCCGAAACCCCAGCGGCCGAGCTCGACGGCGCTCAGGAACTCCTCTACGGCGCGATTGAATGCATCGGGCTCCTCCGAGTTGATGGTGTGCCCCGAGTTCGGGATCATCACCAGCCCGGCCGAGGGGATGGTGCGCTTCATGAACAAGCCCGGCTCGAGGCAGGGCTGATCCTCGTCGCCGGTGATGATCAGAGTGGGTATGCGCAGGGCGGCCAGCGCGTCTTCTAGATCCCACAACGACGGGCGCTTGGCCTGCACGTTGGTCATGGTGAGCGCGGATCCTTCCGCGGAGTGCTCGCCCAGCCAGGCGGCGAACTGGGCCCAGCCGCGGGGGTCCTTGGCCTTGAACTGGCCGCGCCCCGGGAACAGCGCGTACTTCTGCGCCGCCCGCTCGATGCCTTCGCTGCGGAACGTCTCCGCTACGCTGTGCGCGAGAGCCTGAAACTCTTCGCGCTCGCTCGGCTTGGCGCCGTACCCGCAACCTGCCAGCACCAACGAGCGTGCGCGCTCGCCGTAGCGCAGCCCGAAGTGCAACGTCGCGAAGGCGCCCATGGAGTGCCCGACGATGTGCGCGACCGGAATGTCCAGGTGATCGAGAACGACTCGGACGTCGTCGCGGGCCCGGTCCTGGGAATACATCGCATCCTCGGTGGGGACATCCGACGGCGGGTAGCCCCGGGCGTTGAAAGTGATGCATCGGTACTTGCGCGACAAGCGCCGAACCTGGGGCTCCCAGCTCCGGCAGTCGCCGGCGAACTCGTGCACGAACACGATGGGGAATCCTTCGCCCGTATCCTCGTAATAGAGTCTCACGCCATCGTCGGTGACGGTATGCGGCATGCGGCGCACCTCTTTGAGATTGAGATCGGACTCCGCTCCTCTCGGAGCCTCGATCGGGCCGTAACCCCGACCCATCTGGATACTACCTCCAGCCCGAATCTCTCACCAGCCCGTGGTCGCGGGCTGGGCCCCGGCCTTCACCAACTCCGGGCGAAACCCTCCGCGGCCGAGCTTGTCCTGCCCCGGGCTTTCCCCTAAGCTTCGGTCGTTGTCGCGCCCCCGAAACGCCCCCGCAAGAGGGCGCGGTGGGCGCATCCCCGCAAGCGACGCCAGCGCGGTCACCGCTTCCGATGAGCGGAGGAAGCTTTTTCCCGAGGCACATCGTCAAACCGGAAGAAAAGCAGAGGAGCCTGATCATGTCGACCTCCCGCAGACTGTTTCTCAGCGCCGTGGGATCGGCGCTCGCCGTGGCTTTGGCGAGCGGCGGCCCGGGCGGCGTGGCCCGCGCGGCCGAGACCATCAAGATCGGAGAGATCAACAGCTACACCCGAATTCCCGCCTTTACCGAGCCCTACCGTTCCGGCTGGCAGCTTGCAGTGGAGGAGATCAACGCCGCCGGCGGCGTGCTGGGCAGGCAGCTCGAAGTCATCAGCCGCGACGACGCGGGCAAGCCCGGCAACGCGGTGAAGATCGCCGAGGAGCTCGTGACCAAGGACGGGGTGGCCTTGATCGCGGGTACGTTCTTCTCGCACGTCGGCCTGGCGGTCTCGGACTTTGCGAAGCAGCGCCAGGTTCTGTTCATGGCGGCGGAGCCGCTGAGTGACGCCATCGTCTGGGACAAGGGTCATCGCTACACCTTCCGCCTGCGGCCGAGCACGTACATGCAGTCGGCCATGCTGGCGGCTCAGGCCGCGGCCTTGCCCGCCAAGCGATGGGCGACCATCGCTCCCAACTACAAGTACGGGCAGGACGCCGTTGCCTGGTTCAAGGAGCTTCTGAAAGAGAAGCGGCCCGACGTCGAGTTCATCGACGAGCAATGGCCGCCGCTCTTCAAGATCGACGCGGGTGCCACGGTGCAGGCGCTGTCGAGTGCGAACCCGGACGCCATCTACAATGTCACCTTCGGACCCGATCTCGGCAAGTTCGTGCGCGAGGGCAAGCTGAGGCACCTGTTCGACGACCGCGCCGTCGTCAGTCTGCTGACCGGCGAGCCCGAGTACATCGAGCCTCTCGGCGCCGAGACGCCCGACGGCTGGATCGTGACGGGATATCCGTGGTATGCGATCGATACGCCCGAGCACCAAAAGTTTCTCGACGCCTACCGCAGCAAGTTCGACGAGACGCCCAAGATGGGCTCGGTCGTCGGCTACAACACGTTCAAGGCCATCGCCGCGATGATCGAGAAGGCGGGGTCCACCGACACCGACGCCATGATCGAGGCGGCGGAGGGTCTGACCGTGGAGGGCGGTCCCTTCGGCGCCTTCACCTTCCGGGCGATTGATCATCAGTCCACCATGGGCGCCTACGTCGGCCGCACCGCGGTCAGGGACGGCCAGGGCGTGATGGTGGACTTCGAATACGCGGACGGCGCCGACTACCTGCCGAGCGACGAAGAAGTGCGCAACATGCGCCCATAAATCCCGGGTGACGCCACGGCGCGATACCGAACGGTGCTGCGAAGGACCGCAGCACCCGTCATCTGTCATCTCTCATCTGTCAAGAAAGAAACCCGGTGAGAAGATCACGTGCCTCGGGGACCGATAACCGATGACTGATGACAAGAATCAATGACAACTCACTGATCACCAGTCACTAGCCGCCGATCGCCGGGACATGAGCTTCTTTCTGGTGCAGTTCCTCACCGGGCTGGCCAACGCCGCCTCGCTCTTCCTGGTCGCCTCGGGCCTTTCCATCATCTTCGGCGTCACGCGGATCCTCAACTTCGCGCACGGGTCCTTCTACATGCTCGGCGCTTACCTGGCGCTCACCATCGTGCAGGCCATCGGAGGAAGCGTGCTCGGTTTCTGGATCTCGCTCCTGCTCGCGGCGCTGACCGTCGGCGTCATCGGGGTGTTGGTCGAGCTCGTGATCCTGCGCCGCATCTACGGCGCTCCGGAGCTGTTCCTTCTGGTCACGACGTTCGGGATCGTGCTCATCGTCCAGGACGCAACGCTCCTGGTATGGGGGCCCGAGGACGTGCTCGGCCCGCGGGCCCCCGGGCTCGACGGCGCCATCGCCATCGGCGGCCACTATCTCCCGGAGTACGACCTCGCCCTGATCGCGCTGAGCCCCCTGGTGCTCGCGGGGATGTGGCTGCTCTTCCGGCGCACGCGCTGGGGCGTGCTCGTGCGTGCCGCGACCCAGGACCGCGAGATGACCGCGGCGCTCGGCGTCAATCAGGCGCGCATCATCACCGGCGTGTTCTTCCTCGGCTCGTGCCTGGCCGGCCTCGGCGGCGCCGTGCAGGTGCCGCGCGAGCCGGTGAGCCTGCTCATGGACATGAACATCATCGCCGAGGCCTTCGTCGTGGTGGTGGTCGGAGGCATGGGGAGCATCTTCGGCGCTTTTCTCGCGGCGGTGCTGATCGGAGAGCTCAACGCATTCGGGCTGCTCGTCTTTCCGCGCATCAGCATCGTGCTCATGTTCGTCGTCATGATGGTGGTGTTGGTCGTCCGCCCGTGGGGGCTGCTCGGACGGCCCCTGCTCGCGGCCGAGGGGTCGCAGCACGTGCACCGCACCCTCACCCCGCCCGGCTCCCGGGTCAAGCTTGCCATGGGGGCGCTCGGGATCGTCCTGCTGGCGCTGCCGGCCTTCGCCGGTGATTTCACCCTGGTGCTGGCGGTGGACATGCTCGTGCTCGCGCTCTTCGCCGCCAGCCTGCATTTCATGATGGGCGGAGGCGGTCTGGTGTCCTTCGGGCATGCCGCTTACTTCGGGCTCGGCGCCTACGGGGCCGCGCTCGCCGTCGTGCATGCGGGCACGCCGATGGAGCTGGCCCTGATGCTCGCGCCGCTGGCCGCCGGGCTGGGCGGATTGCTCTTTGGATGGTTCTGTGTGCGCCTCACGGATGTGTACCTGGCCATGTTGAGCCTGGCTTTCGCGCAGATCCTGTGGTCGGTGGTGGTGCAGTGGTACGAAGTCACGGGCGGAGACGACGGTCTGCTCGGGGTATGGCCGGCGGATTGGGCGAGCAGCCGGGTCGCGTTCTACTACCTGGCGCTGGTGATCTCCGCAGGCGGCATTGTGGTGCTCCGGCGTCTGTTCTTCACGCCCTTCGGGTACGCATTGCGTGCGGCGCGGGACTCGCGTCTGCGCGCCGATGCCATCGGCATCGACATCCATCGCCAGCAGTGGTTCGCGTTCGCCCTGGCCGGGGCGTTCGCGGGGCTCGCGGGGGGGCTCTATGCCTTCTCCAAGGGGAGCGTGTTCCCCGACGAGATGGCCATCCCGCGCTCCATCGATGCGTTGCTGATGGTGCTGCTCGGGGGCGTGGAAACGTTGAGCGGTCCCTTGATCGGTGCGATCGCGTTCGTCGGGCTCGAGGACCAGCTCTCGAGGCTGGACTACTGGCGTTTCATACTCGGCCTGGTGATCGTGGGCATCTGCGTGCTCATGCCCCAGGGCATCGTCGGCTCGCTCCAGGATCTCGCAAGCCGCAGGCGGGACGCGAAATGACGGTGCTCGAGGCCAGAGGACTGAACAAGGCGTTCGGCGGCGTCACCGCGGTCGACGACGTAAGCTTCGAGCTTGCGGCGGCGGAAACCCTTGCCCTCATCGGCCCCAACGGTGCGGGCAAATCCACCTGCTTCAATATCGTGAACGGACAGCTGCGGCCGGACTCGGGCAGCGTGCGCTTCAAGGACCGCGAGCTGATCGGCCTCACCCCGCGGCAGGTATGGCGTTTGGGCGTGGGGCGTACGTTTCAGGTCACCGCGACCTTCGGCTCCATGACCGTGCTCGAGAACGTGCAGATGGCGCTGGCATCGCACCAGCGGCAGCTGCTCAATCTCTGGCAATGGATGCCCCTGCTGCACGTCGCGCGGGCACGGGAGCTGCTGGAGCTCGTAGGCGTCGTCGAGCAGGCCGAACGGCCTTGCGGTGTGCTCGCCTACGGCGACCTGAAGAAGGTCGAGCTGGCGGTGGCCATGGCGCACGAGCCCGAGATCCTGCTCATGGACGAGCCCACGGCCGGCATGGCGCCGAGAGAGCGCATCGATCTGATGGAGCTGGTGGTCCGCATCGTCGGCGAGCGCGGCTGCAGCGTGCTGTTCACCGAGCACGACATGGACGTGGTCTTCGCTCACGCGGATCGCATCATGGTGATGCACCGCGGACAGCTCATCGCCGAGGGCACGCCGGACGCGGTGCGGGAGAACCCGAGGGTGCAGGAGGTCTACCTCGGCGGCGGCGCGCACGGCCGGCCGCAGGAGGGCGTCTGAGATGCTGGAGGTCGACGGCCTGCACACCTATTACGGGCGCGCGCAGATCCTGTTCGATGTGAGCCTCGAGGTCGGTCGCGGCGAGGTGGTGGTGCTGCTCGGGCGCAACGGAGCCGGCAAATCCACGACGCTGAAGAGCATCATAGGACTCGTGCATCCCGCGCGCGGCTCGCTGCGCTTCGAAGGGCGCTCGATTCTCGGGATCCCGGTGCACAGCGTGTGCCGTCTCGGGCTCGGTTACGTGCCGGAGGACCGGAGGATATTCACCGACCTCACGGTCAACGAAAACCTGGAGGTGGGGCGTCAGCCGCCGCGCGACGGCGTTCCGGCGTGGACGCCGGAGCGCATCTTCGAGCTGTTCCCGAACCTCGGCGAGATGCGCAGCCGTCTGGCAAGCCGCATGAGCGGGGGCGAACAGCAGATGCTCACCATCGCGCGCACGCTCATGGGCAACCCGGCGCTGTTGCTGCTGGACGAGCCCTCCGAGGGCCTGGCACCGGTCATCGTCGAGCAGATGGCACGCACCATCGTGGCACTCAAGCGCGAGGGCCTGTCGGTGCTCCTCTCGGAGCAGAATCTGCACTTCGCCTCGTACACGAGCGATAGAGCCTATATCATCGAGAAGGGTCGCATCCGCTACCAGGGAACTATGAAGGAGCTCGCGGCCAGCGAGGAGGCACGCAAAGCGTACTTGAGCATCTGAGCCGCAGGATAGGGCGTTTTCTGACACGAAGGCCACGAAGATCACACGAAGAGCACGAAGAAGACGTCTCGAGATTGATGATGAGCTCTAGCCATCGTAGAGCGACGAGCCATTGCTCCGGGCTCCGAGGCTCCGCGTTTCTCGGCGCGCGAGGCGGGCCTCGCGATTCGACATCCGTGTCTCATCGCTCGGAGCGGGCCGTCCCTGGCCCGCTCCCTTCGGGAAAAGTGGTGTCAGACA
>CAZPFD010000081.1:5340-14247 GCA_964585725.1 uncultured Ectothiorhodospiraceae bacterium | reverse complement strand
TCAGTTCCAGCTCACCACGTCCGAGTTCTCCCCCTCGCCGCCCTCGGTGCCGTCGGCGCCCAGGGAGTACAGATCGAAGTCGCCGTGCTCGCCCGGCATGCGGTAGTGATAGCTCTGTCCCCAGGGGTCCAGGGGCACGTTGTTCTTGCGCAGGTAGGGACCGTTCCAGGTGTCCACGCCCGCCGGCTGCTCGACCAGCGCCTGCAGGCCCTGATCCTGGGCCGGGTAGCGCCCGACCTCGAGGCGGTACATGTCGAGGGCGGCGCTCAGCTCCTCCACCTGGAGCTTGGCGGTCTTGGTCTTGGACTGCCCGAGCTGCTTCATCACCCGGGGGCCCACCAGCCCCGCGAGCAGCCCGAGGATCACCAGCACCACCAGCAGCTCGATGAGCGTGAAGCCGCCCCGGCGCGCGCGCCGCCGTCCCCTCTCCTTCACCGTGCGCTTGCGCGCTCCCGCCTCCGGCTCCTCTGACACGCCTCTCTCCTCGCTCCTGTGCAACCTCAGATGGGCAGATCGTTGACGCTGACGATGGCCATCAGCACGGACATGATGATCCCGCCGATGAGCACGCCGAGGCCGACGATGAGCACCGGCTCGACGAACCCGAGCAGGCGCTGCATGGCGGTGGAGGTCTCGCGGTCGTAGATGTCCGCCACCCGAAGCAGCATCTCGCCGAGCTGGCCCGTCTCCTCGCCGACCTTGATCATCTGCACCGCCAGCGTGGGGAACAGCCCGTCCGCGGCCAGGGCGCCGGCCAGCCCGCGGCCCGCCTTCAGGCTCTCCGCGGCCTGATCCAGGCGCTCCACCAGCAGGCGGTTGGACAGCGTGCCCTTGGCGGCGGAGAGCGCGTTCAGCACCGGCACGCCGCTCTCCACCAGCGTGCCCATGCTGCGGCTGAAGCGCGCCGTCTCCAGCTTGCGCAGCAGATCCCCCAGCACCGGCGCGCGCAGGGCGCGGCGATCCCAGCGGTAGCGGCTGGCCGGTCGCGCGAGCGAGCGGCGCAGGTACACGAGCGCCGCGAGCACGAGCCCGCCCAGCAGCCACCAGTAACCGTTCAGCAGATCCGCGGCGCCGATCACCACGCGCGTGGACAGCGGCAGCGCCGCCCCCGCGTCGCTGAACAGCTCGGTGACCTTGGGCACCACGTAGGTGAGCACGATCACCAGCGAGAGGCCGGCCACCGCGGTCAGCGCCGCGGGATACATGAGCGCGGTGAGCACCCGCTCGCGCAGCGTGCGCGCCTTGTCGAGGTACTCCGCGAGACGCGCCAGCCCGGCGCCCAGATTGCCGCTCGCCTCCGCCGCGCGCACCATGCTCACCTGCAGCGGCGAGAACGCATCGCGCTCGCGCTCGAGGGCGTCGGACAGCGGGCTGCCCGAGCGCACTGCCTCCTGCACGCGCAGGATGAGCTCGCGGGCGGGCGCGTCCGAGGTCACCTCGAGCGCGATCTCGAGCGAGCGATCGAGGGGCATCCCGGCCTGGAGCAGCGACGCCAGCTCCTGCGCCAGCACGCCCACCTGGCGCTGCGAGACACTGCGCCGCCCGCGCAGGCCGCCGAGCGACAGACCCAGCCGCCCGGCGGCGGGGGTCACGCGGATGGGAATGTTGCCGGACTGCTGGATGCGGGTGACGATGGCGTCCTGATCGACGCCCTCCATCTCGCCCTCCAGAACCTGGCCGTCCGCGGTGGTGGCCTTGTAGTGATAGAGAGGCAAGGGGTCACACCTCCTGGGTCACGCGAATGGTCTCCTCGACCGTCGTCGTGCCCGCCACCGCCTTGCGCAGCCCATCCTCGTGCATGCTGTGCATGCCCGCGGCCAGCGCCGCGCGCTGGAGCTGCGGCGCGTCCGCCTCGCGCAGCACCAGGCGGCGCAGATCGTCGTTCAACAGCATGAGCTCCTGGATGATGGTGCGCCCGCGGTAGCCGGTGCCGCTGCAATGCTCGCAGCCCACCGCGCGGTACAGGCGCACCGGCCCCTCGGGCACGAAGCGCCGCAGGCTCATCTGCTCCACGACCTCGGGCAGCGCCTCGTAGGGCTCGCGGCAACGGGTGCACAGCACGCGCACCAGGCGCTGCGCGAGCACGGCGTTCAACGTGGACGTGAGCAGATAGTCCTCGACCCCCATCTCCAGCAGCCGGGTCACGCTGCTCGCGGCGTCGTTGGTGTGCAGGGTGGACAGCACCAGGTGGCCGGTGAGCGCCGACTGCACGCAGATGCGCGCGGTCTCCAGATCGCGCATCTCGCCCACCATGATCACGTCGGGGTCCTGGCGCACGATGGAGCGCAGGGCGTTGGCGAAGCTCAGCCCGATGTCGGGCTTGACCTGCATCTGATTGATGCCCTCGAGCTGGTACTCCACCGGATCCTCCACCGTGAGGATCTTGCGCTCGCTGGTGTTGAGCACGTGCAGGGCGGCGTAGAGGGTGGTCGTCTTGCCGCTGCCCGTGGGTCCGGTCACCAGGATCATGCCGTGGGGCAGGGCCAGGATCTCGGCCAGCTTGCGCCGCGTCTCGTCGGGGAAGCCGAGCGCCCGGAAGTCCAGCGCCACGCCCTGCTGGTTCAGCAGGCGCAGCACCACGCTCTCGCCGTGCAGGGTGGGCACGGTGGATACGCGCACGTCCAGATCCCGGCCCTGCACGCGCAGGCGGATGCGCCCGTCCTGGGGCAGGCGGCGCTCGGCGATGTTCAGCCGCGCCATGATCTTGAGGCGCGAGATGACGGCCGCGCCCAGGTGCGCGGGCGGCGACTCGGTGTCCTGGAGAATGCCGTCGATGCGGTAGCGCACCTTGAGGCGGCCCTCGAACGGCTCGATGTGAATGTCCGAGGCGTCGGCCTCGGTGGCGCGCTGGATGATCAGATTCACCAGGCGGATGACCGGCGCCTCGCTCGCCAGGTCCTTGAGCTGCGCGACGTCCTCCTCCGTGATCTCCTGGTCGGTGCCGACCTCCTCGAGGATCTGGCCCATCTTCGATCGCCCCTCCCCCGAGAGGCGCTCGATGGCGGTCTCGATCTCGGAGTACACCCCCACCCACGCCAGCACGCTCTTGCCGGTGGCGAGCTCGACCGCGCGCCGGGTGGCCTGGTCCTGCGGCTCGGCCATGACCAGGGTCATCTCGCCGCCCTCCTCGCGGATGGGCACGGTGGCGTGCTCGCGCAGGAACCGCTGCGAGAGCTGGCCGTTGTACAGGCCGGTGCCCGCGTAATCGCCGGGCTTGGCCAGGGGAATGGAGAGCAGCTCCGAGAGCATCTCGGCGACGTCGCGCTCGCCCACCACCCCGAGCTTCACCAGCGCGCGGGTGAGCGGCTGCTCGTCGCCCTGCTCGCGCTGCACGCGCTTGACCCGGGCCAGATCACCCGGGCGCAGCCTGCCGCGCTCCACCAGAAGCGCCTCCAGGCGTTCCTCCAGGTGCTTGCTCGGGTCGGGATGCAGGGAAGCGACCATTTCCGGCCTCGCGCTCAGCGCGACCGCCGTCGGCCGCAAGACGACGCCCCGTCTCGGCTATCCGATGAAAGCACTTCGTATCCTCCTCCCGGGGCCTTGGCACCCCCCGAGCACATCAAGGCTAACGGAGTGCGCGCCTGCGTTCCAGACGCTATTGCACAACTTTTGACGAAGTAATTTCACCTCTTTTGATGAAAGTGGGGACTGACCTACGGATCCCTGCGGATGGCCGCTCGAGCGCGCTCTTCAGTTCCCGATCGGCGCTGCCGACATAACTGCCCATCCTGGGAACCCCGGGCATCGTTGCGCCCGGACACGACCGAACCCCTCGCACAGCTCTCGGGCAGCGCCGGCGCCCGGCGCCACGAAGCGGATCAGCCGTGGGCTGGTGAGAAATGCAGGCCGGGAGCGCGCAGGGCATTGGCGGGCGTAGCGAGGGAGTGGGAAGTGCAAGCGCGCCAAGCGCAGGGGCCGTGCAGCGCATCACACCCGACAATCTTGCATCGCTGAGCCATCGGCGCGCCCCGCGCTCGGCGCGCACCCGCGCGTGCTCGGCGGCGCTGCTGGTGCTCGCCGCCGCGGCGCTCGCGCCCGGCTGCGCCGGTCTGATCGAGAGCGAGACCTACCGGCGCATCGAGTCGGCGTCCAGGCCGCCGGTGCCGGAGAACCCCGGCGGCGCCGCGAAGCCCGCCGGCACCGAGAACACGGGCAGCGAGGACGTCGCCTTCTACCGCCCGGGCACCGACACCTTCACCGCCGCGCGCGCCGACAAGCCCGCCATCGGCGTCGCCAATCCCTCGGGCAACGTCACCCTCAACTTCGAGGGCACGGCGCTGCGCGAGGTGATCTCGTTCATCCTGGGCGACGTGTTCGAGGAGAGCTACGTCATCGATCCCGACGTGCAGGGCACCGCGACGCTCAAGACCACCCGCCCGGTGCCCCGGGACGCGCTGCTGCCGCTGCTGGAGATGGTGCTGCGTACCAACGACGCCGCGCTCGTTCGCGACGACGGCCTCTACCACGTGGTGCCGCGCGAGGAGGCGTTTCAGGGCCTGGTCGCGCCCCAGCTCGGCGACTCGCAGGCGCCGCTGCCCCGGGGCTTCAGCGTACGCGTGGTACCGCTGCGCCACATCGCCGCGACGGAGATGGAGAAGATCCTCGCGCCGTACACCCATGCGGGCAACATCGTGCGCGTGGATCAGCGGCGCAATCTGCTGATCCTGGCGGGCACCAGCCAGGAGCTCGGGCGCCTCCTGGACACGGTGCACCTGTTCGACGTGGACTGGCTCGCCGGCATGTCGGTGGCGCTGTTCACGCCCGAGTTCGTCCCCGCCAAGACGCTGGCCGCGGAGCTCGAGCAGGTGTTCGGCGACGACGCCGAGGGTCCGCTGGCGGGCCTGGTGCGCCTGGTGGTGATCGAGCGCCTGAACGCGGTGCTGGTGGTCACCCCGCGCAAGGCGTACCTGGAAAAGATCTCCAGGTGGGTGGAGCGCCTGGACCGCGACACCGCGGGCGCCGGGCAGCAGCTCTTCGTGTACCACGTGCAGAACGGCAAGGCCGCCGATCTGGCGGAGGTCCTGACCCAGGTGTTCGAGGACGAGGACGCCGTCGAGCAGACCGAGGGCGGCGCCGCCCTCCCGGCGCGGGATTCCGAGAGCGGCGCGGCGGAGCCGCAGACCGAGAGCGCCCCTTCCGCGGGGCGCGCGAGCAGCGGCGTGGGCGAAGGCATCAGCGTCGACGAGCGCAGCCCGGTGCGCATCATCGCCGACGAGATCAACAACGCGCTGCTGGTCAGGGCGACCCCGCAGCAGTACGCCAAGGTGCAGGCGGCGCTGCGCAAGCTCGACATCGTGCCGCTGCAGGTGCTGATCGACGCCACCATCGCCGAGATCACCCTCACCGACGAGCTGCGCTTCGGCCTCGAGTGGTTCGTCGATCACAGCCTCAACGGCAAGGACGGCACGCTCACCCTCGATCTCAACGCCCCCGCCGGGCTGGCCGGGCAGGTGCCGGGCTTCTCCTACGCCATCGCCGACTCCGCGGGCACCGTGGAGTTCGTGCTGAACACCCTGGCCAGCGACTCGCGGCTGAACGTGTTGTCCTCGCCTTCGCTCATGGTGCTCAACAACCAGACCGCGGAGATCCAGGTGGGGGACGAGGTGCCCGTCACCACGCAGCAGCAGCAGGCCACGGTGTCCGAGTCCACGGTGGTCAACACCATCGAGTTCCGCAACACGGGCGTGCTGCTCACGGTCACCCCGCGGGTGAACGCCGGCGGGCTGGTGACCATGGAGGTGTCGCAGGAGGTGAGCGACGTGGCGCCGGGCACCGGCGACAGCCTCACCCCCACCATCCAGCAGCGCCGCATCAACAGCACGGTGGCGGTGCAGAGCGGCGAGACCGTGGTGCTCGGCGGGCTCATCCGCGAGAACGATCAGCTCTCGCGCTCGGGGCTGCCGCTGCTGAGCCGCCTGCCCGTGATCGGCGCGCTGTTCGGGCAGACCACCAAGGACCGCCGGCGCACCGAGCTGGTGGTGCTGATCACGCCGCGCGCGGTGCGCGGCGCGGACGAGGCGCGCGAGATCACCAACGAGTTCCGCGACAAGATGGAGAGCCTGCGCCCGCTCACCGAGCAAAGCGCCCCGCGGGCGCGCGAGCCGCAAGAGCCCGCCCCCGGCGACGCGCGCTCCAGCCCGGCCGCGCCCGCCGCAGAGGCCGTCGCCCAGGCCCCCGGCGAGCAGCCGGCCGCGCCCTCCCCCGCCCCCGCCTTCCACCCCCCCGGCCGCTGACCCGGGTCGGACCAACGCAACACTCTGAAATGACGAAATGATCGCCCTCAAAACGGGCTTCGGAGAGGCTTAGAAGGCCGGTTTCGGGGGTGAAATGAGGGCTTTAAGAGGAGCGCAGCCGCGTTGCCGATACTGCGGCGGGTGTACTACGCGTTTTCCTGTAACATGACGCGCTGTCATGCCTGAGCTTACGCAAAACTTCACGGAAAACCTCGACGTCGTGCTGCTGCGCATCGGCCTCGCCGTGGTGGCCGGCGGGCTCATCGGCTTCGAGCGCCTGCACCGCGGGCGGCCCGCGGGGTTTCGTACCCACACCCTGGTGTGCACGGCGTCGAGCCTGCTCATGCTGCTCGCGGCGTTTCAGTGGCAGTTCGTGCCGGGCGGGTTCATGGAGACGGTGCGCGTGGATCCGACGCGCATGGCGCAGGGGATCATGACCGGCATCGGCTTTCTGGGCGCCGGGGTCATCGTCAAGGAGCGGCTCACGGTGCGCGGGCTCACCACCGCCGCCTCCATCTGGATGACGGCCTCGCTCGGCATCATCTACGGCCTCGGCTTCTACAGCGCGGCGCTCATCGGCACCGTCGTCGCGCTGCTCGTGCTCTCGCTTTTTCAGTACCTCGAGCAGATCATGCCGACCGCGCACCACGCCCAGCTGCAGGTCGAGTGCGTTCAGCCCGACGTCCTCTCCGAGGAGCAGCTGACCGCGCTCCTGCGCGAGCAAAAGATTCAGTCCCTGCACATGGGCTACCAGTACGACCGCGACGCCAAGAGCTTCCGCTACGAGACCGTGATGCGCACCGCCAATCAGGTAAACTTCAGCCGCCTGGCCGAGGCCCTCGGCCGGCACGACGCGGTCCGCACCTTCACCATCGACCCCACGGGCGACTAGGAGCGTGTAGGGCATTGAACGACCTACACGCTCCTAGACGGCGATGACGGCAGGGCGCGCGGGCGGCGGCGGTCTGCGCATCGCCGCGCTCATCAAGCAGATCCCACGCTTCGAGTCCATGGACCTCACCGCGGACGGGCGTCTCCTGCGCGAGGGGGTGGAGCTCGAGATGAACGCCTACTGCCGGCGCGCGGTGGCGCAAGCCGTGGAGCTCGCGCGCGAGACGCACGGGCACTGCACGGTCTACACCCTGGGCCCGCCGGCGGCGGAGGACGCGCTGCGCGAGGCCATCGCGTGGGGAGCGGACGCCGGGGTGCTGATCACCGACCCGGCGTTCGCCGGCTCGGACACGCTCGCCACCGCCCGCGCGCTGGCCGCGGCCCTCGAGCGCGACGGACCCTTCGATCTGATCCTGGTCGGGCGCAACTCGGTGGACGCCGACACCGGCCAGGTCGGCCCCGAGGTGGCGGAGCTGCTCGATCTGCCCTTTCTCCCCGGCGTGCGCGCGCTCTCGCGCGAGGGGCGCACGCTTCGCGTGCGCTGCGAGGTGGACGACGGCTGGCTGCACGCGAGCGCGGACATGCCGCTGGTCGTGGCGGCGGCGGAGCGGCTGTGCAGCCCGTGCAAGGCGCCGCCCGAGGCGCGCGCCCGGGTGGCGGCGGATCGCATCCGCACCCTGAACGCCGCGGCTCTCGGCGCGGGGCCCTGGGGACAGGCCGCCAGCCCGACCCGGGTCGGCGCGACGCGCACCCTGGCCATCCCGCGCGCGTCACGGTTGCTCCGGGGCAGCGTCGAGGCCCAGGTCCGCGAGGCGGTCCGCGTCCTGGCGGAGCGCGGGGCCCTCGACGGTGCGCCGCCCGCGAGCGGACCTCCGGTGCCCGCGGCCGGCGCCGGGGATCCAGCGGTCGCGGTTCTTCTCGAGCCGGGGCAGGACCCCCTCGCCCGCGAGCTCTGCGGCGCCGCCGCCGTGCTCGCGCACACCCTCGGCGGCCGTACCGTCGCGCTTTGCACGGCACCACCCGATGCCGATGCCCTCGGCGCGTGGGGCGCCGACGAAGCCCTGGTGCTCGCGGGGGCGCAGGTCCCGGAGGATGTCGCGCGCGCGGCGGCGCAATGGGCCGGGGGCGCCGCGCCCTGGGCCCTCCTCGCCCCGAGCACGGTGTGGGGCCGCGAGGCGGCGGCGCGGATCGCGGCGCGCCTGGGCGCGGGGCTCACCGGCGACGCCATCGAGCTCGAGGTGCGGGATCAGCGCTTGATCGCGTGGAAGCCCGCCTTCGGCGGCAAGGTGGTGGCGTCCATCACCACCCGCTCGCCGGTGCAGATGGTCACGGTGCGCCCCGGCGTGCTGCCGCTTCTCGAGCCGCGCCGGGCGAGGGCCTCGGTCTCCTCGGTCCCGGTGGCGCCGCGCGCGCGGGTGCGCGTGGGCGAGCGCACGCGCGAGGATCGTTTGGAGGCGCTGGCCACCGCATCCTGCGTCATCGGCGTGGGCACCGGCGTGCCGCCGCAGGACTATCCGAAGCTCGAGCCGCTGAAGGCCCTGCTCGACGCGGAGCTCGCCGCGACGCGCAAGGTCACCGACCAGGGCTGGCTGCCGCGGGCGCGCCAGGTGGGGATCACCGGGCACTCCATCTCCCCGCGCCTGTACCTGGCGGTGGGCGCCAGCGGCAAGTTCAACCACGCCGTCGGCGTGCGCAGCGCCGGCACCGTGCTCGCCGTCAACAACGACCCCGACGCGCTCATCTTCGGCGCCGCCGACGTGGGCATCGTCGCCGACTGGCGCGA
>CAZPFD010000081.1:0-5240 GCA_964585725.1 uncultured Ectothiorhodospiraceae bacterium | reverse complement strand
TTCATGATTGTGGACGGCGAGCGCGTGCACGCGCTGCTCGACTACGCGTCGCTGGTGGAGGCGCTGGATCAGGGCCACCGCGAGGGCGTCGATGCGGTGGAGCGCGCGCTGCTCGCGCAGCCCGGCGCGGGCGACACCACCGATCACCTGCTGGTGTGGCCGGCCTGGCAGCGCGGGCGCGCTCTGGGCGTGAAAGTGGTCACCAGCTTCCCCGCCAACCCGCGCGAGCGGGATCTGCCCACCGTGCACGCCCAGTACCTGCTCTTCGACGGCGCGAGCGGCGCGCCGCGCGCGCTCATCGACGGGGTCGCGCTCACCTTGCGCAAGACGGCCGCCGACTCCGCCCTCGGCGCGCGCTATCTGGCGCGCAGCGACGCCGAGACCCTGCTCATGGTCGGCGCCGGGGCGCAGGCGCCGCACCAGATCATGGCGCACGTGGCGGTGCGCCCGGGCATCCGGCGCGTGCGGGTCTGGAACAGAACACGAGAGCGCGCCGAGCGGCTGGTCGCGTCACTGTCCCTGCCCGGCGTAACGATAGCAGTGGCCGAGACACTGGAGGCTGCCGTGGGCGAGGCGGACGTCGTCTCCTGCGCGACGGGCGCGGCCACGCCGATCATCCACGGCGAGTGGCTGCGCCCGGGCGCGCATCTGGATCTGGTGGGCGGCTTCACGCCGCACATGCGCGAAGCCGACGACGCGGCCGTGCGCCGCGCGCGCGTTTACGTCGATTCGCGCCGCTTCACCGTGCACGACTGCGGCGACATCGCGGATCCCATCGCGCGCGGCGTCATCAGCGAGGCCGACATCGTCGCGGATCTGTTCGAGCTCGCCCGCGGCGAGCGGGCCGGGCGCGAGAGCGCCGATCAGATCACGCTGTTCAAGAACGCGGGCGGCGGGCATCTGGATCTCATGACCGCGCGCCTGGTGGCCGACCGCGCTGAAAAAGAATCTTGATGCCGCTCTATAACACGAAGGACACGAAGATCACACGAAGAGCACGAAGAAAGATTGAGAAGTAAAAACCAGAATTGTCGAGCTGCGGCTGTCTCCTGGAGGTTCGTGCCTGTGGCTCGCGTCCTTTTGTTGGCGCCTTACTGAAACCCGGGGCCCGACCGGTAACCACCATAGTCACGACCAGCACGGAGAGAAAACAATGAATGCTTACTTCGTGGTCTTCGTGTGATCTTCGTGCCCTTCGTGTTAAAAAGCGGAGCTTCCATGATCACAGGATCACAGCATCACAGCGCGAGGGCGAGCTTGCGGCCTTCGTAGATGGCCATGCTCGCCCAGCGCGGGGCGACGCAGTCGCCGATGGCGTGCACCTCGCGCCCGCCGCCCGCGAGCGCGTCCGCCAGGGTCGTCTCGGAGACGTTGGGCGTCGCGAGGATGAGCGCGTCGGCGTCGATGCGCTGCTCGCCGCCGTCGAGCAGGTTGACCACGGTGGCGCCGTCGCCGTGCCACTCCTTGACGGCCGAGTCGGTGACGAAGGCGGCGCCGAGCTGCTTGAGCTTGCGGCGCAGCGGCCAGTCGGCGGCGCTGCGCACGAGCTCCGCGCCCACCATGCCGTGCCAGGTCAGAAGGGTCACCGCGTGGCCCTGCTCGGCGAGATGCCACGCGGTGCCGCAGCCGCGCCAGTTGCCGCCGTCGTCGAGCACCAGCACGCGCCTGCCCGGGCGGCACGCGCGGCTCATCACGTCCTCCACCGACCAGACATTGCCGCGCTCCACGCCCGGCAGCCGCTCCAGGTGGGGCAGCGCGCGCTGGAAGCCGGTGCCGGCCGGCTGCGATCCGGTGGCGAGCACCACCGCGTCGGCCTCGAAGCCCTGCACCTCGTCCGCCTCCATGGGCTCGTTCAGGCGCACCACCACCTGCAGCTTCTCGAGCTGGTGCTCGTACCAGGCGATGAGATCCAGGATCTGCGCGCGCCGCGGCTGCATGCCCGCCAGCCGGAACTGCCCGCCGAGGTGCGGCGCCGCCTCCGCCAGGGTCACCCGGTGCCCGCGCTCGGCGGCGGCGCGCGCCGCCTCCAGCCCCGCCGGTCCCCCGCCCACCACCAGCACCCGCCGGGGACGCTGCGCGGGGGTGAAGCGATCTCCGCCCCACTCGAACTCGCGCCCGGCGGACGGGTTCACCAGGCACGAGATCCAGTAGTCGCGCGAGCGCCGTCCCCAGCACATCTGGTTGCAGGAGATGCACCCGCGCACGTCCTCGGGCCGATCCGCCATCGCCTTGGCGGCGAGATGCGGATCGGCGATCTGGCCGCGCACGATGCTCACCATGTCCGCCTGACCCGAGGCGATGACGTACTCGGCGTTCTCCGGCGTGCGGATGTGGCTCTCGGCCTGCACCCGGGCGTGTCCCACCACCTGCTTGAGGGCCTCGGCATAGCGCGCGCCCAGCTTGTCCTCGTAGAGGAAGGTGGGCATGAGCTGGTAGAAGTCGAAGTAGCCGCCGGTGCCGCAGGTGAAGTAGTCGACCAGAGCGCGCTCGTCATGGTAAGCCACGACCTCCTGGAGCGCCTCCACGCCCAGCGTGACCTCGGTGTCCGGGTGCACGCTGAGCGCCACGCCGATGATGAAGTCCTCGCCGGCGATGCGGCGGATGCGCTCGATGATCGCGGTGGAGAAGCGCATGCGGTTCTCGAAGCTGCCGCCCCAGCGATCGTCGCGGCGGTTCGACCACGGCGTCCAGAACTGATCGATGAGCGCGTTGTAGGCGGCGAACAGCTCGACCCCGTCGAATCCCGCATCCCGCGCGCGCCGCGCGGCCTGAGCGAAGCCCTCGATGACCTCCTCGATCTCGGACTCGCTCATCGCGTGGCTGCCGTCGGAGTCGTGGTAGGACGGCAGCCCCGAGGGCGACCAGCTCGGCGCGTAGGAGTTGTCCGCATCCCCGTGCTGCCCCACGTGGTAGATCTGATGGATCATGACCGCGCCGAGCTCGTGGCAGGCATCGGTGACGCGCCGGAAGGGCGCGATGACGGCGTCGTCGGCGTGGCGGAAGTTGCCGCGGGTGAGCACGCCCGTGCGGTGCGCGGGCACCGGCTCCACCACGATCATGGCGGCGCCCCCGCGCGCACGCTCGGTGTAGTAGCCGAGGTGGCGCTCCGAAGGCAGACCGGCCTCGGACATGTTGGCGGTGTGGGCGCCGAAGTTGAGCCGGTGCTTGAGGGTCTTGTGCCGCAGCGACAGGGGCGAGAACAGATGCGGGAACAGCCTGGACACGCGTGAACCTCCCCGGTGAATCCGCGTCTCAGAGATCGAGCGGATGCCGCGCGCGGCGGCTCCTCACCCGTCCCGGGGCCAGGCTTGTAATTGCCCGGCCCGGCCACCACCATACGCGATTTCGGGTCTGCGGAGGAGCTTCCGGCGGCGGTGTTCGACGGCCGCGGACGGCGCCCTGGGGAGCCAAGCCCTTTGAGCAACAGCTTCGAGCAGCGGCTGCGCCGGCTCGCCGACGCCGGGGTCCCCGGGGTCCTCGGCGGCGGGCGCGTGGGCATCGAGAAGGAGAGCCTGCGGGTCGACCGCGACGGGCACATCGCGCCGACGCCGCACCCGCCTGCCCTCGGCGCCGCCCTCACCAACCCCTACATCACGACCGATTACTCCGAGGCGCTGCTCGAGTTCCGCACCCCGCCGCTGCCCGAGCCCGCGGACGTGCTTCAGTTCCTCGGCAAGGCGCACCAGTTCGTCGCCCGCAACCTGCGCGACGAGATCCTGTGGGCGGCGAGCATGCCCTGCGTGGTCGGCGGAGACGAAAGCATTCCCATCGCCGAGTACGGCCGCTCCAATCTGGGATTCATGAAGCACGTCTACCGGCGCGGGCTCGGTTACCGCTACGGCAAGATGATGCAGGTCATCTCGGGCGTGCACTTCAACTACTCGCTGCCCGAGGCCTTCTGGCCCGTGTTCCAGGAGCTCGAGGGCGACGGCGGTGCGCTGCGACCGTTCGTCGACGAGCGCTACTTCAGGCTGCTGCGCAATCTGCGGCGCCTGGGCTGGCTCATACCGTACCTCTTCGGCGCCTCCCCGGCGGTGTGCAAGTCGTTCCTGGGCAGCGACGAAGCAGGCTTCAAGGAGTTCAACCGCACCACCTGGTACGAGCCCTACGCCACGTCCCTGCGCATGAGCGACATCGGCTACCGCAACACGGCGCCCGAGGAGCTGGTGATCTCGTACGACGATATCGGCGCCTACGTGGAGAGCCTGGCCCATGCCATCAGCACGCCCTACCCGCCCTACGAGCGGATCGGCGTGAAGGTGGACGGTGAATGGCGCCAGCTCAATCCGAACTACTTGCAGATCGAGGCCGAGTACTACGGCAGCGTGCGCGCCAAGCGCCCGCCCGAGCCCGGCGAGAAACCGAACCTCGCCCTCAAGCGCCGGGGCGTCGAGTACGTGGAGCTGCGCTCGGTCGACGTGAACCTGTTCGAGCCTCTGGGGCTCAATACGGATCAGCTTCGCTTCCTCGAGGCCCTGCTCATCTACTGCCTGCTCGACGAGAGCCCGCGGGTGAACGCCTCCGAGCGCGCCGCCATCAACCACAACCTCGGCATCGCCGCGCACCGCGGGCGCGAACCGTCGCTGGAGCTGCGCCGGGGCAACGCGTCCGTCGCGCTGCGCGCGTGGGCCATGGAGGTGATGGACGCCATGCAGGGCGTGTGCGAGCTGCTCGACCGGACCCGGCCCCAGCCGCTCTACACCAGGGCGCTCGCGCGCCAGCGCGAGGCGGTGCGCGATCCCGACCGCACGCCCTCGGCGCAGCTCATCGCCGAGATGCGCACCGCGGGCGAGGGCTTCTTTCACACCGCCATGCGCCTCTCGCAGCAGCACCAGAATTACTTCGGCGAGGAGCCGATGTCGGACGCGGATCTCGAGTGGTTCGAGCAGGTCGCGCGCACGTCCATCGACGAGCAGGCGGCGCTCGAGGCGAGCGACGATCTGTCGTTCGACGAGTATCTCCAGCAGTACTTCGCCCAGCAGTGAAGTCGCAAGATCTGACCTTGAATCTCTCGCCGCCCTGGGCTAGTTGTATACATATCTCCCGTCCCCCCTCCAGTCGGGGTGCGCCGGGTCAGAGGCCGGGGCATGCCGGGTAGGGAGGAGATAAAAAGGTCGACCCGCACAAAAAGGGGCGAGGGACGGAGCGCCTGGGGCCGGCGGCCCCATCGCGAGGAGGAGTCGCCAGCAAGTGGGCCCATGGGGACGACGACGCGTCGTCCCTTTTGTTTGGTTCTTCGC
>CAZPFD010000080.1:0-14400 GCA_964585725.1 uncultured Ectothiorhodospiraceae bacterium | reverse complement strand
GCTCGTGGGCGAAGGCGCGCTCTGTTGCGGCCGGCTCCGGCGGCAACGCCGGGGTCCCGGTGCAGAGGAGCGAGCAGCCGACCTGCCCAGCCGCATCATGGCGAGCCGGCTCACAGCTCGAGCATTGGGCGATCATATCGGCGCACGAAGCCGGCTCGAGCGCCGCGGCTGAGACGGGTGCCAGGGGAAGCCACAGGGCGAGCACGAGCGCCACGAGCGGCAGTCGGCGGGGGGAGGGCATGAGCCCAATTATCTCGAGCGCCTCTCGGTAGTCAAGCGACCCCTCGGCCCCTGCGTAGCGACCGAACGAGTGCACGCGGGTGTGTGGCGGGCTCCGGTGGAGCTTGACCTGGAGTCGACTCCAGCGCTTACAAGTGGAGGACGTCCGAGGGTGTTCCCCGCGTGCGTGTTTCGACTCGTGCTGACCCGGGAGGTCGTGATGAAAGTCGGGAGGAAGCTGCCGCGGGTCGTGGGCGCGCTGGCGCTGCTGTGGAGCCTGCCGCTGTTTGCGGCCCCCCAATATGCGCTCAGCGTCGACGGGCTCGCGTGTCCCTTCTGCGCCTACGGCATCGAGAAGAAGCTGCTGTCCGTGGAAGGGGTGAAGCGCATCGACGTCGACATCGACGCGGGCCGGGTGATCGTGACCATGGACGAAGGAGCGACCCTGGAGGAGCCCGCCGCCAGGCAGGCGGTAAACGATGCGGGCTTCACCTTGCGCAAGTTCGAAGTGCTTGAGGAGTGAGAGACGCTGGGGGGGCGCGCTGCCGGCCGACCCGTTTGGCGGCGCGCGAGCGGTCGAGCCTGTGGCGAAGAGCGGAACCGATGGCGAGCAGGAGACGACGTGAGTCCGCCGGGCGCGGCGCAGTGAGCCGCGCAGAGAGAAGGGTTGCAGGCTTGGCGCTGTGCGCGGGCGGGATCGGTCTGCTGCTCGGCGCAGTCTCTGGGAACGTCCCGGCCGCCCCGATCACCTTCAACACCGCGTTGCCGGTCGCAAAGGGTACCGGCGTCTTCCGCGCACAATTCGTCGGCGTCCGGCGCAGCGACGACCCGACGGCGGCGGATCGCGAGCTCACGGTCCTCGGCGGCGTCGGCGTCCTCGGCTACGGCGTCACCGAAGACTTCGCCGTGTTCGGGGTGGTGCCTTACCTCGATAAGGAGCTCGAGCTCACCACCGAGGCGGGGGAGCGCATCGAGCGCACCACGAGCGGCCTCGGCGACGTGCGCGTGTTCGGGCGCTACACGGTGCTTCGCCGCGATACGCCCGGGCGCACCTTCCGCATCGCGCCCTTCGCGGGGGTGGAGGCGCCGACCGGCGAGGACGACGAGCGCGACACCCTCGGGCGGCTGCCGCAGCCGCTGCAGCTCGGCTCGGGCTCGTGGGACCCCTTCTTCGGCGTGGTCGGTACCTGGCAGACTCTCGATTACCAGGTGGACGCCCAGGTGAGCTACGAGGTCAACACCGAGGCCAACGACTTCGAATTCGGCGACCTGTTCCGCGCCGACGCCTCGCTCCAGTACCGGCTGTGGCCGCGCGAGCTCGGCCCTGGCGTCCCGGCGTTCGTCTACGGGGTGCTGGAGGCGAACCTCAGCCACCGGGGCCAGAACCGGATGGCGGGCGCGAGCGACCCCGACTCGGGGGGCACCACGCTGTTTCTCACCCCAGGGCTGCAGTACGTGAGCAAGCGGCTGATCATCGAGGCCGCCGTGCAGGTGCCGGTGCTCCAGGACCTGAACGGCGGCGCGCTCGCGGACGACTACACCGTGCGCGCGGGCTTTCGGTTCAACTTCTGATCTGTCTTTGATGAGCGATTTCGTGCACAACAGGGCGGGGGGCGGCCTTTCGCTGGGCTGCACCCCGGCCTACGACTGAGGTCGCTATGCGGGTGGCAGGGGCGTTCAAGGTCCTGGGCCTCATCACGGGCGCGATCGTGGCACTGGCGGCGGTGCTCGCCATCGCGGGGTACGTCGTATTCGTGCCCTCGGCCCAGGAGCCGCCCTACGAGTTGGTGCGCGTGTGGGGCGGCGAGGGCAGTGGGCCGGGGCAGTTCCGCGACCCCACCGGGATCGCCGTGGCGGGCGAAGAGGTGTTCGTGGCCGACGCGCGCAACGGCCGCATCCAGGTCTTCGACCGCCAAGGCAACTTCAAGCGCGCGTTCGGCCGCCCTGGCGAGGGTCCGGGTGAGCTCGGCCGGCCCATGAACCTCGCCATTCGCGACGGCGAGCTGTACGTGCCGGAGTACTTCAACGACCGCATCCAGGTGTTCACCCTGGACGGAGTCTCGAAGCGCGTCATCGGCGGCCCCGGGAGCGGCCCGGGCGAGCTCAGTGCGCCGGGCGGGGTGGCAGTGGGGTCGGGAGGCGACCTCTACGTCGCCGACTTCTACAACCAACGGGTGCAGCACCTGCAGCCCGACGGGGCTTTCGTGCGGCAGTGGGGCGAGACCGGGGAGCCGGGCGTGCGAGCCGGACGCTTCGTCTATCCGACCGACGTCGCCCTCGCCGCCGATGGGACGCGCTACGTCGCCGACGGCTACGCCGACCGGGTCCAGGTGTTCGCCCCCGACGGACGCTTTCTGCGCAAGTGGGGCGGTCCGTTCGCGCTGAACATCCACGGGCCGTTCAACGGCTGGTTCACCACGGTGACCAGCGTCGCCATTGGCCCGAAAGGCCACATCTTCGTCGCCGATTTCTACAACCACCGCATCCAGAAGTTCGCCCCGGACGGCACGTTCCTCACGGCGTTCGGGCGCGGCGGCGCGAGGCCGGGCGAGTTCGCGCACGCCATCGCGGTGGACGTGGCCGAGGACGGGACCGTGTTCGCGGCCGACTTTCTCAATCACCGCGTCCAGGTATGGCGTCCCGCCTCCCGCTAGCGGAAGGTCGGAGCCGTTCTCGTGCCACACCCGCCATTGTTTCCAGGGTCCTCCACGGAAAGGGAACGGCAGGGCCCCCGGGCCATTCTCCGTCCCCGGCCTGCCCGGCGTGCGAGTTTCCGCGGAAACGTTTTTGGAATGAGAATCATTCGCCGGGATGCGGTAACCTTCGAAGGTATCGAGGCGCAGAGCACCCGGCTCGGATTCCGGGGTGAAGGCGGGCCGAGGGCTGATGAGCGGGCGGTGGTCATGAGCAGGTACCGAATCGGAGATGTCACCCGCTTGCTCGGATTGAGCGCGGACACGCTGCGCTACTACGAGAAGATCGGGCTGCTCGGTGCGATTGCGCGCATGAGCTCGGGGGCGCGCCTCTACGACGACGAGGACCTCGCTCGACTTCGTTTCATCCGGCGCGCCCAGAAGATGCAGTTCACCCTCGCCGAGATCGCGGAGCTCCTCACCCTGCGCGACGCGCCCGAGGAGGCGCGCCAAGAAGCGCGCATGCTCACGCGGCGCAAGCTCGCTGCCGTTGAGGAGCATCTGGAGGCGCTCGAGCTCCTGCGCCGGGAGCTTCGCGATCTGCTCGAGCGATGTGCCGCAGCCGAGGCGGGCTGTCCCATCATCGAGACCATGAACGACCCGCTCGAGCCCAGGTAAGGCGGCGGCGCCCGATGCCTGCCCCGGCGCTCCGTCCACACCGCTGCGAGCCGGCGGTGAACGTCGTGATCAGTTGTCGCAGAGGGCGTCGATGACGGGGCATTCGGGCACGGCACCGCCCTCGCACTGGGACGAAATCCCGGCGAGCGTTCTCTCCAGCCTGCGCAGGTCCGCGATCTTGCGCCGGACGTTCTCCAGGTGCGCATCGGTCATCGACTTGACCTCGCCGCAGGTGTACTCGCCGCTGTCGACGAGGTCGAGCAGGGCCCGGATCTCGTCGATCGAGAAGCCGAGCTCGCGACTGCGCCGGATGAAAGCGAGCCGCTTCAGGTGCTCCCCCCGATAGAGACGGTGACCGCCCTCGGTGCGGGGCGGGCTCGGTAGCAGACCGATGCGCTCGTAGTAGCGGATGGTCTCGACGTTGACCCCGCTTCGCCCCGACAGCGCGCCGATGCTGAACGTCCCTCTCTCGGATGGCATGGCAAACAGACCCTTGAATCTGTAGTGACTACAGGCTCTATAGTGATATCACACTGGGGCCAGTGGATAGAAGCGCCGAATGCGCGGCTACGGCGAAAGAACCGTTCGGGCTGACGGATCAGAGTTTCAGAGGACCGTCAGTCATGCAGGCAGTCGGACAGGGCGGCAGTGGCTCGCTGCCGCCGGCGGGCTGCTTGGCGCCGTCGCCGCGTCCTCCTGCTGCATTCTGCCCCTGGTGCTCTTCAGCATCGGGGTTACCGGCGCGTGGCTCGGCAACCTCTCCGCGCTCTCCCCCTATCAGCCGATCTTCGTCGGCGTCACGCTCGCCTTTCTCGGATACGGGTATTACCTCGTGTACCGGAAACCGAAGGGGCAATGCGCGCAGAGCGAGGTCTGTGAGCGGCCGCATGCCAGCCGCCCCGTCAGGCTGTCTCTTTGGATGGCGACGGTGCTCGTCGCGGCGGCGCTCGCCTTCCCCTACGTCGCCCCCATGATGCTCGATCTCTAGGGAGGGCAACATGACTGCTCGAACGCTCGCGCGACTTCGCATCTCCTCCCATCTCGGGTGTCGGATTGCCCGATCTGTCTGCGGTCGTCTTCGAGACCGGGCCAGCCCGTTCCCGTGCGGGCATTCGAGCCACAGGGGCCGGCCGATGAAGAGGATCGTGTCTGCTGCCCTCGTCGCAGCGGCGCTGGCGGTGGGCGGTCCTGCAGCGTTCGCCGGCGAGCGCACGGTGACGCTGGCGGTGGAGAACATGACCTGCCCGAGCTGTCCCTTTATCGTCAAGAAGACGCTCGCACGCGTGCGCGGCGTGAGCAACGTGGATGTCTCTTTCGAGCGGAAGGTCGCCATCGTCACCTTCGATGACGCCCGGACCGGCGTACCCGCGCTGACCGAGGCGACGGCCGAGATCGGTTTTCCCTCCAGGCCTGTGGATCAAGGCGGCTGAGATGGAGGACCGCACGGTTCTGCGAACCGGTATCGTGGGCAGCGTGGTGGCGGCCATCTGCTGCTTCACGCCGGCGCTCGTGGTGTCGCTCGGGGTGCTGGGGCTCTCGGCGTGGGTCGGCTGGCTCGACTACGTCCTGTTCCCCGCGCTGGCCCTCTTTCTCGCCATGACCGCTTACGGGCTGTACCTGCGCCGGCAACGATCCGGGCGCACCGGACAGCGCTCGGAAACGTGATGGCGGCGACCCGAGACTGCCCCGCCCCGGCGATCCGGCATGACCAGGGGTACGACCTGGCCGTGCTCGGCGCGGGCTCGGCGGGTTTTGCAGCGGCCATCGCGGCGGCGGAGCAGGGTGCGCGCGTCGCCCTGGTCGGCCACGGCGCGCTCGGCGGGACCTGCGTGAACGTGGGCTGTGTGCCCTCCAAGACCCTGATCCGCGCGGCGGAGACGCTGCATCAGGCCCGGGCCGCCGCGCGCTTCGCCGGCATTCGCGGGGAGGCGCACCTCGAGAGCTGGTCCGCCGTGAGCGCCCAGAAAAACGCGCTGGTGGCCGAGCTGCGCCAGGCCAGGTACGCGGACCTGCTCGCCGCCTACCACGACATCGCCTACCTGGAGGGGCCGGCGAGGCTGGTGAACGGAGGGGTCGCCGTCAACGGCGAGCCATTGCGCGCGACAAAGACCGTGATCACGACGGGAGCGCGGCCCGCCGTCCCCGATATCCCTGGCATCGACACGGTGCCCTACCTGACGAGCGCGACGGCGCTCGCGCTCGAGCGCCTGCCGCGCTCGCTCCTGGTCATCGGGGGCGGCTACCTGGGGTGCGAGCTCGCGCAGATGTTCGCACGCGCCGGGGTGCGGGTGACGATCGTCTGCCGGCGCGGTCTGCTGCCGACGGCGGAGCCCGAGATCGGCCGGACCCTGGCCGGCTGCTTCCGCGACGAGGGGATCGCCGTGCGCGAGGCCGTCGTCTACCGCGGCATTCGCGCGACAGGTGGCGGCGTGGCGCTCGCCATCGGCGCGCCGGGGGGCGAGGAGATCATCGAGGCCGAGCGCGTGCTGGTGGCGGCCGGGCGCCGGCCCAACACCGAGGGCCTCGGGCTTGCCGAAGCCGGCGTCGCGCTCGGGGAGAACGGCGGCATTCGCGTCGACGAGCACCTGCGCACCACCAACCCCGCCGTGTACGCGGCGGGGGATGTTACTGGCCGGGACATGTTCGTCTACATGGCCGCCTACGGGGCCGGGCTCGCCGCCGGCAACGCCCTCAACGGCGACACTCGCCGCTACGACGCGACGGGCATGCCCGCGGTCGCATTCACCGATCCGCAGGTGGCGAGCGCGGGGCTGACCGAGGCGCAGGCCGTCGAGCGCGGCTTGCCGGTCGAGACCCGGGTGCTCTCCCTCGAGCACGTGCCGCGCGCGCTCGCCGCGCGCGACACGCGCGGTCTCATCAAGCTGGTGGCGGAGGCGCAGACCGGTCGTCTCCTCGGCGCCCACATCCTCGCGCCCGAGGGCGGCGATAGCATCGAGACGGCGGTGCTCGCCATACGCCACCGGCTCACGGTGCCGGATCTGGCGCAGACGATCTTTCCGTATCTGACCACCGTGGAAGGCCTCAAGCTCGCGGCCCAGAGCTTTACCAAGGACGTGAGCAAGCTCTCCTGCTGCGCGGGGTGAATAGGCACAACCAAAGGAAACCAAGAAGGTCCTTTTGCTGTCCCGTCACGTCAATACATCCGATGACGGAACAAGCGCCCGGCCGCACCCAGAGTGAACGCTGCGATCAAGGCCATCGGCCAGAGCTGCTCGGTGACGAGCGCGACGGACATATCCTGCAGAAAGGTCCCGCGCACGATGACGAGAAAGTAGCGCATGGGGTTCACCAGTGTGAGGTCCTGCACCCACCCGGGCATGTTGGCGATGGGGGTGGAGAACCCGGAGAGGATGATCGCCGGCACGACGAACAGAAAGGCTCCCAGGATGGCCTGCTGCTGGGTGCGTGACAGCGACGAGATCATGAGCCCCACGCCGATCGTGGCGAGCACGAACAGGAACAGCCCCAGGTAGAGCAGAGGGATGCTGCCGACCAGCGGCACCCGAAACCAGAGCACCGCTACCAGGATGATCGCCGTGGCCTCCAGGAGGCCGATGATCAGAGCCGGCACGGACTTGCCGATCAGTATCTCGGTGGGTCTGAACGGCGCCACCAGAAGCTGCTCGAAGGTGCCCACCTCGCGCTCGCGAGCGACAGAGAGGGCGGTCACGACGATGGTGACCACGAGAGTCAGCAGCGCGACGATTCCGGGTACAAAGAACCATCGGCTTTGCAGATTCGGGTTGAACCAGGCGCGCGTGACGAGCTCGACCGATGGCTCCGAGGTCTCTCGTGGGGGGGCGTGGTCGCGGTTGAAGGCGTCGATGACGTCGTTCGCGTAGCCGAGCACGATGAGCGCTGTGTTCGAATTGCGCCCATCGACGATGAGCTGCACTCGAGCGGGCCGGTCGATGCGGATGTCGCGCGAAAAGCTCTGCCCGATATGGAGAACGAGGTCAGCCTCTTTACGATCGATGACGTCTGCGAACTGCGACTCGCGGCTCAGGTACACGAGATCCGAGAACACGGGAGAGCCTTCGAAGCGTGCGACGAGATCGCGTGAGACGACATCCCTGTCCTCGTTGTAAATCGCCACCGCGATATCGGTGATATCGTACGTCGCGGCGTAGCCGAAGACGAGAAGCTGGATGACAGGCGGCCCGATGATCACCATGCGGCTTCTCCTGTCCTTCCAGAGGGCCAGGAACTCCTTGACGATCAGCGCTGTGAGCCGCCGCCGCACCGCCTGGTCCTCACTCGATGCTCTTGCGCGTGTTGAGACGCGTGAGGAGCAGGAGGGCTGCGGCCATGACTGCCAGGGCGAGCGCGTTGGGCAGCACGACGGACCACACATCACCCGCGAGGAACAGGGTCTGGAGGCTCGAGACGAAGTGACGGGCCGGCACGAGGTAGGTCACGACCTGCACGGCGGCGGGGGCGCTGTCGATGTCGAACTGAAATCCGGAGAGCATGAAGGCCGGTAGAAATGTGACGATGATGGCGAGCTGGCCGGCGACGAACTGGTTCCTCGCGAGGGTCGAGATGAGCAGGCCCATGCCGAGTGCAGTGAGCAGGAAGAGCGACGACGTTCCGAGCAGCACCCAGAGCGAACCCCTGAGAGGCACGTCGAACACCCACACCGCGATCGCGGTGGACAGCGCCATACCGCCCATCCCGAGGGCGAAGTAGGGGAGGATCTTGCCCACCAGCAGCTCGTTGACACCCACCGGGGTCGCCATCAGCGCCTCCATGGTCCCCCGCTCCCACTCGCGCGCGATCACGAGAGCGGTGAGCAGCGCACCGGTGAGCGTCATATTGATGGCGATGAGGCCGGGTACCAGGTAGTTCTGACTTCGGACCTCCGCGTTGAACCACACGCGCTGCTCGGGCACCACGCTCGGGGTACTTTGCATGCGCTTGCCTTCGCCGCGCAGAGCCACCCATCTGGCGAGGGCACCTTCGACGTAGCCGATGACGATGCGGGCGGTGTTGGAGTCGGTGCCGTTGACGACGAGCTGGATGGGTGCGCCGGCGGGCGAGCGCAGGCGCTCGGCGAAGTCGCTGCGCAGGACCACCATCGCCCGGACGTCGCCGCCGACCAACGCCTCCTCGGCGGCGTGTCGGCCGGGCACAATGACCGGCTCGAAGTACTCGGACGCCATGAAGGAGCCTGCGAAGCTGGTCGCCTCCTGCGAGGGGCTCTCGATGACGACGGCGATGGGAACGTGTTTGGCATCCAGGGAGACCCCGTAGCCGAAGAGGAAGAGCAGCACCGCAGGCATCACGAAAGCGATGGCGATGCTGCTCGGGTCGCGGAGGATCTGAAGGATCTCCTTGCGCAGGAGGCCGCGCAGGCGCCGCCAGGACACAGGAGGACGGGTGGCGGGGGTGTTGCCGGTCATGCCGCCTGCTCCTGACTCTCGATGAGCGCGACGAAGGCGTCCTCGAGGGTCGGCTCGGGGCGCCGTGTGCTCGCGTGACGCGCCTTGAGCTCGTCCGGGGAGCCGAGTGCGATGAGCCCGCCCTGATAGATGATGCCGATGCGATCGCAGTACTCGGCCTCGTCCATGAAGTGCGTCGTCACGAGCACGGTGACGCCGGCATCGGCCATGGCGTTGATGCGATCCCAGAAGCTGCGGCGCACGAGCGGGTCGACGCCCGACGTCGGCTCGTCCAGGAACAGCACGCCCGGTTCGTGCAGGATGGCGCAGGCGAGTGACAGGCGCTGCTTGTACCCGAGCGGTAGATCGTCGCTGTTGAAGTCGCTGTAACGCGCGAGCTCGAACTCCGCGAGCGCCCACTCGATCCGGCGCCCTGTCTCCCTCGGTCCGAGACCGTACGCGCTCGCGAAGAAACGCAGGTTCTGGAGCACGCTCAGATTGCCGTAGAGGGAGAACTTCTGTGCCATGTAGCCGAAGCGTGCGCGGGCGAGAGGCGCCGCCCTGCGGAGATCGATGCCGAGGACTCGGGCGGCGCCGCCGGTGGGTGGCAGCAGGCCGAGCAGCATCTTGAAAGTGGTCGACTTGCCCGCGCCGTTCGGGCCGAGGAGCCCGAAGATCTCGCCCCGCTCGACCTGAAAGCTCACGCCATCGACGGCGCGGAACGCCCCGAAGTCGCGCGTGAGGTCGTCGACTTCCATGATCGGCCGCGCATCGCGGCTGCGCGCAGGCTGGTCCGCGGCCGCGATCGTCGCAGCCCCACTCCGAGCCCCCGGTGGCCGGGGCCGGCGGATGGCGTCCTCATCGCCCATCGGCGTCGCTCCGGCGTCTTGCGCGCGCAGCAGAGCGAGGAAGGCGTCCTCGAACTGCGGGCTCGCGCGCGTGAGCTCCCAGCCGCGCTCTCGGGCGAGGTCTCGAAGCGCCGCCGCGTCGGTGTCCTCCTCCAGGAGCACGCGCAGATCGTGGCCCTTGATGATCGCGTCGAGCACTCCCGGTCGGGTTTGCACCTCGCGCAGCGCCGCGCGCTTGCGTTGCGGCTCGGGCCGCAGAAGGAACACGCGGCCCTCGACCCCGGCACTGAGTCGATCCGGCGGGCCGCTCGCGAGGATGCGGCCGGCGTTGAGCAGGATTACCTCGTGGCAGCGTTCGGCCTCGTCGAGATAAGCGGTGCTCCAAAGCACGGTCATACCCTCGTCGGCCAGGCTATAGACGATGCGCCAGAGCTCGCGGCGCGAAACGGGATCGACCCCGACGCTCGGCTCGTCGAGCAGGAGCACCTTCGGGGCCTGGACCAAAGTGCAGGCGAGGCCGAGCTTCTGCTTCATGCCACCCGAGAGCCGCCCGGCCAGGCGGGCGCGGAATGCGCCGAGCCCGGTGAATGCCAGGAGCTCGCCGAATCGCCTTTCCCTCTCGGGGCCGGAGAGGTCCTGCAGGTCCGCATAGAGCTGCAGGTTCTCCAGGACGGTGAGATCCTCGTAGAGGCCGAAGCGCTGGGGCATATAGCCGACGGCGACCCGTTCGTCCGCCATACCGCGCATGCGGACGTAGCCGCTGTCCGGGCTCAGGATGACGGCCATGAGCCGCATGAGCGTGGTCTTGCCCGCGCCGTCGGGGCCCACCAGACCCGTCACCCGGGCGGGCGAAACGCAGAAGCTCACGCCGTCGAGGGCCGCGACGCTCACGCCCGCGACGTGGAAACGCTTTACGAGGTTCGCGACTCGGACGGTGGCGCCCGTCACGGCGACGCCGACGCCTCCTCGGGCGCCGCCTCCTGCGGTGCCGAGGGGGTTTCCTCCGCGAGGAGCTGTATGGTTACGGGCATACCCTGGCGAAGCGTCTGATCCGGGTTGCGCACGTAGACCCGGAGCCGGTACACGAGGCTGGTCCGGATCTCGGGGGTCTCGACGCTTTTCGGTGTGAACTCGGCCGTCGGTGAGATGAACCCCACCCATCCCGCATACGTTCGGTCGGGGAACGAGTCGGTCGTGATCCGCACTTTCATGCCCGGGTGCACGCGCCCGAGATGGGTCTCGGAGACGTAGGTCCGCGCCCAGATCGGATCTCCCAGGGCGAGCGAGTATATCGGCGTATTCGCGAGCACCACCGCGCCCGGCTCCTGGATCCGGGTGAGCACGACGGCGTCGGCCGGTGCATAGAGGTTCGCGTCCCGGAGGCGATCCCGCGCCAGTGCGAGCTCCGCCTGGGCCGCGTGCAGTTTCGCCCGCGCTTCTCGGATGTCCTCCACCCTCGGGCCGATCACCACGAGCTCCAGAGCCTCTTGCAGAGCCTCCAGACGCGCTCTCGCAGCCCGTTCGGCGGCCTGCGCGTCGTCGAGCTCCTGCGCGGAGGCGACGCCGCGCTCGTAGAGCCTCTGTCGACGTCCGAGCGTGGCCTTCGCCTCCTCCCAGGCCGCCTCTGCGGCTCTCACGTCGGCGCGGGCCTTCTCGATCTCCTCCGGACGGCTGCCGGCCTCGAGGCGCTCGAGCACCGCCCTGCGTGAGAGCACCTCCGCGCTCGCGGCGTCCACCGTGTTCTCGAAGCGCGATCGATCGAGAGTCGCGAGGAGCTGGCCTCGCTTCACTTGATCGCCCTCCTCGAAGAGCATCGTCTCGATCCGCCCCTCGACGTTGAAGGCCACGTCAACCTGCCGGATGTCGATGTTGCCATAGAGCACGATGGCGTTATCATCGCTCTGCCACAGGCGCTCATAGACGTAGTAGCCCCCGCCCACGACACCCGCGGCCAGCAGCGCGAGAACAACCGGAATCCGACGCTTCACGTCTCATCCCACCTTTCACACCGCGAGCCTGCGCCGTGGAAGCGGATCATCGTTTCGTACAAGCGCTCTCGCGCACACCGTTTTCGGCGTGCAGCTAGCGCGAGAAGAGTCCGGCCGAGATGCCGGAGTACGGTGAATGAACCGCAGCTGCTAGCCGATCGACATGATCACAAACGGATCGCGCGGCGACGCCGGTGCCTTCAGCCGGTTACCGGAGAGCGAGCTGAAAAGCCACCGCATCTCAGCCGCCGCGCCGGCAGCGAGGCGGGGGTCCTGGATCGATGCGGGTGCGCGCCGTCCGCGGCAGCGCCGCGCCGACACCTGCGTTCGCCGCGTGCAACGGCATCCTTTGGTCTAGCCCGTAGTTCGGGCGTTCGATATGTCCTTTCGGTCACTGCGGCCCATACGCTACGGCGACGATCGCGTGGTGCAGATTCGCAAACCGTCTTTCGAGCTTCTCCCCGAACAGCGGATCCTTGTGCTCGACCAGGCGGCGGTCTATCTCGGCCCATTCCTCGCCGCCCAGGTGCTCCAGGGCGGCCGGGAACAGCACCGTTTCCTCGAGCTCCAGGTGGCGCCGGTAACGGTCCAGGAACTCCCTCGCCAGCGCCACGAAGCGTGTTCGTGGCTCGCAGGGATCCGGCAGGACGTTGTCGACCGCGCTCATGAAGGTCGTGGTCAACATCGCCAGTTCATCGTGTTCCGCGCGCAGATCGCCGATTCGCTCGAGCAGCTGCGGTGACGCCTTCCGCCGGAGCTTGTCGTACACCAAGTCCTCTCTCGGGTGATGACAAAGAGCCGGGTAGCCGCGCATGTAATCCACTATGTCCTCGATCAGCAGAACATTCGGGGACTGGCCGGCGTGGAAGATGGATATCTGCGTATCCAGTATGTCCAGCAGCATCCGTATGTTCTCGTGGTCGCTGCGCAATGATTCCAGCACGCTGGCCATGTTGCACCTCCGGATACAGGTCGACACATTGAAGCTACACAGGCGGAGGGAACCAGACCTGATCTAGATCAACGCATGGCCAGTCGAGTCCCGGGCCCGCGGCGCGCCGCGGCGGCATCCCGTCCTGCAGAGGGCCGCCGCTCGGGCCGCAGATCTACCCGCTCACATCTGTGCGCGCGGCGTCGAACCCGAGGTTGTTCCTCCCCTCCCGCATGCGCGCCACCAACTTGGTGCCTCTGGGCAAGCTGCCGCATCGCGGGCGATGATGATGGTCCTTACGCGTCGAGTGTCGCGCGATCAGGGCCTCGACAAATCTCCTACTCTAATGCCGATCAGACGGACCTTCTTCACCAAGGGGAAGGATCCCAGGGCAGCGCAAGGCCGCCTCCATGACGGCGTCGAAGTCGTCCGTCGCTGCGGGCAGCGGCGTGGCATGGCCGTGGGTCTCGAAATCGGCGTAACGGAGCGTGACCGTCACTCGCAGCGGGGCGGCTCAGGTACCGGTGAATCACACGTCCACCACCGTCTGGGCCACCCATCGACCATCCTGCCCGCAGCTCACTCTGAGCTCGGTGCACGTGGCCCCCTTCACCTCCACGACCGGGTGGTGCCGGTCCGGGTCGAGATCCTCGCCCCAGGCGATCCCGTCCAGGCGGCGGCCGTCGGTAATGCGGACCTCGAATCGCCCGAACAACATGCGGCGGGTGGCCATCTCGAACACCAGCGCGTTCAGCCAGTCATAGAGCAGAAGCTCCTCGTCGGGTGACTCGCAGTGGATGTCGATCGCGGCGGCTGGTGCGACGTCGCGGGGATCGACGATCGCCGCAGTCAAAGCCGTCGCGGCGTTGGCGAAAGCCTCCTCCAGCGTCACGCCGTAGCCGCGAACGCCGACATCCGCGCCGTGGTGGAAATGCTCCCACGCGTCCGACCCGGGCTCACTCGAGTCTGGACCGGGCGGCGGTTCACGGGGGGTTGCACACACGTCCCATCCCCTCCCTCGGTGCACGTGAGCAGAATACGCGTCGGTGCCGGGCGTCTGCTTGACGGGGATCAAGGCCGCCACGAGCGCCGCCAGGGATATGGCGCGTGCGCCGGCTTCAGACTCGGTTTGACGCAGATCAACGCAAGCACCTGGCGATCTCGGATCATGAGTTCGTGCGGACCGCTTAGCCGCCGCGCGCGTGTGTCCGAGGCCGTGCTGCTCCCTTCCCCGCGTGCGGCCGTGCCCAGGCCACCCGTTCGGCGACGGGTCGCGATGCTCACGGTCCAAGGACAGGAGAATCTCCATGGATCTGTCACGTTTTCAGCAAGTCTCCGATTTCGAGTGGCGCGTGGAGGCGCACGGCGCCATGCGCGTGCCCGCCATCATCTATGCGGATGAAGCCCTCATGCGTGACATGGACGACAAGGTCTACGAGCAGGTGACCAATGTCGCCATGCTGCCGGGGATCGTGAAAGCGTCCTACGCGATGCCGGACGCGCACTGGGGGTACGGATTCCCCATCGGCGGCGTCGCCGCCTTCGACCCTGAGGCGGGCGGCGTCATCTCGGCGGGCGGTGTCGGCTTCGACATCTCCTGCGGGGTGCGTGCGATGCCGACCGGCCTGGCGCGAACCGAGGTCGAGCCGGTGAAGAGCGTCTTGGCGGACGCGCTGTTCAAGACCATCCCCGTGGGGCTCG
>CAZPFD010000079.1:0-14422 GCA_964585725.1 uncultured Ectothiorhodospiraceae bacterium | reverse complement strand
AAGCGCTCGATGCGATACGGCCGCATGTCGACATCGGTCGGCCGGCCCGCGGCCATGTCCGCCACCAGGCGCCCGGTGACGGCGGCCAGCGTGAGGCCGAGGTGCTGGTGCCCGAAAGCGAAGTAGACGTTCGGCACGCGGGGCGAGCGCCCGATGACCGGCAGCGAATCCGGCAGCGTGGGCCGCTCCCCCATCCACTCTTCGTAACCCTCGGTGTTGAGCCCGGGAAGCAACTGCCGCCCGCGCTCCATGAGCACCCGGGCGCGCTGGTAATCGGGCGGCGCCGCCGGAGCGGCGATCTCGGAGGTACCCGCGAGGCGAAGCCCCCCATTCATCGGCGTGGCCACGTATGCGTGCTCGGCGGCGAGCACCGGCATCGGCAGCTCGACGCCGGGCTGCGGCAGCATCGCGTGATAGCCGCGCTCGGGCACCAGCGGCACCCGATGGCCGAGGCGGCGCGCGAGCTCGGCCGACGACGCGCCGGCGGCGATCACGAGACACGGCACCTCGCGCACCCCCGCTTCGGTTCGCAGGCGCAGCCGGCCGGCGGCGGACGCTTCCACACCGACCACGCGGGCGTGCTCGATGCGTCCGCCGCGGGCGACGAAATGCTCGGCCAACCGCTGCACCAGCCCGAAGGGATCCACCGTGTGCGCCACCTTCGGAAAGTGCACTGCGTGGCGGATGTGGGGACCGAGCGCGGGCACGAGACGGCGCGCCTCGTCCCCGGAGAGCGTATCCATCTGCACGCCGAAGCGGCGCTGGCGCATGCGCTCGGGCCCCGCCCGCGCGAAGGCCCGCTCGCTCTCGTACACCACCAGCCAGCCGTCCTCGCGCACCAGATCCTGCGCTCCCGACGCATCCAGCAACGGCCGGTAGGCGTCCAGCGCCGTGTGCAGCAGTGCCGCCAGTGCCGATGCGCTCGCCGCCACCCGCCGGGGGCGCGCGGCCAGCACGAAGCGCACGACCCACGGCAGGCGCTGGAAGAGCGCACGCGGGGCGAGGCGCATGGGCACCAGCGGATCCCCCAGCATGGCGGGCAGCTCGCGGATGAGCGCCAAGCGGGCCAGGGGGCTCACGCTGTCGAGGGCCAGGATCCCGGCGTTGCCGCGCGAGCACCCTTCGCCCGGACCGTTCTGGTCCAGAATGGTGACCGAGTGGCCGTCTCTCTGGAGGTAAAGGGCGGTCGCGACGCCCACGATCCCGGCGCCCACGATGGTGACGTTGAGATGCTCGGGCTTCACCTGGCGTCTCGCGGGTGGCGATGCATCGACGTGGAGAGGCGCGGAACGGAAGCAGCCCCTCAGATCCGCGTGCCCTGCACGCGCGCGCGCAGCGACTCCACGCGTTCGCGCACGCCCCGGGCGCGGGGGTGGATCTCCAGCACCCGCTCGAAGGCCTCGAGGGCCGCGGCTTCATCTCCGCGCTCGAGGAATATCAGTCCCATCCCCGAGAGCGCGCCGAAATGCCGCGGCTCCAGCTCCAGCGTGCGCTGAATGTCGCGCATCGAATGCGCCATGTTGCCCTTGAGGTAGTGCACCGTGGCCCGCTTGTTCCATCCCTCGGCGAAGTGCGGCGCCTGGTCCACGACCGTGTCGAAGGTTTCCAGCGCGGCGTCCAGCGCTCCCGCATTCATCTGATGAATGCCGTCGCGCATGAGGGCGTCGATCTTGTGGCGCCCGCTCGCGGTCCAGATGGCCCAGATCCGGCGCTCCACGGCCTGTGCCCCTGCCGGCGTGGGCGCCTCCTTCAGACGGATGAAGAGCTGATCGAGGCGCGCGTCGTCCTGGGCTGCGCGCGCCGGGAAGGCCGCCGCCAGACCCAGGGTGAGAGCGAGCGCCAGACCCGTGACACACCGCACTGCGAGCACCTCTTCCGCCACCAGCCGATCCTAACTTAAATCATGTTGCGCGCTCACCGACATCGCTTTCCCGCCCCGCATCAGGAAGCTCGTGTCCACGAATTCTCCGACACCCTGCGCCGTCCGCCCCGGCGCTCAAGGCGCGCTTGCGGGCGACCGATACGCGATCGAGACGTGCAACCGTGTACCGCCCCGGTTGAACGCGGGCAGGGGCTCCGGGTGACGCAATTGGCACCGACATCCGGTCTAAGGGGACAAAGCGAGCTGACGGTGAACCGCCATGGCCCCTGCCTGCCCGACCCCCCGCGCCACCCGCGCCCCGCGGGCCGTTAGATCCATGAGCGCGCGGGGCGTTCTGTGTGATTTCCGCCCCCTGCGACGCGTCGCCGGCGTTCTGCGGCGCAAGCTCAGCGTGCGCAAGCTCGAGCGCGAGCGCCGCTCGTTCCGCAACCGCTCGGGCACGAGCGAGGAGACGGCCGCCGGGGGCTTCGTGCCCGCGTTCCAGGACACCGACACCGGCTGCACCTATCTCTCCCGATATGCCGACGGGCGCCGCGCTCCGGTACACTTGCTGGACGGACTGCCCGAGCCCCTCGTCGAGGAGCGGGACAGCACCGGCAGCGTGACCTGCGTCAAGGGATCGGTCATCGCGGGGTTCTGCCGCGCCGGACGCTTCTACACCCGAGCAGAGACCGCTCGCCTGATGGCGAAGGGCTCCCCGCACCCCGCAGAGAGCACTGCGTCCGGACAGACTGCGAGGCCGCCCGGCGCGCGCGAGTGAGTGCAGCGAGAGCGGAAAGCCCCTCAGAAGGGCGCCGTCGTGTCACGAGGAAAGGAGGATGCAGTCATGGACGTCTTGCGCGGTATCCGGCTGTGTGTCGCGCTGTTGGGGCTCATCTTCGCCGGGGCGGGCACGGCGGCGGACGGCAGCCCCCGGGCGGTCATCGAGCAGACGACGGGCCAGCTTCTGAAGGCCATCGGGGACCAGCGCCAGGCCATCCTCGACGACCCGGACCGCGCCCAGAAGCTGGTCGAGGAGATCGTCCTTCCCCACGTCGACATGCAGACCGTGGGCCGGTGGCTTCTCGGGGTGCACTGGCGCAAGGCGGCGCCCGAGCAGCGCGAGCGGTTCCTGGCCGAGTTCCGCAAGCTGCTGGTGCGAACCTACGCCACCGGGCTCGCCGAGTTCACCGGCGGCACCGAGATCAAGTACATCTCCGAGCGGGTGAGCGACGACGGCGAGCAAGCCGTGGTGCGCACGCAGATCCCGCTGTCGGGCCAGGCGAAGCCCGTGGACGTGGCCTATCGCCTGCACCGAGACAGCGACGGCTGGAAGGCCTTCGACGTCGTGGTCGAGGGCGTCAGCATGGTCGCGACCTTCCGCACCAGCATCCGCAACACCATCGAGCAGCGGGGGCTGGATGCGGTCATCGAGGACCTGGCGCAGAAGAACCGCCAGAACGAGGTCGCGGAGCCCCTCCTCGCCAAGCCGCAGCAATAACCGCTCAGCGCCGCGCGTACTGCTCCTCGCCGAAGAGAATGCGGCGCGCCCGCTCGTCCATCGGCCCCGTGCTGCGCTTCTCCTCGAGCACCTTGAGGCCGCGCTCCACGGCCGGGCGCGCCGCGATGTCGTCGAACCAGCGCTTGACGTTGGGATAGTCGTCGATGTCCTGCCCCTGCCGCTCGTAGGAGCGCGTCCAGGGGAATATCGCCATGTCCGCGATGGAGTACTCGCCGGCCACGTACTCGGCCTCGCCCAGGCGCTTGTCGAGCACGCGGTACAGGCGCGCCGCCTCGTTGGTGTAGCGGTTGACGGCGTACTCGATCTTCTCCGGAGCGTATCCGCGGAAGTGATGCGCCTGCCCCAGCATGGGGCCGATGTGCCCCATCTGGAACATGAGCCACTGCAACACCACGTAGCGCTCCCGCGGTGCGCCGGGCATGAAGCGGCCGGTCTTCTCGGCCAGGTAGATGAGAATCGCGCCCGACTCGAAGAGCGAGATGGGCCGCCCGCCGGGCCCGTCGGGATCGGTGATGGCCGGCATCTTGTTGTTGGGGCTGATGGCCAGGAACTCGGGCTCGAACTGCTCGCCCGCCCCGATGTTCACGGGGATCACGTTGTAGGGCAGGCCCGTCTCCTCGAGCATGATGGTGATCTTCCAGCCGTTCGGCGTGGGCCAGTAGTAGACATCCATCGGTTTCGCCATCCTCCCCACCTCCTAAGCAAGAAGAAAAAGATCAACCACAGAGGTCACAGGTTGATCTTTTTTTCTTTCAGCCGGGACCGGGTGCTTTCGCCGCGAGGCCGTCGAAGAGCCCGAGCATGCGCTCGCACCACGCATTCACCGGATCGTCGTCATCGGGCCCGAGAAGCGCCGCGTCCGACGTGCAGCGGGCCCACTGCAACGCACCGAACGGCAGGTAGTCGGCGAACCCGGGCGCCTCGCCGCTCACGTAGGGTTGCGCGCGCAGAGTCTCGCGCAAGGGCGCCAGCGCCTGGCGGAAGGCGGACAGATGCCGTTCCCGATCGGCGCAGAACGCCTCCAGCGTCGTGCCCACGCGCTGCTCGCGCGTGCGCCGGAAATACTCCTTGTCATTGTCGTGCAGGCCGTGCCAGATGTCCCGCATCAGGATCGGCGCGAGACGCGCCTGAAGCACCCGCTCCGTCCAGTGCTTGATGAACAGCGCCTCCCCGCGCCCCGTGGCGCAGCCGAACAGCGAAGGCTGCGGGTAGGTGTCCTCCAGGTACGCGGCGATGGCCCAGGAGTCGCTGACCACGGTGTCTCCGTCGACCAGCACGGGCACCTTGTCCTGCCCCGAGAAGGCGATGGCCTCCTTCTCCGTGAAGCGCCAGGGGACGGTCTCGTGCGCCAGGCCCTTGTGGGCCAGCGCCATGCGCACCCGCCAGCAGTGCGGGCTGAAACGATGGTCGTCGCGTGCGCCCGCCAGGTCGTAGAGCTTGATCATGATGGCTCAGGGCTCCTTCTTCTCCAGTAACGCCTCCAACCGGTCGATGTCCACGGGCTTGGTCAGCTCGTGATCGAAGCAGGCGCGCGCCTGCTCGGCCGCGGCACGCACGGATCCGGTCAGCGCGATGAGTCTCGCGTGCGGGTGCGACGCGCGCAGGCGCCGGGCCACCCGCTCGCCGTCCATATCGGGCAGCACGAGATCGACGATGACCACCTCGGGCTCGATCCGGACGGCTGCCTCCAGCGCCTGGACACCGGCGTACGCCGCATGGGCGTCGTGGCCCAGCGCCGAAAGAAGATCCGCGAGGCTGTCGGCCACGTCGGCGTTGTCGTCCACCACCAGAACGCGCCGTCCACCCCCTGTCATGGCGGCCTCCCGCCGCCCGATCGCGTTTCGAGCTCCATCGCCTACCCCGGGCAGGGGGGTGCATTTACTGCCAAGGCGCGAATGCAAGCATGATGCCATGGCACGAAACCGCGCTTCGGGGGCGCCGCGCTCGCGGCCGATGGCATCCGCCCGCGGGGATCCACCGGCTGCGTGCCCGCCCACCGGACCAGCCATGCATGGGCCTGTACTTTCTACAAGGCAATCTCCGCGCCTTGTAGTTTCTACAACCACGACGTTCCCCCACGGATCCGTGCATCGCGCGCGCGCCCACCCGTCCGAGCGCCGCGCACCGCCACGTTCGCGGAATGCGCGCCACCGCCTCGCGCCACCCGTGGCACCGCGTTTGCATCGGCCATTCCGGTAAGCGCTGCCCTCGAGGAGGAGCTCTCGCGGATGCCGCAGAACACGCTGCCGCTCTGGCCGCTGATCGCCTACTTCGGGGCCGTCGTCGGGCTCGTGGTGGCGATGCTCGCCATCTCCTACGTCCTGGGCGAGCGGCACAGCGAACGCGCGACCGGCGAGCCGTTCGAGTCCGGAATCATACCACTCGGCTATGCGCGGTTCCGGCTGCCGGCGAAGTTCTACCTGGTCGCCATGTTCTTCGTCATCTTCGACCTCGAGGCGGTGTTCATCATCGCCTGGGCGATCGCCATCCGCGACGCCGGGTGGGCGGGATACGTCGAAGTCTCGGTCTTCATCGCCATTCTGGTGGCCGCGCTGGTCTATCTCTGGCGCATCGGCGCGCTCGATTGGGGACCGCACGGCCGGCGCAAGATGCCGCCTCCCGATCACTGGACGCAGCCGCGCGAGCTGCTGGGCGAGACACGCTCCCGCGCACCGCGATGACGCCGGGCGCAGCGCAGAAAGCAACCGCTTGTAGAGGAGTCGAGGCAACCTCATGCGATGGTGGATGAGCAAACCGGGCGAGACGCCGCGCGAGCCTCAAGGCGATGCGGCTTACGAAGAGGCGATGAAGCGCAACCTGCTGCTCTCGAGCGTGCAGGATCTCATCGCCTGGTCGCGGAAGTACTCCATATGGCCTTTCAACTTCGGCCTCTCGTGCTGCTACGTGGAAATGGCGACGGCGTTCACCAGCAAGTTCGACATCGCCCGGTTCGGCTCGGAGGTCATCCGCGCCACGCCGCGCGAGGCGGATCTCATCGTGATCTCGGGGACGGTGTTCATGAAGATGGCGCCCGTGATCCGCCGGCTCTACGAGCAGATGATGGAGCCGCGCTGGGTCATCTCCATGGGCTCCTGCGCCAACTCGGGGGGCATGTACGACATCTACAGCGTCGTGCAGGGCGTGGACAAGTTCATGCCCGTCGACGTCTACGTGCCGGGATGCCCGCCGCGCCCGGATGCGCTGCTCGAAGGCCTCACTCTGCTCCAGGAATCGGTGGCGGAGGAGAAGCGCCCGCTGAGCTGGGTGGTCGGTCCCCAGGGCGTGTATCGCGCCAAGCCGCCGAGCATGCGCGATCGCAAGCGCGAGGAGCGCACCAGTGCCACCACCCTGCGCACCCCCGACACCGTATGAACCTAGAAACGCCGCTTCTTAACACGAAGGACACGAAGATCACACGAAGACCACGAAGGATTTGAAAATGATTCTGAGCATCCTTCAGGGCTGACGATGGTGTGGTAGGTTCATTCATTCCTGTTCAAATCTTTCTTCGTGCCCTTCGTGTGATCTTCGTGTCCTTCGTGTTAAGAAGCGGCGTTCAGCAGCAGGCATAAGCGCAATGAACGACATCGGGCAGGAGCTGACCCAGCGCTTCGGCGCGCAGGCCTTGGCCGCGCAGCCGACCGGCGACGGGGTGCCGACCTTCTGGGTCTCCAGAGAAGAGGCCAAGGGGATCCTGCGCTATCTCAAGACCGAGTCGGACCCGCCCTACGAGATGCTCTACGACCTGACCGCCATCGACGAGCGGGTGCGCAACCGCCGCGACGGCCAGCCCGAGAGCGACCTGACCCTCGTCTATCACCTGCTCTCCTTCGAGCGCAACGCGGACGTGCGCCTCAAGGTGGCGCTGCACGGCGATGCGCCCTCCATGCCGACCCTGACCGGGATCTGGCCGGCCGCCAACTGGTACGAGCGCGAAGCGTGGGACATGTTCGGCGTGCGCTTCGAGGGCCACCCGCACCTGCGCCGCATCCTGATGCCCTCCACGTGGGAGGGGCACCCGCTGCGCAAGGACCACCCCGCGCGGGCGACCGAGATGGGGCGCTACAGCCTGCCGGACGACAAGTACGAGGCCGAGCACGAGGCGCTCAAGTTCGTGCCCGAGGAATGGGGCATGGAGCGCCAGAGCGAGAGCTCGGACTTCATGTTCCTGAACCTCGGCCCCAACCATCCGAGCGTGCACGGCGTGTTCCGCATCGTGCTCCAGCTCGACGGCGAGGAGATCGTGGACGCCGTGCCCGACATCGGCTGGCACCACCGCGCGGCCGAGAAGATGGGCGAGCGCCAGTCGTGGCATACGTTCATCCCGTACACCGATCGCATCGACTATCTGGGCGGCGTGATGAACAACCTGCCCTACGTGCTCGCGGTCGAGCAGCTCGCGGGGATCGAGGTGCCGGACCGGGCCCAGGTGATCCGGGTGATGCTGGCCGAGCTCTTCCGCATCGCCAGCCACCTGGTGTTCTACGGCACCTTCGCCCAGGACGTGGGCGCGCTCTCGCCCGTCTTCTACATGTTCACCGACCGCGAGCGCGTGTTCGAGATCATCGAGGCCATCTGCGGCGGTCGCATGCACCCGAGCTGGTTCCGTATCGGCGGCGTAGCCCAGGACCTCCCCGAAGGCTGGGACGCGATGGTGCGCGACTTCCTGAAGTGGATGCCGCCGCGGCTGCGCGAGTACGAGCGCATCGCGCTGCAGAACCGGATCCTCAAGGCGCGCACCCAGGGCGTCGGCGCCTATACCACCGAGGAGGCCATCGAGTGGGGCGTGACCGGCGCCGGGCTGCGCGCCACGGGCCTCGAGTGGGACTTCCGCAAGAAGCGTCCCTACTCCGGCTACGAGCAGTTCGAGTTCGACGTGCCCATCGCCCACAGCGGGGACAGCTACGACCGCTGCGTCGTGCGCGCCGAGGAGATCCGCCAGAGCCTGCGCATCATCGAGCAGTGCCTGGAAGACATGCCCGCCGGCGACTACAAGTCGCGGCACCCGCTGACCACCCCGCCGCTCAAGGAGCGCACGATGCACGACATCGAGACGCTCATCAATCACTTCCTCAACGTGAGCTGGGGTCCGGTGATACCGGCGGGCGAGAGCTTCGTGGGCGTCGAGGCGACGAAGGGCAACAACGGCTACTACCTGGTGAGCGACGGACACACGATGCCGTATCGGGTGCGCATCCGAACGCCGTCGTTCCCGCATTTGCAGATGATCCCGCTCATCACCCGGGGGCTGATGATCCCGGATCTGATCGCGATTCTCGGCAGCATCGACTTCGTCATGGCGGACGTGGACCGATGAGCGTCGATGAGCACCCGATTGCCCGGGACGTTCGGAAAACTGGGGTCAGACACCACTTTCCTGCGCCGGCACATGCATCGTGATCCCAAAAAGCCCGAAAGTGGTGTCTGACCCCACGCGGAGCCCCGGAACCCCGAGGAAGGGCGCCCCGACCCGCGAGAGGATAAAGGACAAGGGACATATCGAATGTTGAGCCCGGACGAAATCAGAGAGATCGACCACGAGCTCGAGCTCTACGAGCGCAAGCAGGCCGCCTGCATCGAGGCGCTGAAGATCGTGCAGCGCCATCGCGGCTGGATCTCCAACGAGAGCATCCGCGACATCGCCGCCAAGCTGGAGATGTCCCCGGACGAGCTCGACGGCGTGGCGACCTTCTACAACCTCATCTACCGCCGCCCCGTCGGGCGCCACGTCATTCACCTGTGCGACAGCGTGAGCTGCTGGCTGACCGGCTACGAGGAGCAGCTCGCGCATCTCGAGCAACGCCTGGGCATCGCGTACGGGGAGACCACATCCGACGCGCGCTTCACGCTGCTGCCCATACCGTGCCTCGGCGCCTGCGATCGGGCGCCGGCCATGATCATCGACGGCGAGACGCACGGGGATCTCTCGCCCGAGCGCATCGATCGGATCCTGGAGCGCTACGAATAGATGGAGACGCCGCTCACGAGAAACATCCGGGCGGACGGCGAGCCGCTGGACATCCGCGCCTACGAGGCGGCGGGCGGCTACCGGGCCGTGCGCACGGCGCTGCGCGAGCTCGAGCCCGCCGGCGTGACGCAGATGGTCAAGGACGCCAACCTGCGCGGGCGCGGCGGGGCGGGATTCCCGACCGGCATGAAGTGGGGCTTCATGCCCATGGGCGAGAACGCGCCGCCGCACAAGTTCGTCATCGCCAACGCCGACGAGATGGAGCCCGGCACGTTCAAGGATCGGCTGCTCATGGAGGGCGATCCCCATCAGCTCGTCGAGGCCATGATCGTCAGCGCCTACGCGGTGCAGGCGGACGCCGGCTACATCTTCCTGCGCGGCGAGTACACCCTCTGCGCCGCGCGCCTCGGGCGCGCCATCGCCGAGGCGCGCGATCGCGGCTGGCTCGGACCCGACATCCTGGGCAGCGGCTACGGCTTCGAGCTGCACCTGCACACCAGCGCCGGACGCTACATCTGCGGCGAGGAAACGGCGCTGCTGAGCGCGCTCGAAGGGCAGCGCGCCCTGCCCCGCGCCAAGCCGCCCTATCCGCAGCTCATGGGCCTGTGGGGAAAACCGACGGTGGTCAACAACGTGGAGACGCTGTGCAACGTCCCCCACATCGTCAACAACGGAGCCGAGTGGTTCAAAGGGCTCAGCCACACCGGCGACGGCGGCACCAAGATCTACGGCGCGAGCGGCAAGGTGAAGCGCCCCGGCGCCTGGGAGCTGCCCATGGGAACGCCGCTGCGCGAGCTCCTCGAGGAGCACGCCGGCGGCATGCGCGAGGGCTACGGGTTCCGCGGGCTGCTCCCCGGCGGCGCGTCCACCGACTTTTTGATCGAGGAGCACCTGGATGCGCCCATGGACTTCGACTCCATCCAGAAGCTCGGCAGCCGCATGGGCACGGGCACGATGGTCGTGCTCGACGACCGCACGTGCCCCGTGGCGATGCTGCGCAACCTGGAGCACTTCTTCGCCCAGGAGTCGTGCGGCTGGTGCACGCCCTGCCGCGACGGGCTGCCCTACACCGAGCAGCTGCTGGACGCCATCGAGCGCGGCGAGGGCCAGCGCACCGATCTCGATCTGCTGGAGATGCACACGCGCTTCCTGGGCCCCGGGAATACCTTCTGCGCCCACGCCCCCGGCGCCATGGAGCCGCTCCAGAGCGCGCTCGAGTACTTCCGCGACGACTTCGAGCGCCACATCGCCGAGCAGAGGTGCCCGTACGCATGAAGCCCTTTGCACGCGCAGTGAACCCCGATCCTCAGCCGCGAAGGACACGAAGAGCACGAAGCCGTCCGATTTTTCTCTTTCCTTCGCGGTCTTCGTGAGCTTCGTGGTTCGTATGACGGCTTCGAGGCTCTGACCATGGCCATCATCCACGTCGACAACCAGCCCTACCCCGCGGACCCCGAGCGCAACCTGCTCGACGTGTGCCTGTCGCTGGGCTTCGACCTGCCCTACTTCTGCTGGCACCCGGCGATGGGCTCGGTGGGCGCGTGCCGCCAGTGCGCGGTCAAGCAGTACAGGGACGAGAACGACGACCAGGGCCGCATCGTCATGGCGTGCATGACGCCCGCAGCCGAAGGCACGCGCATCGGCCTCGACGAGCCGGAGGCGCGGGCCTTCCGCGCGCGGGTCATCGAGTGGCTGATGCTCAACCACCCCCACGACTGCCCGGTGTGCGAGGAAGGCGGCGAGTGCCACCTCCAGGATATGACCGTGATGACCGGGCACAACTACCGCCGCTTCCGGGGCCGCAAGCGCACCTTCCGCAACCAGTATCTGGGCCCGTTCATCAACCACGAGATGAACCGCTGCATCGCCTGCTACCGGTGCGTGCGCTTCTACCAGGACTACGCCGGCGGCGGCGACCTGCGCGCCTTCGCCGCCCATCACCACGTGTACTTCGGGCGCCATCAGGACGGCGTGCTCGAGAACGAGTTCAGCGGCAACCTCGCCGAGGTGTGCCCCACGGGCGTGTTCACCGACCGGACCTTCGGCGAGCGCTACGTGCGCAAGTGGGATCTGCAATCCGCGCCCTCGGTGTGCGCGCACTGCGGCCTCGGCTGCAATACCAGCCCCAACGAGCGCTACGGCGTGCTTCGCCGGATCGTCAATCGCTACAACGGTGAGGTGAACGGTTACTTCCTCTGCGACCGGGGCCGCTTCGGATACGACTTCGTGAACAGCCCGGATCGCGTGCGGCAACCCGTTGCGGGCGGCGGGCGCGGCGAGGCGTCCGCGCCGCTGGACAGGGACGAGGCGCTGCGGCGCGTGGGCGCGGCGCTGAAGGACCCTTCGCGCACCCTCGGCATCGGCTCGCCGCGGGCGTCTCTCGAAGCGAACCACGCCCTGCGCGTGCTGGTCGGGGCGGACCGGTTTCATCTCGGCATCTCCGAGGAGGAGGATCGGCTGCTCGCCACCGCCGTGGAGATCATGACCCAGGGCCCCTCGCGCACGCCGTCCCTGCGCGAGACCGAGCAGGCGGATGCGGTGCTGGTGCTCGGTGAGGATCTCACCAATACCGCGCCGCGCCTCGCCCTGGCACTGCGCCAGGCGGTACGCCACCGGCACATGGAGATCGCGGACGGGCTGGGCGTCCCGCGCTGGCAGGACGCGGCCGTGCGCGAGGCCGCGCAGGACGAGCGCAGCCCGCTGTTCGTGGTCACGCCCGACGCCACCAGGCTCGACGACGCGGCCGCCGCCACCCTGCGCGCGACCCCCGAGGACATCGCGCGCCTGGGCTTCGCCGTGGCCCACGCCCTCGATGCCGATGCGCCGGCGGTGCCGCATCTGCCCGCGGCGATGCAGGACTTCGTGCACGACATCGCCGGGGCGCTGCGCCGCGCCCGCCGTCCGCTGGTCGTCTCCGGCACCGGCGCCCGCAGCGAGGCGGTAATGCAGGCCGCCGCCAACGTGGCGCGGGCGCTGGGGGGGAACGATCGCCCGTGCGCCGAGCTCGTGCTGACGGCGCCGGAGTGCAACAGCCTCGGGCTCAAGCTCATGGGCGGCGGACGCCTGGAGGGCGCATTCGAGCGCGTGCGCGCGGGCGAGGTCGACGCGGTCGTGGTGCTGGAGAACGATCTCTACCGGCGCGCCGACCAGGCCACGGTGGACGCGTTCATCGAGAACGTGCAACGGCTCATCGTGGTCGATCATCTCCGGCACGCCACGGCGCGATGGGCCGACCTGACCCTGCCCGCCGCCACCTTCGCCGAAGGCGACGGCACCCTGGTCAGCAACGAAGCGCGCGCGCAGCGCTTCTTCCAGGTCTACGTGCCGGACGGGGACGTCCAGGAGAGCTGGCGCTGGCTGCGCGACGCGATGCAGGCCGCGGGGCGCGAGCCGCCCGCCTGGCGCAGCCTCGACGACGTGACCGCGGATTGCGCGCGCAGCTTCGCGGTGTTCGAAGCGATCCCGGCGGCGGCTCCCGGCGCGGGCTTTCGCATCGCCGCCGAGCGGGTGAGCCGCGCGCCGCACCGCTACAGCGGACGCACGGCCATGCGCGCGCACCTGGACGTGCACGAGCGCGAGCCGGCGCAGGATCCCGACGCGCCCTTCTCGTTCTCCATGGAGGGCTACTACGCGAGCCGCAAGCTGCCCGCCGCGCTCATCCCCTACTTCTGGTCGCCGGGATGGAACTCGGAGCAGTCGGTGAACAAGTTCCAGGACGAGATCGGCGGGCGGCTGCACGGGGGCGATCCCGGTGTGCGCCTGCTCGAGCCTTCGCCCGGCGCGCGCGCGGACTACTACCAGGCGGTGCCCGACGCCTTCGAGGCGCGCACGGGCGCCTGGCGCACCGTGGCGCTGCACCACATCTTCGGCGGCGAGGAGCTGAGCGCACAGGCCCCCGCGATCGCCGAGCGCGCCCCCGCGCCCTATGTGGCCTTGAACCCCCGGGACGCGGCGGAGCTCTCCCTGGCCGAGGGCGAGGTGGCGCGCGTGGACATGAACGGCGCGGCGCTGGACCTCCCGGTGCGCCACCGCCCGCAGCTGCCGCGCGGAGTCGCGGGACTGCCCGCAGGGCTGCCCGAGCTCGCGGGCGTATGGTGGAGCGCGTGGGCGCGCATCGAGCGCAAGGAGGGGCACCCATGAATCTCGGCGAGATCATCGGCCCGCTGGTGCTCATCAGCGTGCTGCTCACCGCGCTCCTGCTGGCCGCCGCGGTGCTCACCTGGGTCGAGCGCCGCCTCCTCGGCTACTGGCAGGACCGCTACGGCCCCAACCGGGCGGGACCCTTCGGCGTGCTCCAGTTCCTCGCCGACATGATCAAGATCCTGACCAAGGAGGACTGGGTGCCGCCCTTCGCGGACAAGCCGGTGTTCGTGATCGCGCCGGCCATCGTGGTCGCGGCGATGCTCATGGCCTTCGCCGTGGTGCCGTTCGCGCCGGGCATGGCCGTCGTCGACCTCAACGTCGGGCTTCTGTTCTTCCTGGCCATGACCTCGCTCGCCGTGTACAGCGTGGCGCTGGGCGGCTGGGCGTCCAACAACAAGTACTCGCTGCTCGGCGGGCTGCGCTCCGCGGCGCAGATGGTGAGCTACGAGGTGTTCATGGGGCTCTCGCTCATGGGGGTGGTGATCCTGGCGGGAAGCTTCAGCCTGCGCGAGATCGTGGCGGCCCAGGAAGGGCTGTGGTTCTTCGTCCCGCAGATACTGGGGCTGCTCGTCTTCCTCATCGCGGGCATCGCCGAGACCCACCGCCTGCCCTTCGATCTCCCGGAAGCCGAGCACGAGCTCATCGCCGGCTTTCACACCGAGTACTCGGGGATGAAGTTCGGGATGTTCTTCCTGGGCGAGTACCTGGGCGTGATTCTCGTCTCCGCCATGATCGTCACGCTGTTCTTCGGAGGCTGGCTCGGGCCCGCCTTCCTGCCGCCCGTGGCCTGGTTTCTGATCAAGACCGCGATCGCGGTGGCGTTCTTCGTGCTGCTGCGCGCCGCGCTGCCGCGGCCGCGCTACGACCAGCTCATGACCTACGGCTGGAAGGTGATGCTGCCGCTCGCCCTGCTCAACCTGGTGGTCAC
>CAZPFD010000078.1:0-14428 GCA_964585725.1 uncultured Ectothiorhodospiraceae bacterium | reverse complement strand
CGCCGTCGTGGGCTTTCCGCACGACATCAAGGGACAGGGCATCTACGCCTACGTGACGCTGGTGGCCGGCGAGGAGCCCTCCGAGGACCTGCGCAAGGAGCTGGTCGGTCTGGTGCGCAAGGAGATCGGCGCCATCGCCTCACCCGACGTGATCCAGTGGGCGCCCGGGCTGCCCAAGACACGCTCTGGCAAGATCATGCGGCGGATTCTGCGCAAGGTGGCCTCGGACGAGGTGGACAATCTCGGGGACACGACCACGCTCGCCGATCCGTCCGTGGTCGACGATCTGGTGGCCAACCGGGTCGGCTCGAAGCAATAGCCCTCGCTGCGGGCGCCGCCCGTCCTCTGCACGGGGCCGCTCGCGGCGAACGCGCGGCCGGGCGTGCTGCGCACCTCGGCTTGCGCGCGTTGCGTGCCTTGCCTGTTAGACTCGCCGTATGAAAGCGGCCTCCTCCCGTCGCTCGGCGGCACGGCGCCCGGCGCGCACCGCTGCGCGGCACCGCCGGCCCGGGACCGCGGACCCCGCCGGCAACCCGCCGCCTGCCGACCCGTTCAGCGAAGCCTGGTGGCAAAACCTGTGCGCCGACGCCCCCCCGGAGCTGCAACCGATCCTCGAGCAGCTCAACCATCACGGCAGAGCCTTCCACGCGCTCACCCGCCACTATGCGGACGCCCTGCGCGCGGGGCCGCACGCTTCGCCGGCGGCACCGGAGGCAGCGCTCCAGGCGCTCGAGGCGGCGCTCGCGCGATCGCCCGCAGCGCTCCTCGCGCCCTGGGGTCTGCACGCCCACTCGCCGGGCTCCCCGTGGGCGCTGACCCATTCACTGGGCGCAGGCGAAGCGGCGCGCGCGGCGGGCGCCCTCGAATCCCTGGCGCGCTCGGCGCGCGCCGTGGCCGAGATGCTGGGCGCCGGCACGCGCTGGGCGGGCGAGCCCGAGGAGACCGCCCGCCGCTGGTCGGAGTACGCACGTGCAGTGGACGGGTACGCAGCGCTGATCCAGGACATGGCGCGCGACGCCGTGGCCCGGGTGCGCCAGCGCATCGACGCGCACGCGCGTCGGGGCGAAATGATCGACAGCCCGCGTGCGCTCTACGAGATCTGGCTCGAGTGCGGCGAGGCGGCCTATGTGGAGATGCTGCGCAGCGAGCGCTACGCACGCGCCTACGGGGCGCTCATCAACAGCGGGCTGGCGCTGCGACGACACATGCAAGAGCTGACCGGCGGCATCGCGCGCCTGCTGGGCTCCGCGGACGCGCAGGAGCAGACGGCGCTGCACCGCCGCGTCGAGGCGCTGCGGCGCGAGCTGCGGGCGCTGCGTGCAGGGGCGCCTTCGAGAGGCCGGGCCTCGCCGGGGCGGCGATCGCGCACCGCGGGCGGGGCTGCGAGGACGAGGGATGACAAAGCCAAGGGGCGCTAGCGCAGCGGGGGTTCATATCGACCCCGAGCGAGCCCTCGCGGAGATGCGCGCCTTGGGGGAGCGGCTCGCGGCCGGGGCGGCGGCGTTCAAGCACGCGCGCTCGTTGCCGGTCGCCACCACGCCCAAGGAGCCCGTGTACGGCACGGACAAGGTCGTGCTCTACCGGTTTCGCCCGCCTCGCAGCCGGCGCATCGCGGTGCCGCTGCTCATCGTCTACGCGCTCGCCAATCGCCATTACGTGACCGACCTCCAGGCGGACCGCTCCACCGTCCGCGGGCTGCTGCGCGCCGGGGTCGACGTGTACCTCATCGATTGGGGCTATCCGGACGCCGCGGACCGCCGCCTGACCTTGGACGACTACGTCAACGGCTATATCGACGCCTGCGTGAACTGGATCCGCGAGCAGCACGGCGTGGACGCCGTCAATCTCCTCGGCATCTGCCAGGGCGGCACCTTCAGCTTGTGCTACAGCGCGCTGCATCCCGACAAGGTGCGCAACCTGGTGACCATGGTCACGCCCGTGGATTTTCATACGCGGGACGACCTGCTGAGCCGCTGGCTGCGCGAGGTGGACGTGGACCTGCTGGTGGACACCCTGGGCAACATCCCGGGGCAGCTTCTCAACGCGGCCTTCCTCAAGCTGCGCCCGCTGCGCGCGGGTGGGAAACAGTACCTGGAGATGCTGGACGGGCTGGCCGACACCGAGCGTGCACGCCTGTATGCGCGCATGGAGCGCTGGATACACGACAGCCCGGACCAGGCGGGCGAAGCCTTTCGCCAGTTCGCCAAGGACTTCTACCAGCGCAACGCCCTGGTGCGCGGCGAGGTCGTGCTCGGCGAAGCCCGCGTCGATCTGGGGCGCATCGACATGCCGCTGCTCAACGTCTATGCGACCGAGGATCATCTGGTGCCGCCCGAGGCGTCCCTCGCGCTCGGCCGCTACGTCGCGAGCGCGGACTATGACACCATGGCGTTTCGCGGCGGGCACATCGGGATCTACGTCAGCGCCCGCGCCGTGCGCGAGGTGCCCCCGGCCATCGGCGCCTGGCTGCGCGCGCGCTCGCGCCCCGAGTCGCCCGCACGCAAGAGCGCGCGTGGACAGGCAAAGCGTGGCGGGCGGGGGGCGGCGCCGAAGCCGGCCGCCGTGCGGGGCGCGAAGAGCGCGAAGCCAGGCCGCGAGCGTGCGAAGCGGTGATCGCACCGCCCCCCCGGGGATCGCCGGACGGGCCGCATGCATCAGCGCAAGTGCAGAGCACCGCCATCATGTGGCGCGGCGGGTGCACGCAGCCAAAGCTTCGATGTGCTCGATCCCCGGACCACAGCATCCACCGATGAGCTGCCCCCGGCCGCCATCCACTTCCGGCTGTAGGCGACGAAGTCGTCGGGCGGGATGATGTCCACGAACTGCCAGTGCGGCATCTTCAAATGCGCTCTGATCTGATCTTAGTCGGCTCGATGACAAGGCGCGGCACCAGCTTGATATATGCCAGCTCGGCCAGCAGTTCGACCAGCGTCTGCGTCACAACAACGGCGGCGACGAGACCGCCGCCGAACGGTGCGGCGAGCGCCAGCGGCAATACGACCAGCGAGTTGCGCGTGCCGGCGCTGAACATAAGCGCGCGAGAGGCTCCGGGGGTGAGCGCGAACAGACGCGCGACCGCCAGTCCCGTTGCCGGCGCAACGACGGCATAGGCGGCATAGATCGGCACGATAGCGAGCACGTCGCCGAACGCGCCGCGTATCCTGGGTATCTCGGCACCTATCACCAGAAACAACGTCAATGCCATCAACGGAACCGGCCCCCAGGCCATGGTCCTCGTGAAGCGGGCTCCGGAACTGTGGCTTTTGGCCCACAGTTCGGTCAGCCACGCCAGAATCAGCGGTGCCGCGATCAACCAAAGAAACGCTTCCAGGAACGGTCGGGCGCGCAGCAACTCGGCGCTGCCCGAGCCAAGGAACAGCCAAAGATACAGCGGCAGCAAGAGGATTTGGACGATCAGGAGGGTTGGCGTGGCGGCGAGAACGAGCCGCGAGTTTCCGCGTCCCAGATGCGTGAACACGACCACGTAGTCGATGCACGGCGTCAACAGAACAAGCAGGATTCCGAGCTGCACCGCCGGGTTGGCCGGCGCCATCTGGAACAGCCCCCAGACGACAAGCGGGATAATGAGGAAATTCGCGACCAGAAGCGCTCCCAGAAAGCGTCGGTTCGCCAATGCGCCGCGAAGATCGGCAAGCGGAATCTGCAAAAAAGTCGTGTAGATGAGCGCCGCCAGGATCGGCGTGATTGCATGCTCAAGGCGGGCACCCGCCGACGGCGCCAATAATCCGGTTGCAATGCCCAGGCCGATTGCGACGAGATAGATCGCAATCTGGTCCCTCTCCAGTTGCCCGCGTATCGCATCCGCGTTCATCCGTTTGTCGGCATTTTCGGTTAGGTCCTACATAAACTCGCCTTGACGGCCATTTCGTCTTCCGACACCCGCACCACCTTGCTCAGCTCCGGGCCGGCGCGGCTCGCCGCGGCCTGAAGGCCGGTCGGCAAAGACCCCAGAGGAAGAGCGCAAAAAGGAGATGCGGAACGAGCGAGGCGACGATGAGCTCGGGGCTCACGGTAAGACCAAGGAAGCCCCAGCCAACGACCGGAAAGAATATCAGGAGCACGAGCCCCCAGAGCACGAGCCCCAGCAGAAGAGCGTTGCGCAGGCTCGGGCGGTCCCGGAACAGAACGGCGAAGGCGACGGACCAGAACGTGATGTAGGCAACAGCCATTCACCGGTCGTGAGGGTGTGTACGCGCATGATCATCCCCTGGCTGCTCCGCCCCGCCGGAAGGTCTTGCGCTTCAACGGGAGTATCAGCGTCCGGCCAGCATAATCCGGGGGTCGGGGTAATGTAAGATTTTGCATCGCATTTTCGCGCACTTGTCCGGGACCGGCGTCGTGACGCACCGGAGTAGCATGCGAGCGCTGTGGCTCGAGGATGGTAAGCTCAGGTTTCGAGACGACCTGCCGGTTCCCGGGCCGGCGCGGGGGGAGGCGCTCGTGCGCGTGCTCGCAGCGGGCGTGTGCGGCACCGATCTGGCACTGGTCGACGGCCTGTATCCGTTCACCGGGATCATCGGCCACGAGTTCGTGGGGCGCGTGGAGTCGGGTCCCGAGGAGTGGTCCGGGGCGCGTGTCGTGGGGGAGATCAACCTGGCCTGCGGGCGCTGCGACGAGTGCCGGCGGGGGTTGCGCAAGCACTGCCTGCAGCGCACGGCGCTGGGGGTCCGGGGCCATCCCGGCGCGTTTGCGGATTATCTGACCCTGCCGGTGGCGAACCTGCACGCCGTGCCCGCGACCGTTCCCGACGAGGCCGCTGCCCTCGTCGAGCCGCTGGCTGCGGCGCTCGACATCGTCGATCAGATCGCGCCCGGGCGTCACCAGCGGGTACTGGTGGTCGGGGCCGGCCGGCTCGGGCAACTGGTGGTGCGGGTCCTCGCCCGCCTGTGCGACACGCTGGACGTGGTGGTGCGCAACCCACGCAAGCGCGAGCGCCTGCCCCCGGGCGTTCGCGCGCTGGCGCCCGAGGCGGTGGCGCGCGGCGCCTACGATGTGGCGGTGGAGTGCACCGGCGATCCGGCGGGGCTCGAGATCGGGCTCGCGGCGCTGCGCGCACGGGGCACCCTGGTGCTCAAGAGCACCTACCGCGGCGAGGCGCGCCTGGAAGCCGGACGCGTGGTGGTGGACGAGCTCCGACTGGTCGGCTCCCGTTGCGGGCCGTTCTCCACGGCGCTGGCCCTGCTCGCCGCCGGCGACATCGAGGTGAGCTCGCTCATCGATGCCCGCTATCCCCTGGAGCGCGGCCCGGAAGCCTTCGACCACAGCCGCCGCCCGGGAACGCTCAAGGTGCTCATCGAGATGGGCTGAGGCAGGCGCACGCGGCCGCGAAGGCCGTGAACGAGAGGGAGGTCGGCGCATGACCGTTCTGTGGGTCACGCTGGGCAGCGCCATCGGAGGCGCTCTTCGCTTCTGGTGCTCTGGGTTCATCGCCCGTCACGTGGGCGAGGTGTTTCCCTGGGGCACGTTGGTCGTGAACGTGGTGGGCTCGTTGCTCATCGGGCTCATCGCCACGCTGACCGGTCCGGATGCGCGCCTGCTCGTGGGCACGGCCGCGCGCCAGTTCGTCATGCTCGGAATCCTGGGCGGATTCACCACGTTCTCCTCTTTCAGCTTGCAGACACTGGCGCTGATACAGGACGGGGAATGGGTGCAGGCTTGCGCCTACGTCCTCGGATCCGTCCTTCTGTGTCTGATGGGTGTGTGGCTCGGCCACGAGCTCGCGGTCGCCGTCAACCGGTAGGAGGCAAAGCGATGAAGGTTCCGAGTGACGCGGTGCTGCTGCGCGTCTTTCTGGGCGAGGACGACAAGGCCGACGGACGCCCGCTGTACGAGGCGCTGGTGCTCAAGGCGAGAGAGTTGCATCTCGCCGGGGCCACGGTGCTGCGCGGCCCCATGGGGTTCGGGCACTCGAGCCGCCTGCACACCGCCAAGATCCTGCGACTCTCCGAGGACCTGCCCATGGTCGTCGAGATCGTCGACTCGGCGGATCGCGTCCAGTCCTTTCTGGACGCCATCGAGCCCATGATGACGAGTGGACTCGTCACGCTGGAGAAAGTGAAGGTGTTTCGCTACGGCCGATCGAGGCCGAGCTGAAGGCATTCCGGGTGAGGACAGGGACCCGCTGCGTCACGGCTCACGGAGTCTGGACGAGTGCGCGCACTTTCTCTCCGATGCAGTCGCGCACCTTTCGGAATTCCCCGGTCGAGAGGTCCTTGGGGTCGCGAATGCTCCAGTCCTCGCGGCGCTTGGCGCGCACCCAGGGACAGGCGTCGCCGCAGCCCATGGTGACGACGATGTCGTACTCGACGTCCGGAACCTCGTCCAGGGACTTGCACCTGTGGGTTCCCAGGTCGTACCCGAGCTCCCGCATGGCCGCGACGGCCTTCGCGTTGATCCGGCCCGCAGGGCGCGACCCCGCGCTGTAGGCTTCGACGCCCTTGCCCCCGTGCAGGCGGGCGAATGCCTCGGCCATCTGGCTGCGATTCGCGTTCTCCACGCACACGAAGAGCAGCCGCTTCGGAGCATCGGATCGCGCTCGCCCCATCGGTCAGCGTTCCGAAGGCGGGCGGGCATCGGCACCGCCCATGGGTGACATTCCCTGCGAGGCCTTCGCGCTCGCGCGTCGCGTGCCCGGTGCGGCAGCGCCGGGATGAGGCCCGTCGATCACCCGGGCGGCCCCGTATCTCCGGGGCGGGGACTCCCGCATCTCGTACCACCCCCGGGTGGCGTTGGCGATGCGCACCACCGAGAGCATGACCGGCACCTCGATCAGCACCCCCACGACGGTGGCGAGCGCGGCACCCGAGTCGAAGCCGAACAGGCTGATGGCGGTGGCCACCGCCAGCTCGAAGAAGTTGCTCGCGCCGATGAGCGCGGAGGGCGCGGCCACGCAGTGGGCCACTCCGAGCTGGCGGTTGAGAAGGTAGGCGAGCCCGGAGTTGAAATACACCTGGATGAGGATGGGCACCGCGAGCAGCACGATGACCAGGGGCTGGGCGATGATCTGCTCGCCCTGGAAGGCGAACAGCAGCACCAGGGTCGCGAGCAGCGCCCCCAGGGCCAGGGGCTGGAGGCGAGCGAGCAGCCGGTCCAGCGCGGGCTGGCCGCCGCGCGCCAGCACGCGACCGCGCACGATCTGCGCCACGATCACCGGCACCACGATGTAGAGCAGCACCGAGAGCAGCAGCGTCTCCCACGGCACGGTGATGGCGGAGAGCCCGAGCAGCAGGCCCACGATGGGCGCGAAGGCGACGATCATGATGGTGTCGTTCAGCGCCACCTGGCTCAGGGTGAAGTGAGGCTCGCCGTCGCAGAGGTTGCTCCAGACAAAGACCATGGCCGTGCACGGCGCGGCGGCCAGGATGATGAGCCCGGCGATGTAGGAGTGGATCTGATCGCCCGGGAGGTACGGTGCGAACAGGTAGCCGATGAAGAGCCATGCCAGCGCCGCCATGGAGAAGGGCTTGACCGCCCAGTTGACGAACAGGGTCACGCCGACCCCGCGCCAGTGCTCGGTCACCCGGTGCAGCGCCCGGAAGTCCACCTTGAGCAGCATGGGCACGACCATGAGCCAGATGAGCACGGCCACCGGCACGTTGACCCGGGCCACCTCGGCCGCGCCCAGCGCATGGAAGGGGGCGGGGAAGGCGTGCCCGAGCCCGATCCCGATGAGGATGCACAGAGCCACCCACAGGGTGAGATAGCGCTCGACGGCGCCGAGCGCGGGGCGGGCACGGGACCTTGAGGCGGATTCGTGCATGAGCGGGTCCTCGTCGTGGAATCAATCCGAGCCGCGGGCGGCGGGGTCGGGCGCGGCGAGCTCGGGCGTGCCCCCCTCCAGGCCGCAGGCCTCGGGATCGCCGCCACAGCAGTGCTCGGCGAGAAAGCCGAGGAGCGCGCGCATGTTCTCGAAGTCCACGCTGTAGATGACCGAGCGGCCCTCGCGCCGCGCCCTGACCAGGCCGGCGTGGGCGAGCTGAGCCATGTGGAAGGACAGGGTCGCGGGGGGGATTTGCAGTCGCTCGGCGATGGCGCCCGCCGGCAGCCCGTCGGGGCCCTCCCCCACCAGCAGGCGGAAGGCAGCCAGACGCGACCCTTGGGCAAGGGCGCCGAGCGCGGTCACGGCCTGCGTCGTTTCCATGTTTGCAAAAATATCGAAGCACTCCTCGCGGGTCAAGCCTCGCCCCCGCTTCCCCACAAAAGGGGACATCCAACATTTTCAGCGCGGCTTCTGCCTGCCGCAGGGTGCAAATGTCGGGTGTCCCCTTTTGGGTAAATATCGGGTGTCCCGTTTTGTGGGGCGGCTTGCGCGTGTCCCGCGGGCGACCGAGGATCCGGTGCAGAGGAGAAGGACGACTGCCCATGATGCACGGCTTCAGCGCGGCCACCCGCGCCTGGTTCGGCGAGAACTTCCCGGCGCCCACGGAGGTGCAGCGGCGGGGGTGGCCCGCGATCGCCCGCGGGGAGCACGCGCTGCTGGTGGCGCCGACCGGCAGCGGCAAGACGCTGGCCGCGTTCCTGGCAGCCCTCGACCGGCTCCTGCGTGCGGACTCGGATCCGACGCCGGGGGTCCGCGTGGTGTACGTATCCCCGCTGAAGGCGCTGGTCTACGACATCGAGCGCAACCTGCGCGCACCCCTCATCGGGATTCACCGCGCGGCCCAGCGCCTGGGCTGCGAGGCCCGCGAGATCAGCGTCGACGTGCGCACCGGGGACACGCCCGCCGCGGAGCGCCGGCGCCAGGCACGGGCGCCGGGGGAGATCCTGGTCACCACGCCGGAATCGCTGTTCCTGATCCTGAGCAGCCGCGCGCGGGAGACGCTGGCGGGCGTGGACACGCTGATCGTCGACGAGGTGCACGCGCTGGCACCCACCAAGCGCGGCGTGCATCTCGCGCTGTCCCTGGAGCGGCTGGCGGAGCTGGCGGCCACCGATCCCCAGCGCATCGGGCTCTCGGCGACGGTGCGCCCCCTGGCTGAGGCGGCCGGCTTTCTGGGCGGCGCGCGCCCCGTCACGCTGGTGGACGCCAGCAGCCCTCCGCACCTGGATCTGGAGATCGTGGTGCCGGTGCCGGACATGGAAAGAGCGGGGGAAAGCGCTGGTTCGCTGGACGCCACGGAGACGGATCAGGGTGCGCGCCCACAACGCCGCCCCGGGGGCTCCATCCTGGGGGAGCTGTATGCGCGCGAGGTGGGAACACCGCGCCGGGAGCGCGGTATCTGGCCCGCCGTCTACCCCGCGCTGCTGGCGGAGATTCGAGCCCACCGCTCCACCATCATCTTCGTCAACAGCCGCGGTCTCTGCGAGCGGCTCTCCCAGCGCTTGAACGAGCTCGCCGGCGAGGAGCTGGTGCTCGCACACCACGGCAGCGTCTCCACGGAGAAACGTGCGCAGATCGAGGACCGGCTCAAAGCCGGGCGCGTGCGCGGGCTGGTCGCCACCAGCTCGCTCGAGCTCGGCATCGACATGGGGGCCGTCGACCGCGTGGTTCTGGTGGAGTCTCCGGGCTCGGTGGCGCGCGGTTTGCAGCGGGTGGGGCGCGCCGGCCACCGCGTGGACGAGGTGAGCGCCGGTCGCATCGTGCCCAAGTTCCGGGGCGATCTGCTCGAGTGCGCGGTGATCGCAGAGCGCATGCGCGAGGGCGCCATCGAGAGCATGCGGGTACCGCGCAACCCCCTGGACGTGCTGGCGCAGCACGTGGTCGCCATGTGTTGCGACGGGCCGCGGGACGTGCAGGCACTGGGACGGGTGGTGCGCGCGAGCCACGCCTACCGTGACCTGTCTGCGGGCGCGCTCGAGGCCGTGCTCGACATGCTCTCGGGCCATTATCCGTCGGACGAGTTCGCCGACTTGCAGCCGAGGCTGGCGTGGGACCGCGCGCAGGACCAGCTCACCGCGCGCCGCGGCGCGGCCATGCTCGTGCGCCTGAACGCCGGGACCATCCCCGATCGCGGCAACTACGCGGTGCACCTCGGACCCGAGGGCCCGCGTCTCGGCGAGCTCGACGAGGAGATGGTGTTCGAGACGCGCGCCGGGGACAACGTCATCCTGGGAGCGAGCACCTGGCGGGTGGAGGAGATCACGCGCGATCGGGTGATCGTCTCACCGGCGCCCGGGGAGCCGGGACGGCTCCCCTTCTGGCGCGGCGACGGCCCGGGGCGGCCGCTGGAGCTCGGGCGCGCCCTGGGTGCGTTCACCCGGCGCATCGGCGCGCTGCCGCGGGCCGAGGCAGTGGAATATCTGCGCGCGCACGCGCCCCTGGGGCGCTTCGCCGCGCAGAACCTGGCGAGCTACGTCTTCGAGCAGAAGGATCACACCGGAACCCTGCCCACGGATCGGGCCATCACCGTGGAGCGTTTCCGCGACGAGCTCGGGGACTGGCGCGTGTGCATCCTGTCCCCCTTCGGCGCACGCGTGCACGCACCGTGGGCCATGGCCTTGCAGCACCGCCTCGGACAACGCAGCGGCTTCGAGGTCCAGCTCATGTACACCGACGACGGCATGGTGGTGCGCTTCGCCGACGTGGACGAGCTGCCCGGCCTCGAGCAGCTCATCCCCGATCCCGACGAGATCGAAGAGCTGGTGACCGAGCAGCTCGCTGCGTCGTCGCTGTTCGCCGCGCTGTTCCGCGAGAATGCGGCGCGCGCCCTGCTCCTGCCGCGGCGGCGCCCGGGCCGGCGCAGCCCGCTGTGGGCGCAGCGCCAGAGGGCGCAGAGCCTGCTCGGCGTGGTGCGTCGCTATCCCGCCTTCCCCATCGTCCTGGAAACTTACCGCCAGGCGCTGTCGGACGTGTTCGACCTTCCGGCCCTGAAAAGCGTGCTCAGGGACATTCGCAGCCGTGCCATCCAGGTCGACGATGTGCACACGGCCTCCGCGTCTCCTTTCGCGCGCACGCTGGTCTTCGCGTATGTGGCCGCTTACATCTACGAGCAGGACGCGCCCCTCGCCGAGCGCAAGGCGCACGCGCTGACCCTGGACCGCGGACTGTTGAGTGAGCTTCTGGGCCAGGCCGAGCTGCGCGAGCTCATCGACGCCGGGGTGCTGGAGAGCCTCGAAGCCGAGCTCCAGCGCCTGGCTGGCGGCCGCCGCGCGCGCGATGCCGACGAGCTTCACGACGTCCTGCGCCGGCTGGGGGATCTCGCGCCGGAGGAGGCGCGGGCGCGCAGCGAGGGACCCGCGCCGACCTGGCTGGAGGCGTTGCGCGCGCAGCACCGCGCGGTGAGGGCGAGCATCGCGGGCGAGCGGCGCTGGTTCGCCGCCGAGGACGCCGGCGTGTACCGCGACGCCTTGGGCGTGATGCCGCCCGCGGGCCTCCCGGAGACGTTCCTCGCGCCCGTGGCGGCGCCCCTGGAACGGCTGGTGCGACGTTATGCCCGCACCCACGGCCCTTTCCTCGCGCGCGAGGTGGCCGCCCGCTACGGCCTGCGGGTGGCGCAGGTGGAAGCCGTCCTGCGCGGCCTGGAGGCGAGCGGGGTGCTGGTTCGCGGCGAGATCCGTCCTCACGGATCGGAGCTCGAGTGGTGCGAGCGCGGAGTGCTCCAGCGCCTCAAGCGGGGCACGCTCGCCAAGCTGCGCAACGAGGTCGCCCCGGTCGACGCCAGCACCCTCGGGCGATTCCTGCCGGCCTGGCACGGGGTGCGGCCCCCGCACGCCGGCCGCGACGCCCTGGAGGAGGCCATCGCGCAGCTCGAGGGTCTGGTTCTGCCCTGGAGCGCCCTCGATGGCATTCTGCTGCCTGAGCGGGTACCGGACTATGCGCCGCAGCGACTTGACCTGCTGAGCGCCAGCGGCGCGGTGCTCTGGGTCGGTCGCGGGGCGCTCGGCGCCGGCGACGGGCGCATCGCCCTCTACCGGCGCGACCGCGCGCCGCTGCTGCTCTCCGCCAACGACGGCGATGCAGCGCCCTCAGCCGTGCACGAAACGCTGCTGGGGCACCTGCGGCGAAGCGGCGCCTGTTTCTTCTTCGAGCTGGACCGGGCGATCAGGGCGGCGCATCCGGGAACGAGCGCCCGCGACGTGGAAGCGGCACTGTGGGATCTGGTCTGGGCGGGACGCATCACCAACGACACCTTCCAGCCCCTGCGCACGCTGGCCCGGCGCGGGCACGGCAGCGGCCGCGCGGGGCGTGCGCGCCGCGAGGGCATCACGGCGGGACGCTGGTCGCTCGTATCCCACATCGTGGACGCCCAGGCAAGCGATGAGACGCGCACCCTGGCCCGGGTGGAGATGCTGCTCGAGCGCTACGGCGTGGTGAGCCGGGAGGCGGCCCAGGCCGAGGATCTGCCGGGCGGATTCGCGCCGCTCTACCAGGCGCTCAAGGCCATGGAGGAGAGGGGGCGCGTGCGCCGGGGGTACTTCGTCGAGGGTCTCTCCGGCGCACAGTTCGCGCACGCGGGCGCCGTCGATCGGCTGCGCGCGGCACGCGCCGCGAAGGCCGACGACGAGCCCTGCGACGACGAGGATGCGCTGGTGCTCGCCGCCCTCGACCCAGCCAATCCGTACGGGGCGCTGCTGCCCTGGCCCGCGAGCGGCGCCGGGGAGTCGGTGCGCCCGCGCCGGGTTCCGGGCGCCTGGATCGTGCTCGTGGACGGCAGGCCGGTGCTGCACGTGGGTCCCGGCGCACGCCAGCTGCTCACCTTTCCCGCGATGTGCACCGAGCGCGGCGAGCTGCGCGTCGCCTTCCGTGCCCTGCACCGGCTGCCCCGCGGGCGCCGGCGCGGGCTGCTCGTGGTGCAGAAGGTCGACGGCTGCTCCGCTGCGGAGTCGCCGCACTACTCGCTGCTGCGCGAATGCGGCTTCGCCGAGGACTACCGGGGCCTGACCGCGGCGACCCACGCCGGCTGAGCACGAAACCATCCGAGCGACCCATGCCCGAGGGAGATACCGTCCACAAGCTGGCCGATGCCATCGGCCGGACGCTGACCGGGCGGGTGGCGCAGCGCGTCGCGGTGCGCGGCGCGACGCTGTCCGAGCTCGCCGGCTGCCGGGTGGGCGCGGTGTTCGCCAAGGGCAAGCACCTGTTCATCCGCCTCGAGAACGGGCTGACCCTGCGCAGCCACCTCGGCATGTACGGCACCTGGCACCGTTACGCGCCGGGGGAGCCGTGGCGCAAACCGCGAGCGCGCGCCGCGCTCGCCGTGTGGGTGCCGGGGGAGGTGGTGGTGTGCTTCAACGCCCGGGAGGTGGAGCTGCTACGCAGCGCCGGCATTCGCGAGCGCAACACGGTCCGGCGCCTCGGACCGGACCTCGGCGCGCAGACGCTGGCCGCGGACGACGCGGTAGGCCGTGCGCGCGAGCTCCTCGAACCGGGGACCGCTCTGGCGGACGTGCTTCTCGATCAGCGGGTGGCTGCGGGCATCGGCAACGTGTACAAGTCCGAGATCCTGTTCATGGAGCGGGCGCACCCGCTCGGTACGCTCGCGACCACCGCCGACGAGGCCCTGCGGCGGCTGTATGCCACCGCGCACGATCTCATTCGGGCCAATCTCGGCGGCGGACCACGCGCGACGCGCCGCGGCCGTCCGCGGCTCTGGGTTTACGGGCGCCACGGGCGATCGTGCCTGCGGTGCGGGACGCCCATCCGCTACGCACGCCTCGGCGCAACGATGCGCTCGACCTACTGGTGCCCGCGGTGCCAGCCGCCACGCGCCCGGGCGGACCGGACGTAGGGCGGGATGGAGCGCAGCGCAATCCCGCCGTGAAAGCCGTCCGAGCGTCCGAGCCGCCGTGGCGGCGGGCGCTTCCGAAGTCCGAGGCTGCACCAATCCCCGTCTTAGGCGGGATTCCATCCCGCCCTGCGCGGCACATACCCCCGGACCCATCGCCGTTGGTGCGCGTCGGCGCGGTTTCCCGGAAATCCGCGAAGAGCAAAAAAAAGAGCCCCTGGCTCGTCAGGAACCAGGGGCTCTTGGCATTAAATGCCTGGCGATGACCTACTTTCGCATGGGGAGAGCCCCATACTATCATCGGCGCTGAGCGGTTTCACTTCCGAGTTCGGAATGGAGTCGGGTGGTTCCCGCTCGCTATGGTCGCCAGGCAAACCGTTTCGTCACCTGTCCTTCGTCATCTGTCATTTGCAGAAGACAAGTGACTGAGTTCGGAAAGTCGTCAAGGCGCGGTATGTCGCATCGCACATCTCGTGGTCACCGTCATCGATGACAGATGACCCATGGCCAGCGGTGAGACCGCTTGGGTGTTATATGGTCAAGCCGCACGGTCGATTAGTACTGGTTAGCTTCACGCATTACTGCGCTTCCACACCCAGCCTATCAACGTCGTAGTCTTCGACGGACCTTTAGGGACCTCGAGGGTCCGGGAGACCTCATCTTGGGGTGGGCTTCCCGCTTAGATGCCTTCAGCGGTTATCCCTTCCGTACATAGCTACCCGGCAGTGCCACTGGCGTGACAA
>CAZPFD010000077.1:10527-14509 GCA_964585725.1 uncultured Ectothiorhodospiraceae bacterium | reverse complement strand
GCCAACCTGACACGGCTGAGCTCGGAGCAGGCCGACTACATCGGGGTGCCCGTCGACGGACCGTTCAAGCCCGATCACTATCGTTACTGAAGCCGACGAGAGGGGCGTCGGAAACGCATTCCCTGACCCGAGACCGGTCAGGGATGAGGGGGAGACAAGCGAAGCTGCGCTGAGTCTCCGATCCGCCGGGGCGACACCGCTGCGGGGCGCACGCGGCGGGGAACCCGATTACGTTTCCGCTCCGCCCTCACGCGCCCGGACAAGAATGCCCGTATGAAAGAAGCGGCACTGGAAAAGGGCGCCAAGGGAGCGGCTACGCTCCTCGTCGGCCAGGAACACACCGCCCCGCACGTGGGCAGCGGCAAGATCGCGGTGCTGGCCACACCGGTCATGGTGAACCTCATGGAAGCGGCTGCGCTCGATGCGGTGGAGAGCCGCCTCCCCGAGGGCTACCAGACGCTTGGCATCCGCCTCGAGGTCTCCCACATCGCGGCGACTCCCATCGGGATGCGTGTATGGGCCGCCGCAGAGCTGATCCGGCTCGAGGGGCGCAGGCTCGTGTTTCGGGTCTCGGCCCGGGACGAGAAGGAGCTCATCGGCGAGGGCACCCATGAGAGGGTCGTGGTCAACGTCGCCCGCTTCGATGAGCGGGTGGCAAAAAAGTTGACCTAGGAGCGTGTAGGGCACTGAACGACCTACACGCTCCTAGCCCGCGTTTCTCTGCGCACCTACTTCACGTGGTTCTTCAGCACGTGCTGGTACTCGCGGATACGCCGCACGTAGCGCACGGGCTCGGAGCCGCGCGCGTAGCCGTGCTTGAGATCCTTGTAGTAGCGCTTGTCCGCAAGCAGCGGCAGGACCTGCTTCATGTCGCGCCATAGGTAAGGGCTCAAGCCCATCTTCCGCGCCAGCAATTGGGCGTCGTGCAAGTGAGCACGACCGACGTTGTAGGCCGCGAGCGCCAGCCACGTGCGGTCCGGCTCGGTGACCTCCTCGACGAAGCGCTCCCTCAAACGAGCCATGTACTTGGCGCCGCCGAAAATGCTCTGGCGCGGATCGAGGCGGTCTTCCACGCCCATGGCCCTCGCCGTGCGCTTCGTCAGCATCATGATCCCGCGCACGCCGGTCGGGCTTTGCGCTCTCGCGTTCCAGTGCGACTCCTGATAGCCCTGCGCCGCGAGCAGGAGGTAAGGGAGATCGTAGCGTCGTGCCGCGTCGCGGAAGTGCTCGCGGTGCTTCGGAAACCGCTCGTCGATGCGGCGTACGTAGACGCTGATGTCGACGTAGTCGAACACCTCGAAGAACCCGTAGTACCGCTCCTGGAGATGCTCCAGCCGGCCGCTCTCCTTGAAGTCCTCCATCCAGTCCGTCACCGCCTCGTCCAGATCTTTGCTGGACTGCGGCATGACCCAACCGAGCTGCTGCACGCGTGAGAGATTGAGCGGGGCGATGAGCTCCGGATAGTAGCGGCGATTGATGTCGACGATGGTGGAGTCGGCGATGGTGCAGTCGATGCGGCGCCGCCACACGTCGCGCAGCAATTGCTCGGTGTTCTTGCTGTCGGTTTCATCCCAGGCGAGCTCGGGATACTCGCCCGATTTGAGCGCATTCAGGCGTTCCGTGTAGCTGCTGCCGGCGATGACGACGATCTCGAGCCCCATCAGCTCCTCGATCTCCTCGGGTTGAACGTTGTCGCGCCGGCACACGACCTGCTGAGTAACATCCTGATAGGGCGGGCCGAACCGGAAACGCTCGCGGCGCGGATTTGTAATGGTGAGGCCTGCGGCGGCGAGGTCGGCCTCTGCGTTCTCGATGCCGTCCAGTATGGCCTGGACGGTCAGCTTCTTCCTGTACTCGACATCGACGCCGATGGACGCGGCGAACGACTCGACCAGTTCGTATTCCGGGCCGGCGGGCTCACCGTCCCTGTCGATATACCAGGTGGTCGGCGCGTTGCGCGTGAGGACCACCAGCTCGCCGGACTCCTTGATCTCGGCAAGCGAGCGGGATGCCTGCTGGGACGGGGTGGTCGGCGTATCGTCACAGCCGACGGCCAGGACGGCCAGCAGGGCGAGGTTCGGCAGGCGCAGGAGGCAGGCGCCCTCTTCCGTTTTCATCGTACGGAGAATTCTAACTCGCCACGCCGGGGATCGAACGCCGGCCCGGCGCAGTCTCCCGCCGTGAAGAGCGATGATCGACGTTCCCGTAGGGTATAATGCCGCAGCGCCGCCCAGCTCAGCGCCAAACCGAGTCTCGTTCCGGCGCACTATCGGGCAATCGGCCCGTGTTCCCCACAGCCCGGTCCGAGGCCGCCGCTCTCGGGCGGCGGATCCCCGCTGAACAAGCGAGCAGGAATCCGGAAAAATGTGGCCCGGCGGCGCGGCTGCGGCGCATCCGCGCGCAACCATCCAGACGACGGCTCCCGTTGCGGTGAGCGCCGGCGGAGCCCTTATTGCGTATACCGATGCCGAGTACGAACTGCCTGCGCAACGTCGCCATCATCGCCCACGTCGATCACGGCAAGACCACGCTCGTGGACCAGCTCCTCAAGCAGTCCGGCACGCTGGATGCGCGCGTCGCACTGCCCGAGCGGGTCATGGATTCGAACGACCTCGAGCGCGAGCGCGGCCTCACCATCCTGTCCAAGCACACCGCCATCGCGTGGCGCGACTGGCGCATCAATATCGTGGACACACCCGGCCACTCGGACTTCGGCGGTGAGGTGGAGCGGGTGCTGTCCATGGTCGACGGCGTGCTCCTGCTGGTGGATGCCGTCGACGGTCCGATGCCCCAGACCCGTTTCGTCACGCAGAAAGCCTTCGCGCGCGGGCTGGCGCCGCTGGTCGTCATCAACAAGATCGACCGCCCGGGGGCGCGACCGGGATGGGTGCTCAATCAGACCTTCGATCTCTTCGACCGCCTGGGGGCGAGCGAGGCGCAGCTCGACTTCCCCGTCATCTATGCCTCGGCGCTCCATGGCTATGCCGGCGCGGATCCCGCGGTGGGCGCAGGCGATCTGACGCCGCTTCTCGAGGCTATCGTCGCGCACGTGCCACCGCCTGCGGTCCTTGCCGGTGGAGCGCTGCAGCTCCAGGTCTCGAGCCTCGACTACGACCCTTATGTCGGGGTGCTCGGCGTCGGCCGCATCCGGCGCGGACGCGCCGCGCCGAACACCGCGGTGAGCATCGTAGACGCGCGCGGCGCCGTGCGCACCGGCCGGCTCACGGAGCTCTACGGCTTCCACGGCCTGGAACGCCGGCGCATCGAGGCTGCGAGCGCCGGCGATATCGTGGCCTTCAGCGGCATCGACGATCTGGCCATCTCGGACACGCTCTGCGACCGCGATTGCCCCGAGGGGCTGCCGCCGCTCGAGGTGGACGCCCCGACCATCAGCATGAACTTCCAGGTGAACAAGTCCCCTTTCGCGGGACGCGAGGGGAGGTTCCTGACCAGCCGCCAGATCCGCGAGCGGCTCGAGCGCGAGCGCAAGCACAATGTCGCCCTGCGCGTGGAGACCACCTCGGATCCGGACAGGTTCTGCATCTCGGGACGCGGGGAGCTCCACCTCTCGGTGTTGATCGAAACCATGCGCCGGGAAGGGTACGAGCTCGCCGTCTCGCGCCCGGAGGTCATCGTGCGCGAGATAGACGGGCGATCGTGCGAGCCCTGGGAGCTGCTGACCCTGGATTTCGAGGCTCAGTACCGGGGCGCCGTCATGAGTCGCGTAGCGGAGCGCCGGGGCGAGCTCATCGACGCGCAGCCCGATGCCACGGGGCGCGTGCGACTCGAGTACCGCATCCCCACCCGCGGGCTGATTGGATTCCGCACGGAGTATCTGACCGCCACCGCGGGCACCGGCCTCTTGTACCACATCTTCGACGGGTACAAGGAGCGGGTGCCCGAGATCATCGCCCAGCGTACCAACGGAGCGCTGGTCTCGAATGTGGACGGCAAGTCGCTCGCCTACGCGCTGTTCAACCTC
>CAZPFD010000077.1:0-10517 GCA_964585725.1 uncultured Ectothiorhodospiraceae bacterium | reverse complement strand
CGGCCCCGGGGAAGCGGTCTATGAGGGCATGATCGTGGGCGTCCACAGCCGAGACAACGACCTCGCCGTCAATCCTACCCGGGCCAAGCAGCTCACGAACATCCGCGCCGCCACCGCGGACGAGAACATCGTCCTCACGCCGCCCTTGCGCCTCTCCCTCGAGCAGGCGCTCGAGTTCATCGACGACGATGAGCTGGTCGAGGTGACCCCGCGCAGCATCCGCCTGCGCAAGAAGTGGCTGAAAGAAAGCGAGCGCCGGCGCGAGGCGCGCCGGCGCGCCTGAAAATAAGTGGTGTCAGAGATGGCTTTTGCCAGTGCGGGCGAAAAAGTCGTCTCTGACACCACTTATGTTCGCCACGGCAGAGGCTCTTCCTCCATCAGGGCGAGCTGCTCGCGCAGCGCGAGCACGTGCTCGTCCCAGTAGCGCTGCGAGTTGAACCACGGAAAGGCGATCTGGAACGCCGGATCCCGCCAGCGCCGGGCGATCCAGGCTGCGTAGTGCATGATGCGAAGCGTACGCAGCGCCTCGATGAGATGCAGCTCGCGCGCATCGAAGCGGCGGAACTCGCTGTAGCCCGCGAGCAGCTCCTCGAGCTGAGGCGTCTGCTCGAATCGATCGCCCGAGAGAAACATCCACAGATCCTGCACTGCCGGCCCCATGCGGGCATCGTCGAGGTCGACGATGTGCAGCTCCCCGTCCAGCACCAGGACATTGCTGGGATGACAATCGCCGTGGAGGCGGAGGTAGTGCACGCGTCCGGCCCTTTCGTAGCATGCGCGCACGTTTCGAAAAAGATGCTCGCACAGGCTCTCGTACGCGGGAACAAGATCGGCCGGCATGAATCTGGCCCCGATCAGATAGTCTCGGGAGGCTTCGCCGTAGGAGGCCATGTCCAGGCGCGGGCGGTGCACGAAGCCTCGCAGCGCGCCGCGCAGATGCATCCGGGCGACGAAACGGCCCAGGCGCCGCAGCAGGGCCATGTCGTCGAGCTCGGGTGCGCGGCCGCCGCGGCACGGGTAGAGCGCGAAGCGAAACGGTCCCCGGTGATGCAGGGTCTCGCCGTCGTCAGCCAGCGGCGCGATGACCGGGATCTCGTCCGCCGCCAGCTCCGCGGCGAAGGCGTGCTCTTCGAGGATCGCCTCGTCGCTCCAGCGCCCGGGACGGTAGAACTTCGCCACCAGCGGCGGGGCGTCCTCGAGTCCCACGCGATACACCCGGTTCTCGTAGCTGTTCAAGGCCAGCAGGCGGCCGTCGCATCGATAACCGAGACTCTCGACGGCGGTCAGGATGTCGTCCGGCTGGAGCTCCTGATAGGCCAGGTTGATTTCTTCGGGAAGGTGCATGGGGCTTGGGCGGCGAGGGGAGATGGGCAGTTTAGCATTGCGCGAGCACCAACCACGCCGTGAGCCCGCCGACCGCGCCTGTAAGGAGCGAGTGCACAAAGACGCTCACCAGCCCATAGCCCGTGAACATACCGATGTAGCCGTGCATGAATGCGGCCAGACCCCAGCCGGCGCCGATGAGCAGCACGGTCCGCCAGGGTATCGAGCGCTCCAAGAATCTCAGCGTCAGCGCCTGAAGTTGCTCGGGAGCAAGGCCGGCGCTGTGCAGAGTCATGCTCAGGTTCATCGGAAGACTCCGGTTCTGCGCGCGCAGGCGTGGCTCTCGATTCGCCCCTAAGGAGAGTAGACGATGGCGCGAACCGGTGTCGGTTGAAAGCCCGCTGCCGGGTTGTCGCGCTCGGGGCAGTTGGAGATCACGACCAGCAGATCCATCTCCGCATGCAGGTCCACGTAGTCGCCCGCCTTGGACAGGCCGTCCGCGATCGCTATCGCCCCGTCGGCCTGGACCGGCACGTACATGAAGAAGTTGATGTTGGCGACGATGTCCTTCTCACCCATCCCGTACTTCGCCAGCTCGGCTTCGAAGTTCGATTGGCAGCTCCGGGTATTGGTCTTACCGAAGCGGACCTGGTCGATCTCGATGGAGCAGCACCCGGCGAGCGTATCGTGGAAGCCGCAGGTATCCTCGACGATAGTCATCATCTTGCGCGCACGCACCGACCACAGGACGCTGCTCTTTCCCAGGTAGATGCTCTTGTTCAGCTTGATGGTATTGGCCGCGTTGTAGCGCTCGGCGGGGTTGTCCAGACGGTAGCACAGGAAATCGACCGCCTGCTGCCCCTCCAGATCGATCAATCGCAGCATCTCGCCCTGGCGCATCTTCACGCTCCACGGCTCGCACGCCGGAACCACCGTATCTTCGCGGATCGTGCCGGCCGGCACCGGATCGCGGGTTGTCGTCGCCATGGGCTCCTCCTCCAGTGTGGATTCTTGGTCGGCGCGCACGCCATAGGCCGCGATGCGGGTGGCAGGCGACGAACGCGCCTGCGCGCCTCGTGCGGCCCGGGACCAGCTTAGGTGCGACTCCGCGCTGCTGCAACCTTTCGGACCCGAGGGGTCCGACCGGCGCGCCACGCCGGCGCCGCCCGGTCGCCGCCCGGCAATCGGCGTTGTGGTCAACAGGCGCGCGGAAATGCGCTTCCGGTGCGAAGGGCGACTGGCAAAGCCCGCCGCGGGCGGAGAGTCAAGCCCCGGCGCGGAGCCCGCCGGACACGGCGCGGTCAGCGCGTGATGTGATGGTAGATGGCGGGCAACGCTCCCGGAAGCTTGCCGATGCGTCCCACGATGGCGAACGCGTCTCGACCGAAGAGATACGGAAAGTACTCGCGTGCCTTCTTGTCGATGGTGATGCCGAATACGGCGAGCCCCGCGCTCCTCGCTTCGCGGATCGCGCGGCGCGTGTCCTCGACGCCGTAGCGACCTTCGTAGTGGTCCATGTCGTTGGGCTTTCCGTCGGAGAGCAGCAGCAGCAGTCGATGCCGGTGGGGCCGCTGCGTCAATCGCGCGGCGGTATGGCGCAGCGCAGCGCCGATGCGCGTGTAATAGCCGGGCTTGAGCGCCTGGACGCGGCGGCGCACACGCTCGTTCAGCGGCTCGTCGAAATCCTTCAGGTAAGTGACGCTCACCCATCGCCGCTGGCGTGAGGTGAAGGCGAAGACCGCGTGCTCGTCCCCGCACGCATCCAGACCGTGACTGAGCGCGAGCAGCGCCTCCTTCTCCACGTCGAGGATGCGGCGGTTGTCGACCCAGCTATCGGTGGACAGGGATGCGTCTACCAGCACCGCCACCGACAGATCGCGCTCGGCGTTTCGCGCCTGAAGGTAGACGCGCTCGGAGCCGGGCCGACCCGAACGCAGGTCGGCGTAGGAGCGTATGAGCGCAGACAGATCCAGCTCGTCGCCGTCGGTCTGGGCGGGGAGAACCCGGCGCCGGGGACGCAGCGCCTCGAACTGGCGCTCGACGGCACGGATGCGGCGCCGTGCCGCCGCATCCGGTGTCCAGTCGTCTCCGTCCTCGTCGGCGGCCTCGGCGATGACACGGCAGTGATCGCGGTGGTACGCCTGCCGGCTGTAATCCCATTCGGGGTATGTGTGCTCGGCAGCGAGCGGCTCCAGGCTGACGGCTTGCGGTGAAAGCTCCAGATCGAGCCTGAGGCGCGAGGCCGTGGCCCGAGGGTGGTTGCTCACCGTGATCTCGTCCAGCGCGTCCGCTGCCTGCCGTGCCGAGTCGACTTCGTCGTCTTCGACGCTGCGATTGACGTTCACCATGTCGGCGACGCTGAGCAGGTATTCGAAGCGATTGAAGAGGAGGGGATCGTTGCGCTGTGCCTGATCGGTCGCGCGGCGGCGGGCCGTGTGGCGGCGCTCGTCGCCGTCTGCACCATCTCCGCCCGGCTCCTCGTCGCCGTCGCGCGCGGGTGAGACCCCGCGGCGCACGACCTCGCCCCACAGCGGCACCGGCAGAAAGCACCGATAACCGCGCGGGGCTTTCAAACCAGAGATGTCCGCCGCAGGATCGACGACCGCATCGAGGACGCGGCGGGCCGTGTCGTCCGTGGGCTCGTCCGCGCCGAGCAGATGCAGAACGACCTCCTCGACCGCAGCCTCCCACACGCCCAGCGGACGCCGGGGCCGGATGCGGCGCACGGCCCCGCACAGCGCCGCGTAGGAGACGCGCAGCCCCGGCCACTGCTCGAGCACGCGCCAGGCGGCCGCCCGGGCCCCTCTCAGCGCCCACAGATCCGCGTGCAGCGGATCGGTCACGGGAGGAGGAGCGCTGCCGGCGTGCGCGAAGTACGCGGCCAGCCACAGGTAAAGCTTCTCGTTGAGCGCGCGCTCGGGAAAGCAGTCGATACGCTGCGGCAGCGCCAGCGCTTCTCCATCCAGCGTCGCACGCTCCACGGCCTCGGTTTCCCCGAGACCGAGCCGCTGGCGCAGGGTCAATCGATGAGACGAAGACGAGCGCGCCGCGGCCGTCAGGCGAACCCCGCCCGGTCCACCCAGAGCCCGGTAGAACACGGCGAGGCGCGCGCGTTGCTCCTCCAGCGCGACGGCCGCCTCCGGATAGGACGGATAGCTGGCCGCCGCCCCCACCCAGCGGTGCCACCAGCGGCCGATAAGCTGCTCCGGCTCCAGAAAATCGGTCATCAGCCCCAGGCCGCGCGCACCACCTCGAGCAGCCCTGCTTTCACGTCGGCGTCGTCGGTGAGCGGCTCGATGACGGCCGTCCGCACCGCGACATCCGGCTTCACTCCCGAGGCGATGAGCGTCGCACAGTAAACCAGCAATCGGGTGGAGACCCCTTCTTCGATATCCTGCCCCCGGAGATCGCGCAGGCGGCCGGCGAGACGCACCAGGGCCGCGCAGCGCTCCTCGGCGAGCCCGCTCTCGCGCGAGACGATGCCCGCCTCCAGCTCGGGGGCGGGGAAGTCGAACTCGAGGGCGATGAAGCGCTGGCGCGTGCTGGGCTTCAGGCTCTTCAGCACGTTCTGGTAGCCCGGGTTGTAGGACACTACCAGCATGAACCCCTCGGCCGCCTCCAGCACCTCGCCGGTGCGCTCCAGCGGCAGCATGCGCCGGTCATCGGTCAACGGGTGCAGCACGACGGTCACGTCCTTGCGCGCTTCCACCACCTCGTCCAGATAGCAGATGGCGCCCTCGCGCACCGCGCGCGTCAGCGGACCGTCGACCCAGACCGTGTCGCCGCCCTTCAGCAGGTAACGCCCGGTAAGGTCGGCGGCGGTGAGGTCGTCGTGGCACGCCACCGTATAGCAGGAGCGGCCAAGACGCGCCGCCATGTGGGTGACGAAGCGCGTCTTGCCGCAGCCCGTGGGACCCTTGAGCAGCAGCGGCAGCCGGTGGCGATGGGCGTGCTCGAACAGCAGGCACTCGTCCCCCGTCGGCTGATAGAAAGGCACGCCGTGGACGCCGGCCACGCTCGCCTCGCTCGCGCTCATACCGTCTCACCGCCCGCCACCTGGGGCACACGCTCCATATGTGCGGGCTCTTCCTTCCTCGCCGGGCCGAAGGTCGCATAGATGAACAGGAACGCGCCGATCATCACCACCAGCCCCGCTCCCAGGCGCATCCAGTAGAAGAGATCGAGCTGGTCCTGAACCTCCATGTAGCTCATGCCCATCACCCGCTGCAGATGCACCTGGACCACCCCGGCGAAGGTCAACGTGAAGGTCATGAAGAATATCGCCGAGGTCATCACCCAGAAGCTCCACATGTTGAGGATCTGGTTGTGCGGCAGCGACAGGCGGCGAAGGTGCGGCATCATGTAGGTGAACATCGCCAGGTTCAGGCATACGTATGCGCCGTAGTAGGCGTGGTGGCCGTGGGCGGCGGTGATCTGGGTCCCGTGGGTGTAGTAGTTGACCCATGACAGCGTGTGCATGAATCCCCACACCCCCGCGCCGAAGAAAGCGGTCACCGCGCAGCCGAGCGCCCACAGCAGCGCCGCCTTGTTCGGATGCTCGCGCCCGCCCTTCCACACCATCATGAACACGAAGAACACCATCGCGAACAGCGGCACCACCTCCAGGGTGGAGAAAATGTTCCCGATCCAGTGCCAGTACGGGGGCGTGCCGATCCAGTAGTAGTGGTGCCCGGTGCCGAGCAGGCCGCTGGCCAGGATGAGGCCCGCAATCACGTACAGCCACTTGTCGATGACCTCGCGATCGACGCCGGTGAGCTTGACCATGAGAAACGCCAGCACCGACGCCATCACCAGCTCCCACACGTTCTCCACCCAGATGTGCACCACGTCCCACCAGTAGAGCTTGTCCACGGCGAGGTTCGTGGGGTTCCAGATGGCGAACACGAACACCAGCGCCGTTCCCCACAGGCCGATCAGGAGAATGGTGCTGATCACCGTGCGGCGGCCCCTGAGGAAGGTCAGGGTCACGTTGTAGAGGAATATCAACGCAGCCACCACGATGCCGAGCTTCACCGACAGCGGCTGCTCCAGGAACTCGCGCCCGCCGTGGATTCCGAGCAGGTATCCGATAATGGAGACGACCCCGCCGACGGTGAGGATGGCGAGCTGGATGTAAGCGAGCATCGGGCTCTCGATGTCGCGCTCGGCCTCCTCCGCGATCAGATAGTAGGCGGCCGCGAAGAAGCCGAGCAGCGTCCAGAATATCAGCGCGTTGGTGTGCACCATGCGCAGGATGCTGAACGGCAGCACGTCGGAGAGCAGGTTCGGCAGCACGTAGACGCTGCCGGCGAGCACGCCGAACACCACCTGAAGCGCGAACAGAGCCAGCGCGACGACGATGTACGGATAGGCGATTTTTTGCGTGGTGTATTTCATGGCGCCCCCTCAGCCCTGAATGTTGGGCGGCCAGCCCTGGGTGTCGATGCGGCTGGTCCATTCGAGGAAATCGACCAGGTCGTCGAGCTCCTGCTCGGTCAGATTGAACTGCGGCATCTGACGCCGGCCGGGAGCGCCGGTGGGCTGCGCGCGCATCCACCCCTTCAGCGCGGCGCGGGCGCCCTCGGGGCTCTCGCGCCCGCCATAACGCACCCACACGTTGCCGAGCTCGGGCGCGAAGTAGGCGCCCTCGCCGAGGAGCGTGTGGCAATTGATGCACGAGTTCTCCTCCCACACCTCCTTGCCCCGGATCACCGACTCGGTCAAGCCTTCCGCATCCGTGGAAACGTTGACCATGTAGTAGTGGCTGTGCACCGTGAGCGCGATGAACACCGCCAGGAAGAAGATCGAGCCGCCGTAGAAGATGTTCCGGGCGGCAGACTTGGTCAGGCGCTCGGCCATGCCATCCCCCCTTTGTTCGCGTTGGTCGAGAGGAAGCGCTCTCGCGGCACCGGAGCTCCTCCCCGAGCTCCGCGCGAGGACTGCGAGAGCGTGAGCATAACCCAGCACGGCCGCGGTGAACTACCGACGGCGCCCCGCGCCCGGTCCGAGCGTCCCGCCGCCGTCTGGCGGCGCCGCGGCGTTCGGGACTCGGGTAGAATGTCTAGGGCAAAGTTCCGCGAGCCTGGCTGTCAGTGGACTCGGTCACTCAAATCGCGCTGGGCGCCGCCGTCGGCGAGAGCGTCCTCGGCTCCAAGGTGGGCCACCGGGCTGCGCTGTGGGGCGCCGTGTGCGGCACCCTGCCCGACCTCGACGTCCTGGTCAGGTTCGGCGACGCGGTGAAGGATTTCACCTACCATCGCAGCGCCAGTCACTCGCTGCTCGTGCTCGCGGCGCTCACCCCGCTGATCGTCTGGCTGATCCTCAAGGTGCATCCCCAGACGGTGCCGCACCGGTGGCGCTGGCATCTGCTCGTGTATCTGGTGCTCGCCACCCACGTTCTCCTCGACAGCTTCACCGTCTACGGCACGCAGATCCTGTGGCCGCTGTCCGACACCCCGGTGGGGTGGTCGACCATCTTCATCGTCGACCCGCTCTACACTCTGCCGCTGCTGGCGGGCGTCATCGCGGCCCTGGTCATGACCCGGGAGAGCGCCCGCGGGCACCGTTTCAACACGGTCGGTCTCGTCCTCAGCAGCGCCTACCTCGCCTGGAGCGTCGGCGCAAAGCTCCACGTCGAGGACGTCGCGCGGCGCTCGCTCGAGACGCAGGGCATCGCCTACGAGCGGCTGCTCACCTCCCCGGCTCCGTTCAACACCGTGTTGTGGCGGGTGTTGGTGATGGACGGCGAGGGGTACTACGAGGGGTTCTACTCGGTCTTGGACCGTCGGGCGCGGATTCGTCTGGCACGGCACCGGAGCGAGCCGCAGCTGCTCACCGGAATCGAGGAGCATTGGCCGGTGCGCCGCCTGCAGTGGTTCACCAAGGGCTTCTACGCCGTCGCCCGCGAGGGCCAAGATGTCGTGATGACCGACCTGCGGATGGGCATCGAGCCCTACTACGTCTTCCGCTTCAAGGTGGGCGAGATCGGCAACCCCCATGCCGAGGCCGCTCCGAGCGAGCGTCTCCCGAGCCTCAGGGACACCGAGCGCCTGCGCGCGCTCTGGCACCGCATATGGGGTCGCCCATCAGCCAGCCCCGGTCAGACCAATACAACTTATTGAATATATTGAATACTTATCCGGAAAGCGGCCTCTTCTCAGCCTTAGAAGTCTGTTTTCGCGGGTGAAATGGACCCTTTAAGCCGGCTTTCGTCCCGCGCCGCGCGCAACCTGCGTTAGAGCCGGCATTTCTTGCGGAAAAACGGCAGGCTAAGCGCTGAAAAGCCCTTGTTTTGGGCCGATTCTCTGGCAATATCAAAGCGTTGCGCAGGTCCGACCCCGCGTCTGTTATCATCGGGCAGGGTCTGTGCCGAGGAGGTGGAAGTTGTACAAGTCGTTGCTCATCGATCCCGACAAGTGCACGAGCTGCCTTCAGTGTGAGATGGCCTGCTCGCTCGAGCACGAGGAGCTGTTCAACCCGGCGTACTCCCGCATCAAGATCTTCGAGTTCGAGCACGGGCGCCGGGCCATCCCCTACACCTGCACCCAGTGCGACGAAGCGTGGTGCATGCACGCCTGTCCGGTCGAGGCGATCACCATCAATCCCGACACCGGCGCCAAGGAGGTCAACGAGGCCGTGTGCGTGGGCTGCAAGGTGTGCACCATCGCCTGCCCCTTCGGGACCATCAACTACCACCATGTCACGGGCAAGGTCATCAAGTGCGACCTGTGCGGCGGCGATCCCAAGTGCGCGGAGGCTTGCCCCACAGCCGCCATCACCTACGTCGACTCGGACTGGACGGGCTACGAGCGCATGCGCGAATCGGCCTTGCGCGCCCACGCTCCCCGCGGCGCATCGGGAGGCTGAGGACATGGGCTGGCAGAGAAAGATCCTGCGCGTCGATCTCACACGGGGCGCCGCCCGCGCCGAGCCCCTGAACATGGAGTGGGCGCACCGGTATCTGGGCGAGCGCGGTCTGGCCACCAAGTATCTGTGGGAGAGCATGGACCCCAAGGCCGACCCCATGGGGCCGGACAACGTGCTCATCTTCGCCACCGGCCCGCTCACCGGCACCATGGCCTCGACCAGCGGTCGCTATGCGGTGGTGACCAAAGGGCCGCTGACCGGCGCCGTCGCGTGCTCCAACTCGGGCGGGAAGTTCGGCGCCGAGCTCAAGTACGCAGGCTACGATCTGCTGATCCTCGAGGGCCGCTCGCCGCACCCGGTGTACCTGCACATCGTGGACGACGAGGTGGAGATCCTCCCCGCCGACGACATCTGGGGCACCACGGTGTGGCACACCGAGGAGTGGCTCAAGGCGCGGCACCAGAACCCGCTGCTCAAGGTGGCCTCCATCGGCGTCGCCGGCGAGCGCGGCGTGCGCTTCTCGTGCATCGTCAACGACCTGCACCGCGCCGCCGGCCGCTCCGGCGTCGGCGCGGTGATGGGTTCGAAGAACCTCAAAGCCATCGCCGTGCACGGCAAGGTGGGCGTACGCGTCGACGATCCCAAGCGCTTCATGCGGGTGGTCAAGGAGACTCATGCGCAGCTCTGGGACAACGACGGGCGGCGCGAGCTCACCGAGCTCGGCACCAACGCCATGATGGACAGCATGCAGGAGTTCGGCGGGCTGCCGACGCGCAACTTTCGCGAGGTGCAGTTCGAGGGCTACGACAAGATCAACCCGGCGGCGATGAAGGCGACCAGGCCCAACGGCCATCGCAACCTCATCACCAACAAGGCCTGTTTCGGCTGCACCATCGCCTGCGGGCGCATCGCGCACATCGACAAGGACCATTTCACCATCGTCAACCGCAAGGAGTACTGGCACGCGTCGGGCGGGCTCGAGTACGAGACCGCGTTCGCCTTCGGCCCGGCGGTGGGCGTCGACGACATCGACGCCCTCACCTTCGCCGGGTTTCTCATGAACGAGCACGGCATGGACCCCATCTCCTTCGGCGTCACCCTGGCCGCGGCCATGGAGCTCTACGAGATGGGCGTCATCACGGACAAGGACACCGGCGGCGTGGCGCTCAACTTCGGCAACGCCGAGGCGCTCACGGTCATGGCCGAGAAGACCGGCAAGTACGAGGGCTTCGGGCAGGTGCTGGGGCTCGGCTCGAAGCGCCTGTGCGAGAAATACGGCCACCCCGAGATCGCCATGCACGTGAAGGGCCAGGAGTTCGCCGGCTACG
>CAZPFD010000076.1:11976-14816 GCA_964585725.1 uncultured Ectothiorhodospiraceae bacterium | reverse complement strand
ACCCCGGCGTTGCCGCCGGAGCCGGCCGCAACAGAGCGCGCCTTCGCCCACGAGCTCGCTTCGGGCCCCGAGACTCCGGGCTCGGGCTGGCTCACGGGACCCGAGCCGTACCCGCCGAGATCTTCCACCTCCGCCTGAATCCTTCGGATGCGGCAGCGCGCTGCGCTGCGTTTTCGGGTGCCTCGCCGCACGGCTCCGGCCGGGGCCGGTGAGCGCAAAGGAATTCAAGTAAGGAGGATGCCCCCATGAGCAGTAGCTCCGCGAGGCCCCTGCTGGGCCTCATCCTTCTCGGCGCCCTCACGACGGCCGCCGCGCAGACCGAAGGCGATCCCGAGCGCGGCGTGCGGGTGTTCCGCGCGTGCGCCGCGTGCCACTCCCTCGAGGCGGGGCGGCATATGACCGGCCCGAGCCTGGCGGGCCTGTGGGGGCGGCAGGCCGGAGCGGCGCCGGGCTTCGCGCGCTATTCCAAAGCGCTCGAGGAGGCCGACATCGTGTGGAACGAGGAGACCCTCGATCCGTGGCTCGCGGACCCGGCGGCCTTTCTGCCGGGGAACCGCATGCTGTACCGGGGCATCGAAGACGAGCAGGCGCGCGCCGATCTCATCGCGTTCCTGAAGACGGCGAGCGCGGGCGAGGCGGCCGGCTCGGATCGGGGAGCCCCGTCCGGCGGGGGCATGATGGGCGGGGGCCCGATACCGGACCTGAAGGCGGTCGGCCCGAACCAACGGGTGACCGGGCTTGCGTACTGCGGCGACACCTATCGCGTCACCACCGAGGCGGGCCGTACCTTCGAGCTCTGGGAGTTCAACCTGCGCTTCAAGACCGACTCGAGCGCCGAGGGGCCCGCCGAAGGCCAGCCCGTGCTGCTGCGCGCCGGCATGATGGGAGATCGGGTGTTCATCGTGTTCGCGGGCCCCGGGGAGATCAGCCCCTTCATTCGACGCCAATGCTGAGCTTCGCGCACGGGTCGGGGCGTCGACGCCAGGGGGGAGGTGTCTCTCGAGCGCCTGCGGGGACCGTGAGGTGATGCGGAGCACTCGGACAAGACGCTTGCAAGACCGATCAACGCGGAACCTGAGCGGACAAGAATGCCGACCCTCGCACCAGTGCAGACCCTTGACCTGTGAGCGACTCCAGGGCCTAAAGTGAGTATGGAGAATCTCAGGAGAGGATCGTGACCAGGGCTCTGATCGTCGGAATCGGTGTCGTTGCGGCTCTCTTGGGGCTCGGTGCCTACGTGAGCAGCAACGGGTTCTTCGCCGTTTCGCCGCCCGCAACCACGACCCAATCCGGAGAGGGTCCCGCCGTGCCCCCGCCGCAGGTCTCGACCACGCAGGGCGAGGGCGGTGTGGAGCCGGGCTTTCGCTTCACGCTCCACGACGAGCCGCGCGCGCTGCCCGAGCTGCGCTTCCTCGACAACGATGAGTACATCGTACGGCTCGCCGACTTTCGGGGACGGAGCGTGCTTTTCAACATCTGGGCCACGTGGTGCGGGCCGTGCCGCGAGGAGATGCCCTCTCTCGATCGACTGCAAGCCGCGCTCGGAGGGGAGGACTTCGTCGTGGTGCCGCTCTCCATCGACCTCGATGGGCTCGAGGGCGTGCGTGAGTTCTACGCGGAGCTCGGGCTCGAGCAGCTCGGGATATACATCGACGAGTTTCACATGGCGGTGCGCGCGCTCGGCGTCATCGGCATCCCGACCACGCTCCTCATCGATGCGCAGGGGCGCGAGATCGCGCGTAAGGCCGGGCCCGCCGAGTGGGACAGCCCCGAGGTGGTGGCCGCCATCCGGCGACACCTCGATGCAACCGTGAGCAGGAAGCGCGAATCGGAGCTGGCGCGTGAGGCCGGCGAGCCGGCACCTCCCGGCGCAGCGCGCTAGCGGGCCAAGTGAAGGCATTTTGGAGTCATGAGCAGTAACAGCGAGGCATAGCAATCGATGAGCGATTCGGACATGAAGGCACACGATGCGCGGGCCGAGACCACGTTGGGGCAGGATTTACTCCGTCTCGTCCGCTACTGGCTGGGCGGGCGATGGGCGCTCGTAGCGGTGGGGGCGCTCGGTGCGGCGGGCGGCATCGCCTTGAGTTGGAACTGGCTGGTGGCGGCGGGCCTCGCACCGTTGGTCGTCGGCGTCCTCCCGTGTGTGGCCATGTGCGCGGCCGGGCTCTGCCTGAAGGGCGTGGGAGGGCGCACTTGCGATGCCTCCGCGGCGAAGAAGCATACGACCGCCGAGCGACCCGGAAGCGCCGCGTTGCCGCCTTCGGATGAAGTCGACACCGTCATCGCGCAGCCATCCGCGGGGCCGGTGAAGTCGTTGCCTGCCGCGGCGCGCGAAGAGGGCGCCGAATCGAGCAGGGCTGGCGGCGAACGCGCGCCGGCACGAAATCCTCACGTCAGCGGTAAAAATGTCAAGCAGTAGAGAAGGAGGACACCATGCGTAGCAAGATGAGAAACACCGCCCTCGCCGCGGTCGTTGCGAGCGGCCTGCTCGGCGCCGTTGCGCTCCAGGCCCACCCGGGGTCCGGGGGTGGCATGATGGGCGGCAGCTCGATGATGGGCGAAGGACACGGCGGCATGATGGGCATGATGAGGATGATGGAGCAGATGGGCGAGATGATGGAGACCTGCAGCCAGATGATGCAGGAGCACCACGGGGACGCCGCACCGGAGCACGGCGGAAACGCGAAGCCCGCACCCGGGGCGCAGTAGCCGGGCGGGCCGCTTCGCCCCTCGCTCCCTCCCGAGGAGGCGAGGGGCGTTCTCGAATCCGTTCTTGGGGTACGAACCGTCATGAGCTGCTGTGCCGCGAGCGCTACCGACACGGACCGCTTTTTCTC
>CAZPFD010000076.1:0-11876 GCA_964585725.1 uncultured Ectothiorhodospiraceae bacterium | reverse complement strand
GAACCGTCATGAGCTGCTGTGCCGCGAGCGCTACCGACACGGACCGCTTTTTCTCGAAGCTGGCACCGTTCTCACGACTGCGCTTTCGCCTCTTCGGCTTCGAGCGATCCCAGAAGCACCTCATGGCGGGCCTCCCGCAAGCGAGCCTGGAGGGGGCGAGGCTGCTCGAGATCGGCTGCGGCGCCGGGCACCTGCACCAGGCGCTGCTGCGCAGCTCGGGCGCCGCCCGCGCGACGGGCGTGGAGCTCTCGGCGCGCATGCTCGAGGCGGCGCGCGCGTCCGCCCGCGCGCAGGGCTTGCGCGAGCGCACCGACTACCACCACGGGGACTTCGTCGCGCTCGCCTCCGCCGTGCCCGACGCCGACGTCACCATCCTCGACAAGGTGATCTGCTGCTATCCGGACGCGGATGCGCTGCTCGCGCGGGCGGCCGAGCGGACGCGGCGCCTCTGCGCGCTCACCTATCCGCGTGATCGCCGGCTCACGCGGGTGATGGCGGAGCTTCAGGCGACGCTGTCGCGCCTCCTGGGCTCGACGTTCCGGCCCTACGTGCACGATCCGCATCGCGTCGAGCGCCTCATCGCGTCCTACGGCTTCGGAAAGACCTACGAGCGCCACACGGGCGTGTGGTTGACCCAGGTCTATGACCGGGCCGTCCCGGAGCCACGCAAAGGCGACCCTCTCGCGACGCGGCGACACGAACCATGACGGTGGCCCGCATGCTGCGCTACGTTGCCGGCGCCGCGCTTGTGCCCGCGGCCCTGGTCCCCGCGGCCCTGGCGCACTCGGTGAGCGAGGTGGAGACAGAGCTCGAGACGCGGGAGCGCTACGTGCAGTTCGTTCAGCGCGAGGCGCCTGCCTTCGTGCTGGCGGATGCGCACGGGCGCGAAGTGCGCCTCGCTGATTTGCACGGCCAGGTGCTGGTGCTCAACTTCGTCTACGCCCGCTGCCGGGAGAAGTGTCCGCTGCACAGCCGGCTCATGGCCGAGGTCCAGTCTCAGATCAACGAAGCGGGGCTCGGCGATCGGGTCCGGTTCGTCTCCATCGCCACCGACACCGAGGATGCGGCGCAGACCGCCGAGGTCATGCGCGGCTACGGCGCCCGCTACGGGCTCGACCCGACCAACTGGATGTTTCTGCACGGCGGGGTGCAAGGAACCGGCGCCGGGATCGAGATCGCGAAGCGTTATGGACTGCAATTCGTGCCCACCCCCGAAGGAGACCAGATGCACGGCGTGGTGACGCACGTGATCGACGCCAACGGGGTGCTGAGAGCCCGCTATCACGGGCTCAGTTACGAGCCCCTCAACCTCACGAGCTACGTCGCGGCGCTCGCCCACGGCGACCACGCCAGCGCGCCCGTCGATTCGAGCCTCTTTGCCGGGTGGTCGAGGGGTGAGCTTCTGGTCAGAGGGTTGGTCGGGGCGCTGGCCCTCGCTCTGATCATCGCCGTTGGCCGGTCGCTGTACGCGTCCTCAGTTTCTGGAGGAGCTCGAGGCAAGCAAAGCAATCGGCCATGACGGCCCAATTGAGAGGTAACGAACAGATGAGAAGGCGATCGATGATGTGGCTCGGTGTCGCGATGATGGGAGCGGGCGTCGTCGCTTTGGCAGACCGGGTAGGCGGCGAGGAGAGCGTCTCCCTCGGCACGCTCGCGCGCAAGACCCACTTCCACGGCATCGCCGTGGACCGCCGGGATCCCTCGCGGCTGTACCTCGCGACGCATCACGGCCTGTACCGGGTCGAGCCGGATGGGAACGCGATCCGGATCTCCGAGGAGACTCACGACTTCATGGGATTCACCCCGCATCCGGAAGATCCAACGGTGCTCTACGCGAGCGGTCATCCGGCGGGCGGGGGCAATCTCGGGTTCATCAGATCCACCGATGGCGGCAAGACGTGGCAGCAACTCGCCGAAGGCGTACGAGGCCCGGTCGACTTCCACGCCATGGACGTGAGCGGGGCGGATCCCAAGGTCATCTACGGAGTCTTCGGGGGCTTGCAGGTGAGCCGTGATGGAGGCCGCTCCTGGTCGATGACGGGCCCGGTTCCCGAGAACCTCATCGACCTCGCCGCCTCGGCCGTCGACCCGAAACGCCTCTACGCCGCCACCGAGGACGGACTTCTCTACACCGAGGATGCCGGCAAGTCCTGGCACGCGGCACACTTCGCGCGCTCGCCCGCAACCCTGGTGCACACCAGCGGCGACGGCCACGTCTACGCGTTCGTGGTCGGACAGGGGTTGCTGAAGAGCCCGGAATCAAAGCTGGGATGGACCGTGCTCAGCAACGATCTCGGGGGACGCTACCTGCTGCACCTCGCCCTCGACCCGGCGAACCCCGGGCGCCTTTACGCCATCGCCTACGACGGCCAGACGCGCGAGGCGGGCGTCGTCGCGAGCCGCGACGGCGGCCGGCGCTGGTCGCCCGTCGGGGCCCCGTGACGGGGGCGGAACGCCGACCGGCCGCTCGTGTCCAAACTCGGGGGTTGAGGCCGCCTGACGCACAGCGAGAGCACTCGAGCTGGACCCGAAGCGCCCCCCCGAATCGCGCCGGCGCCGATTTCCGCATCTTCATTTGAGCAGATATGGCTGACGTCACCACCATCGGCGTGCTCAGCGCGTTCCTCGCGGGCATCGTCTCGTTCCTGTCCCCGTGCGTGCTGCCGCTCGTGCCGGGCTACGTGTCGTACGTGGCCGGTCAATCCCTCGAGGACGCCCAGGGGCGCGATGCCCGCGCCAAGCTCTCCGCGCTCGCTTTGAGCGTCTTCTTCGTGCTCGGGTTCTCGACCGTCTTCGTCGCCTTCGGTGCCAGCGCCACGGCGCTGGGACAGCTCCTCCTCGAGTACCGTTACGAGGCGAATCTCGCGGGAGGTGCCCTCGTCACCCTGTTCGGCCTGCTGCTCATCGGGTTCGTGCGGGCCCCGTGGCTGCAGCGCGAGTGGCGCTATCACGGTGCGCTGCGAGGCGGGCGCCCGGTCGCCGCCTATACCATGGGGCTCGCGTTCGCCTTCGGCTGGACGCCGTGCATCGGGCCGGTGCTCGGCGCCATCCTGACCGCGAGTGCGGTCTCGCCCGCGCTCTCGCAGGGCGTCGCCCTCCTCGCCGTCTATTCCCTCGGGCTCGGTGTCCCGTTCCTCGCTGCGGCCTTTTTCACCGGCGCCGCGCTCGCGCGTCTCAAACACTTGCGACGACTGGGTGCGCGGCTGCAAATCGTAGCGGGCACGGTGCTGATCGTCATGGGTGTGGCCATGATGACCGGGCAGCTCTCGCGCTTCGCCTACTGGCTCTTGGAGACCTTCCCCGCCCTCGGGCGCATCGGCTGAGGGCAACGGGGCAGGCCCGCGGTTGCATCATTGCGATGCGCCGGGTGTGGGCGAAACGGCGGCGCCGCCGAGCTCGACGGGAATCGACTTCTCGATGGGCGGGTAGCACAGGCCCGCATCCGCACACCCCTGATACGTCACGTCGAGCGTACCGGTGGATGCGGTCACGTCCGTGACCGGGAGCGTGACCCGAACCTCGTCATAGAACACTTCCACGCGGCCGAAGAACTCGTCCGTTCTGATCTCGCCGGGCGGGAATCGAGCGGGCCCGAGTTGCAGTCCCTGGCGCGCCGCGAAGCGGAACTTGTCGCGATAGAGGTAGTAGCCGTCGGCGATGTCCCATTTGAGGTGAAGCACGTCGTCGTCTCCGCCGACCGAGAGACTGAGCACGAAGGCCACATCGGGGTGGAGAAATTCATCTTTCGCCTCGGCGCCGCCCGATCCTCCAGTGAGGCGTTCGAGCACCGACCAAAAGGGCATCGAATCTCTCCACCCGGCACCCGGAGAAAGAGAACCGGCGGGGGGCTGCGCGGTCGGCTTCTCTTCTTCCGGCGGAGCCCCTGCCTCACCGTGATCCGCTCGCGCGGGTGCCGAGAGCATCAGGCAGGTTGTCACCACGATGAGCCGGCGGCGCATGGCGGATCCTCCGTCTAGAGACTGCCGCCGGCGGCAGACCGGTCGAGAGAATCTACAACCACCGGTCGTCGGCTCGTACTGGAGGTACCGATCGAAGAGCGGGTCTCGTGCCCTGGCAGGCCGAACGGACAGACCGCGCCCTGCTTCTTAGAACCGGCATTTCGGCCCCGAAAACGGCCTTCTAAGGCCGTTTCAAGGCCCCCTTTTGTCCGTTTCTCTCGTTTCATCAGTGTCTTGCGTAGGTCCGACCTCCGCCGCGCCCGGCGCGCCCGGCGCGCGGCGCAGCGCCCGCCACACGCGCTCGGGCGTGGCGGGCATGCCGATGGCGGCCGCGCCGGCGTGGGTGAGGGCGTCGTTCACCGCCGCGAGCAGGCACGGCAGCGCTCCCACGGTGCCGGCCTCGCCGGCGCCTTTGGCACCCAGGGGATGGGCCGGCGCCGGGTCGGGATTGAAGATCACCTCGATGTCGCACAGATCGTCCGCGCGCGGCAGGCAGTAATCCGCGAACGATCCGCTGAGAGGCTGCCCGCTCTCGCCATCGTATACCATGGCCTCGCACAGCACCTGACCGATGCCCTGCACGATGCCGCCGTGGAGCTGGCCCTCGAGGAGCAGGGGATTGATCACGGTGCCCGCGTCCTCCACGGCCACGTAGCGCACGATGCGCACTGCGCCCGTCTCGGGATCGATCTCCACCTCCGCCGCGTGGCAGCCGCTGGGGAAGGTGGGCGCAGGGTCGTCCCAGGCCGCGAACGCCATGAGGCCCGGCTCGATCTCCGGGGGCAGCGCCTGCGGCGTGTAGGCGATGCGCGACACCTCGTCCAGCGTCAGGCTGCGATCGGTGCCGGCGATGGTGAATCGCCCGCCGGCGAACTCGATGTCCTCGGGCGATGCCTCCAAGCGGTGGGCGGCGATGCGCCGGCCCTTCTCGATGAGCGCGTCCGCCGCCCGGCCGATGGCGCCGCCGCCCATCATGACCGAACGCGAGGCGAAGGTGCCCGAGCCGAACGGCACCTGATCCGTATCGCCCTGGACGAAGCGGATTCGCTCGAAGTCGAGCCCGAGCCTGGCGGCGACGATCTGCTTGAAGACGGTCTCGTGGCCTTGCCCGTGGGAATGGGTGCCCACGGCCAGCGTCAGGTTGCCGCTCGGATCGAAGCGCAGATCGGCGCCCTCGATGAACACCCCGCCCGCGGACTCGATGGCGTTGACGACCCCGAGCCCGCGCAGCCTCCCGCGCTGCTCGGCCCGGGCGCGGCGCGCGGCGAACCCCTCCGCGTCGACGGCGTCCAGGGCCTTGTCCATGTTCGCAGCGAAGTCCCCCGAGTCGTACACGTAGCGCAGCCCGGTGCGGAAGGGCATCTGCTCGCGCGCGATCAAATTCCGCCGGCGCAGCTCGACGCGATCGATGCCGAGCGCACGGGCCGCGACGTCGATGACGTGCTCGATGGCGAGGATCGCTTCCGGGCGGCCGGCGCCGCGGTAGGGGGCCACCGGCGGGGTGTGGGTGAACACGGCCGTGGCCTGCGCCCGGATGGCGGGGGTGCGGTACACGCCGGCCAGCCCGGGGAGAAAGGCGTAAGTCTGAATGCCGCCCGCGATGTTGAAGTAGGCACCCACGGCGGTCACGCTGCGGCAGCGCACGGCCTGGAAGATCCCGCCCGCGTCCAGGGCCAGCTCGACATGGTAGAGGGCGTCGCGGCCGTGGTTGTCGCAGACGAAAGCCTCCGAGCGCTCGCCCGTCCACTTGACGGCGCGGCCCAGCCGGCGCGCCGCCCACAGCACGAGGACCATCTCGGGATAGGTGTCGCTGCGCATGCCGAAGGCGCCGCCCATGTCGGGGCTGATCACCCGCAGGCGCGTCTCGGGGACGCCGAGCACCATCTCGGCGATGACCCGCCGGGCGCGATGGGGGGCCTGGGTCCCGCAGTAGAGCGTGTAGCGATCCTCCGTGGCGTCGTACGCACCGAGAGCGGCGCGCGGCTCCATCGGGCTCGGCACCACGCGGCTCACCGGGATCTCGGCGGCAACGACGACGTGCGCCGCCCGTGCGAACGCGGCGTCCACCGCGCGCTCGTCGCCCATGGCGACGCGAAAGGCGATGTTGTCCGGCGCATCGTCCCATACGGGCGCAGCCCCGTCCGCGATGGCCGCGGCGGGCGTGGTCACCGCCGCTCGCTCGTGGAAATCCATGGCCACCGCCTCGGCCGCATCCAGGGCCTGGGCCCGCGTCTCGGCGACCACGAAGGCCACGGCTTCCCCCACGTGCCTGACCCGCGCTTGGGCAAGGACGCGGCGGGGCGGAGCCTCGGCGCGGGTTCCGTCGGGACGCCTGAGCGTGCCCTCGACCAGCGGCGGAGAGGGCAGCACGCCCAGCCCGTCGGCCTCCGCGTCCGCCGCAGTGAGCACGGCCAGCACCCCCGGCATGGCGCGCGCGGCGGAGACATCCATGGAGACGATGTCCGCGTGGGCGACGGGGGCGCGCACGACGACCCCGTAAGCCTGGCCGGGAAGATTGAAATCGTCGGTGTAACGACCGCGCCCGGTCAGGAACCGGGCGTCCTCCACGCGCGCCACGCGTTCCCCGATGCCGGCTTTCATCTCGGAAGGATCTCGATCATGTGCTCGCGTCTTCAAGCGCTGCGGCGACGGCCCCGAGTTTAACCGCCGCAAACGCTTCGTGAAGCGATCCGCCGTGAGTATCCCACCCCAGCGCGGCCCTCGACGCTAGCGAGCGTCGTGTGGACTGCGGCGTCCGACGCCTTGCGCGTGCCGCCCGTCGTGGCGGGTTCGACAGTTGGCCGCCCCGAGCCCCTCGTGTAGTCTCCCGTCACATCCGGGAGGTGACCCATGCGCTTCGACGGCCAACGCATTCTCGTGACCGGCGCGGGGCGAGGCATCGGCGCGGCCATCGCCCGCACCTTCGCCGCCGCCGGCGCCCGCGTCGGGGTGCACTACCGCCAGGACGCGTCCTCGGCGCAGTCCGTGATGCAGTCCCTCGCCGGCTCGGGCCACGTGCTCTTGCGTGCGGACGTGGCCGATGCGCACGCCTGCGCTTCCCTCATGCGCAGCGTGGAGGAGGAGATGGGCGGGCTCGATGTGCTCGTCAACAACGCCGGCGTCTTCGACCCCCAGCCCCTTGACACGCTGGACTATGCACGCTGGCAGGCCACGTGGCGGCACACCCTGGCCGTCAACCTGGTCGGACCCGCCAACCTCTGCTTTCTGGCCGCGCGCTTGATGGCGCAGGACGGCGGCGGGCGCATCGTCAACGTCTCCTCCCGAGGTGCGTTTCGGGGCGAGCCCAACGCCCCGGCCTACGGCGCGAGCAAGGCCGGGCTCAACGCGCTGACTCAGTCCTTGGCCCAGGCGCTCGCCCCCGCCGGCATCTTCGTCGCCGCGGTCGCGCCCGGCTTCGTGGAGACCGACATGGCGCGCAGCGTGCTCGATGGCCCCGGGGGCGAGGCGGTGCGCCGGCAGAGCCCCCTCGGGCGCGTCGCCCGTCCCGAGGAGGTGGCCCACGCGGTGCTCTTCCTGGCCTCCGCCGGCGCCGAGTTCTGCACCGGCACCATCATCGACGTCAACGGCGCGTCCTACCTCCGAACCTGATCGCATCGGCTCTCGGGCGGGATCGCGTTCGTCGTTCACTGTCGGACGACGCTCCATCAGTTCGTCCACGAGCTCGTCGACGCCGATCCACCGTGTGGTGCTTGCCCGCGCAGCCGCCGAACGAGTCGCGGCAGAAAGACGATGGCGGCCAGCAGACTCAAGGCCGCGAGGCCGTATCGGATCGCGGACTCGTCGCCAGCGAGCGCCGAACGGCCCGCATGGCCGAGCCAGGTGTAGGCGACGGCGCCGGGCGCCATGCAGAGCAGCGAGGCCGCCACATACGGGACCAGGGGAATCCGCGTCAGCCCCAGCGCGTAGTTCGTCAGGTTGAAGGGAAACAGCGGCACCAGGCGGACGAAGGCGACGAAGCGCCAGCCTTCGGCCTCGACGCCGCGGATGAACCGCTCCAGGCGCGGACCGGTCCTGCCACGTGCCCAGTCTGAAGCGACGTACCGTGCCAGCAGGAAGGCGCCCGTCGCTCCCAGCGTCGCTCCCCCAAGGTTGAGCAGCGCGCCCCAGACCGGCCCGAACAGGGCGCCGGCGACGAGCGCGAAGACCGAGCCGGGCAGGAACAGCAATGTGCCCGCTGCGTAAACCAGAACGAAGCCGAACGGCCCCCAGGCACCCAGACCTTCGACCGACGCCGTGACCTCCTCGGGTGCGAGCGAACGGCCGCCGGGCAGACTCCAGGCCGCGGCGATCGCGGCCAGCAGCAGCGTGGCCAGCAGCCAGCGCAGTAACCGCGCACGGCTCATCGTGGTGCCTCGCCGCGATTGATCGGATAGCCGGAAGCAGCCCCGCGGAACGGCTGGACGAGCATCCGGTCGAGCCGCAGGTCACGGGGCTCGCGGAACTGCTCGATGCCGATGACCATCGCCTCGTGCCCGGCCGCCGGCTGCGCCCGGTAGGTCCCGAACAGCCGGTCCCACCACGGCAGGTTGAAGCCGAAGTTGCTGTTGGTCTCGTTGCGCACGATGGAGTGGTGCACGCGGTGCATGTCCGGTGTGACCACGAGCCAGCGCAGCACCCGGTCGAGGCCCGCCGGGATGCGCACGTTGCCATGGTTGAACATCGAGGTCGCGTTCAGCAGCACCTCGAAGACGAGCACGGCGCTTGCCGGCGGCCCGAGGGCGGCGACCACGACGAGCTTGATGGCCATGGAGAGCAGGATCTCGACCGGATGAAAGCGCAGGCCGGTGGTCACGTCGAACTCGAGATCGGCGTGGTGCATGCGGTGCAGGCGCCACAGCGCCGGCACCGCATGGAACAGGACGTGCTGCAAGTAGATGGCGAGGTCCAGCAGAATCACCGAGGCGACGACGGCAACCCACCCGGGGACCGGCAGGACGTTGAACAACCCCCAGCCCTCGGCCTCGGCGACAAGCGCCAGACCCACGGCCGCCGTGGGGAAAAGCAGGCGCACGAGCAGTGTGTCGAGGACGACGATCCCGAGGTTATTCGGCCAGCGCAGCAGACGGGGGACGGTCTGTCGGCGGCGTCGCGACGAGGCCTCCCACGCCGCCATCGCGGCGAGAACCCCGAAGAAGAAGCCCATGCGGATCAGGGGCTCGTTGGCGAGAAGGGGATCGGGCATTTGCGCTGGGGCGTTGCTGGCACTCGTGTGAGAGGTTATATTCAATCATTCTATTGAAACATATATAGTAATCGACCACGATGTCAAACGATTCCAAGCAGGCACTGTTCGCGGAGTTCGCCACGGTGGCGCGGGCGCTCGGTCACGCGCACCGGCTCGAGCTACTCGAGCATCTGGCCCAGGGTGCGCGGGGCGTCGAGGCGCTGGCGGAACGGGTCGGTCTCTCCGTCGCCAACACATCGCAGCACTTGCAGCAGCTCCGGCGGGCGGGCCTGGTCGCGTCGCGACGGGACGGAAAGTTCGTGCTGTATCGCCTGGCCGACGAGACGGTGCTGGCGCTTCTCGCGTCGCTGCGCGAAATCGCACGGCGCAACGTGGCCGAGGTCGATCGCATCGTGCGAGGCTACTTCGCCGAGCGCGACAGCATGGAGGCAGTTTCGCGCAACGAGCTGCTCGAGCGCTCACGCGCTGGTCTGGTCACCGTGCTCGACGTTCGCCCCGCGGACGAATTCAGCCTTGGTCACCTGCCCGGCGCCATCAATATTCCGCTGGAGGAACTCGAGGCGCGCCTGGCTGAGCTCGACCCCCGACAAGAGATCGTCGCGTACTGCCGCGGAGCCTACTGCGTGCTCTCGTTCGAGGCGGTCGCCGCGTTGCGTGCCCGCGGCTTCAAAGCACGTCGGCTGCAGGACGGGCTGCCGGAATGGAAAGCAGCGGGCTTGCCCGTTGAAGGCGGCTAGCGATGGACTATCGCGCCGGCGCGGCATGGGCCTCGCGACACGAACTCCGTGTGGGAGTGCTCGGCGTTCGTCACGCTCACCACACGGGCGCTTTACGCTCGGCTTAGAGATTTTGGACGACTCCGCATGATGCGCGCTTATCTGACAGGGGCTGGAACGGGCCATGCTCGAACCTCAAGGAGCGCCGCAGTCGAATAGGGATTGTCACCGCGGCGGGCTCAGCCGGCGCATTGAAGCGAGATTCGGGGATCACGCCCCGAGCGGATTTTGCCATCGCACCTCCGAAAAGCGCCCGAAGTCGCCGTCGGTCGAGCACACGATCAATCCATGCTCGATCGCGAGTGCGGCAAAATGTGCATCGGGGACGAGATTCGCGTGGACGCCCGACTGCAGCAAGAGATTACCCAGCACCTCCGAGTGTCGCTCGGTGGGTTGCGGTGTCCACGACGTCCCACACTGCAGCCACGCCTGCACCTGTTGCCAGGCCGCCGGCATGGGCTCCGGGTTCTCGAACACCCGTGGGTTGGTGACCAGGCGCAGGAAGGCGAGCAGACTCGGCCAAGGCAGTCCCACCGGCGCGACACCGTTCAGTTGGGCGTCCAGCCATTCCCTGGCACGAACGTGCTGCGCGAAGGTGCTGACATGGGCGTAGACGAGCAGATTGGCGTCGACGAGGATCACCTGAAGGACTCGCCCTCGGCTACTGCGAGCGCTTCGGCCACGTTGTCGAGGCTGGCGACCCGGCAACGGCCCAGGGCCACGGCCCGCGTGCGGAACGGCTGGCCCCGTTTCGGGGGCTCGGACATTTCCCTGAGGCCTCGACGCAGCGCCTCATTGACAAGGTCCTTGAAGCGTTGGCGACGCTTCTTCTTGAGCCGCTCCAGGGCCGCGGCGACGTCGTCGTCAAGAGAAAGGGTCGTCCGCATGTATCAAAGCATAAAATTATTGATGTCTTGATGTCAACAACTGCAGCTATCTGATGAGCATCAAGTTTTCTGAGGAGGTCGTGCCTCTCGGCGACCTGAAGAGGAATCCCGGCCTCGGGCCGGAGGATACATGGCCGCGCGCGAGATTCTGCTCGTTTACGACCGGGAGTGCCCCGTTTGCCACGCCTACTGCCGCATGACCCGCATCCGCGAGTCCGTCGGCACGCTGCGGCTGGTGGACGCGCGCCGCGAGCAGGCGATGCTCGCGGAGATCACCGCCAGAGGCCTCGACATCGACCAGGGCATGGTGCTCAAGGTGGGCGACGCACTGTATTACGGATCGGATGCCATCCACGCGCTCGCCTTGATGAGCAGCCGCTCCGGCGCATTCAACCGTATCAACTACTGGCTCTTTCGCTCCCGCACCCTGTCGAGCGCCCTCTACCCCCTCCTGCGTTTCTGCAGGAACCTTCTGCTGAAGGCTCTCGGCAAGACCAAGATCAACAACCTGGGGCTGCCCGATAACGAGCGCTTCTAAATTAGAACGCAGCATCCAATACGATTTGCATGCGAGGCAACGACACGCTTATCGCTGCACACAGCGGATTGAGCGATCACCGTCCGTGACCCGCACGCTGCAGTAGTCGATAGCTCCGGTCCGCTGATCGAGACGAGCGATTCTGCCCTCTGTCAGCCCTACAATCTGGTAGTGAGGACGCTGTATCGCGCTATAGGTAACCGAAAGCGCTAAAACAAAAGCACCCACCAGCACTGCGAGTGGCGTTGCCAGTTTCATGTCGAATGCCCTCGGGCGTACAGATTGCTCTATCCCGTATACCCTCGGATTTCGCCTCTGTCCAGGGGATACGTTGCCCGCCGCGTGCCACGGCGGGCAGCTTAGAGAGGCGGCCCTGCGGAGTGCGCTCGCGGTTGTGGCTATCCTCATCTTCGGGTGCGTTGCCGTTGCCTCTTGACGCAACGACCTGTCGCGCGCCCTTCCGCCGCACCGAGAGGAGTACGTAGGTGTTTGATCGGCTGGTGGCTATGG
>CAZPFD010000075.1:0-14858 GCA_964585725.1 uncultured Ectothiorhodospiraceae bacterium | reverse complement strand
CGCTCCGCCAGTCACCCTCGCAAGGGCTCGCCATCCCGGCAGGCGGAAACTCGTGAGTATCAGGTCTCGGTTTCCCGCGGATACGCGGCGGGGGGCCGGCGAGCTCGAGAACGGCAGCGTCCTTCGTGACCCTCCCCGGCTACTGCTCGACTTCGTGGTCGCGAACGGGAACGTAGTCGTAGTCCTGGCAGCAGGGCGGCGGGATCAGTATATGCGTCTTCGGAACGACGCCCCCGCCCAGCCCGTAGTCGACGTCGAGCAAAGGCCGGCAGCGCGGGTCGCTCGCAGACATGGGGCCGAGCCTCAGAAAGAATCCGACGATACCGTCCTCGCACGCGGCCTGCGTCCAGCCCGCCTCCACGCGGGCGCGGTGCACCTCGCGCAGCACGTCCTCGTCGTCTGTGTGCTCTGCTCCCGCGAGGACGGCAAGGATCCGCGTTGCAACGCTTTGCGCGCGCTCGGCGTCGTCCTCGTGCCCGGGGATCTGCACCCCGCCGTTGTCGATGAAGGCGCGGGCGAAATCCAGGGGATCATAGCGGCCCGCGTCGCGCAGCGCCGATCGGGCCTGACGGATGGCCTTGCGCAGCGCGGCCGTTTGCTGTGGGGTGTAAGCGGATGACATTCGAGCCGGCTCTCGTTTCCCCCGAAGGTTCGTGAACACGCTGCCCGACTATCTTGCGGCCGGGCTCGAGATCGTCTCGGTCGGTTTGAACCCGTCGTTGCGGTCGGTGCGGGATGGATTTTACTTCGCCAACCCGCGCAATCGTTTCTGGCGGGCGCTGGCGCGTTCCGGGCTCGCCCCGGGATTGTCGCCCCCCGGGCCGGCGGCGCTGCGGGTGCTGCTGCATGAGCACCGCATGGGCTTCACCGACGTCGTCAAACGGCCGACGGCCGGGGGCGGAGAGCTGCGCGCGGGCGATTTCCGGCGCTGGGCACCCGTGCTCGAGGAGAAGATGCTGCACTACCGGCCCGCCATCGTCTGGTTCCACGGCAAGGTCGCTTACCGCAGCTTCCTGCGCTACGCGGCGGGCGAGACGGCGAGCATCGAGTGGGGCGAGCAGCCGCGCCCGCTCGGCTCGAGCGTGGTGTTCCTGTCGCCCAATCCGAGCCCGGCCAACGCCGCTTTCTCCGTGGATGATCTGGCGCGATGGTACGAGCGGCTGAGCGCGCTGCGCGATCGCCTCCGCTGCGCGGGAACCCTGTGAGCGCCGCCTGCGCGGGAGGGGCTTCGATCAGCGCCGGGCGAGCCGGTCGAGGGCCGGCAGTGCGAAGGGCCGCACCGACTCGACGGCGCGGCTCGCGCGCAGCACGAGCGCATCCGCGTAACGCGGGCCGACGATCTGCAAGCCTACCGGCAGCCCCGCTTCGGTGAACCCGCACGGCACCGAGGCCGCAGGCTGCTGCGTCAGATTGAAGGGGAACGTGAACGGCGTCCAGTCGAACCAGTGAGCCTGGTTCGCCGGATCGTAGACTTGTTGCTGCGCAGGGAATGCGCCGCAGGGCAGGGAAGGCGTCAGCAGCAGATCGTGGCGCTCGTGGAAAGCGTTCATGGTCTGGCCCAGCACGCCGCGGCGGTTGACCGCCTCCAGGTAATCCATGAGCGGCAGGGCCGCCCCGGCCCGCGCGAACTGTGCGAGACCCGGGTCGAGCATGCTCAGCTTTTTCTCGTCGAACGCGCGCGTCAGGTTGGCGGCGCCGGCGAGCCAATGCTTGACGAAGCAGTCGAGGGGATCCTCGAACACGCGGCTCACCTCCTCGATGTGGGCGCCGAGATCGCGCAAGACCTCCACCGCCGCGTCCACCACCCTGCGCACCTCGGGGTCGACCTGGACGTATCCCAGGTCGGGGCTGTATCCGAGGCGCAGATTGCGCACCCCTTCCTCGAGCCCGATGCGATAGTCGCGCCCGTCGTAGGGCAGCGCGTGCCAGTCCCGAGGGTCGGGCTCGGCGATGACCGTGAGCATGAGCGCAGCGTCGGTGACCGTGCGCGTCATGGGTCCGACGTGGGAGACGGTCCCGAAGGGACTCAAGGGCGCTGCGGGCACGCGCCCGAAGGAAGGCTTCAGTCCGAACAGTCCGGTGAAGCCGCACGGGATGCGGATGGATCCGCCGCCGTCGGTGCCCAGGGCGAGGGACGCCATCCCGCTGGCCACGGCGGCCGCCGAGCCGCCGCTGCTGCCTCCCGGGGTCATCGCCGGATTCCAGGGATTGCGCGTCACCCCCGTCAGAGGGCTGTCCGTGACCCCCTTCCAGCCGAACTCGGGCGTGGTGGTCTTGCCGAGCAGAACGGCGCCGTGGGCGCGCAGGCGGGCCGTGCTCGGGGCGTCCTCGTCCCAGGGCTGGTCCGGATTCACGGTCTTCGATCCGCGCAGCGTCGGCCAACCCCGGGTCAGCAGGAGATCCTTGATCGCCGTGGGGACGCCGTCGACGAGCCCTTTCGGTTCGCCCTTGGACCAGCGCTGCTCGGACGCGCGGGCGTCGGCGAGGGCCTCGTCGGGCCGCACCAGGCAGTAGGCATTGAGGGTGCGATCGCAGCGCTCGATGCGCTCCAGGCTCGCGCGCGTCGCCTCCACCGGCGAGAGCTGCTTGTTTCGGTAGAGACGGACGAGCTCCGTGGCGGGGAGGCGGGCGATATCGTCGCTCATCGTTCGGTCGCTCCCGCCGGCGCGCCCGTGCTCGCGGACGGCACCGGCCCGCGAGCGGCGCCGCCGGATACCGTCCCGAGCGCCTGCCGCAGCACGGTCGCGTCCGCCCCGGAGCGGCACGCGTGCTCGGTCAGATGGCGGCGCCAGGCCCGGGCGCCCGGCACGCCCTGAAAGAGCCCGAGCACGTGGCGCGTCATGTGGCTCAGACGAGCACCTTGCCTGAGCTGCTGCGTCACATAGGTCGCGTACCGCTCGACGATCTCGGAGCGGGTGGGGACCGGGTGAGGGTCTCCGAACACCAGCCGATCCGCGTGTGCCAGGATATATGGATTACGGTAAGCCTCGCGTCCGAGCATGGCGCCGTCGAACGTGCGCAGGTGCATGCACGCCTCTTCGAGCGTATTGATGCCCCCGTTCAGGACGATGGCGAGCTCGGGGAAATCCTCCTTCAAGCGCGCCACCATCTCGTATCGCAGCGGCGGGAGCGTGCGGTTCTCCTTGGGGTTCAAGCCGCGCAGCCATGCCTTGCGCGCGTGCACGATGAAGGTCCTGCATCCAGCCGCGGCTACCTCCTGCACGAAAGCCGCCAGCTCGCGGTAGGTATCGCGCCCGTCGATGCCGATGCGCGTCTTCACGGTGACCGGGAGAGAGCTCGCCCGGCACATGGCGCGGACGCAGCGCGCAACCAGCTCCGGTTCCGCCATGAGGCACGCGCCGAAACGCCCCGACTGAACCCGGCTGCTCGGACAGCCCACGTTGATGTTCACCTCGTCCAAGCCGTGCGCCTCGGCGAGGCGCGCGCATTCGGCCATGGCCTGGGGCTCGCTGCCGCCAATCTGCAGGGCGAGGGGGTTCTCCTGCGGGTGATGAGCGAGCGCGCGGCGAGGGTCGCCGCGAAGCAGCGCTGCGCTGGTCACCATCTCGGTGTAGAGAAGGGTGTGCTGCGAGAGGAGGCGTAGCAGGTAGCGGTCGTGCCGATCCGTGCACTCCATCATGGGTGCAACGCTCAGCCGTCTATCCAGCATTTTCAATGGCTTGAGAGTCAGTGGAACCCGCCGCCGCGCGCTTCGATGATGCTCGCTTATTCTAGGACAGGGCACGGCGCGGCCGCGAGGGTCCACTCCCTCACGGCCCGCTGCGACCTACGCCGAGAGGCTGCTGCGCAGCATCCAGGCGGTCTTCTCGTGGGCGGCCAGGCGTCCGCCGAGCAGATCCACGGTGGCGTGATCGCCCGATTCCTCGGCCTGCGTGACGGCGTCGCGTAGACTGCGCGCCAGGGCCTCATGGTCGTCGGCGAGGGTGCGGACCATGGTCTCCGCGTCGGGCTGACCCTGGGCTTCCGACAGGGAACCGAGCTCGGCGAACTCCCGGTAGCTGCCCGGCGCCGGACGTCCGAGAGCGCGTATGCGCTCGGCGATCTCGTCCACGGCACCCGCGAGCTCCTGGTACTGCTCTTCGAACATCGCGTGCAGCGCGTGGAAGTTGGGGCCGGTCACGTTCCAGTGGAAGTTCTGGGTCTTCAAATACAGGATGTACGTATCGGCCAGCGTGCGACCCAACGACTCGGCGATCGCATGCCTGGTGTTGTCGCGCATGCCAATGTGGGCGGCTGCTTCCATGTGATTCCTCCTCGGTCCTTGTCCAAGTGCCCATACGGTAAGGCACAGCCCGAATGCGCGTCCAATCGATTGATCCGATGCCGGCGATAGGACATGGCTATTAACCGGCGCGCGACCGCCGGCTGCTCGCTGGGCCTCATGATCGGGCTGGCCGTGCTCCACGGCGTGTGGAGCCCGTTTCCGGCGTGGCCGTCCGGGGCGGCTGCCTGGATTGCGGCGGCGTTGCTGTGGCCCGGCGTGGCCCGCGCTCAGCGCCTGCTGGTGACGGCTCTGCTCGCTCTGGGGCTGGCGGGGATGGCGTGGGGCCGCCTGCATGTCGGGGGCCTCGATTGGCAGAGCGCGCTTGCCAGCAATCACGCGATGCTGGCCATGATCGCCGCGGTGAGCTTCCTGCGCCTGGTGAGCCTGCCCCGCATGGTGCACGAGGAAGCTCTGCCCATCGGGCGCGGGGCTTTCCTCAAGACGCTGGTGAGCGTCCATCTGTTCAGCGCCGTGATCAACATCTCGACGGTCATGATCGTGGGAGACCGCCTGCGCAAGCAGGCTCCGCTGGATCGGAGCAGCGCACTGCTCCTCTCGCGCGGTTTCTCCACCGCCGCCCTGTGGTCGCCCTTCTTCGCGGCCATGGCGACCACGCTGACGTACGCGCCCCAGGCGCGGCTGCCGCTGCTGGTAGGCCTCGGGCTGCCTCTCGCGGCCTGCGGGCTCTTCTACACCTACCGGGACGTGCGTGCACGCGACGCCGGCGCGCTCGCTGCCTTTCACGGCTACCCACTGCACGCCGAGAGCCTGCGCGTGCCGGCGTTGCTCGCCGGCGGCGTTTTCGTCATGCACGAGCTGGTGCCTTCGCTGTCGATTCTGACGGTCATCACCCTGCTCTCGCCCCTGCTCGCGTTGGCGGTGCTGGCTGGCCGGGATCCGTTCCAGAGCGTGCGCACGATGGCCGGTCACGTGCGGGATCGCCTTCCGGAGATGTCGGGCGAGCTGGCCCTGTTTCTCGGCGCAGGGGTGCTGGCAACCGGCCTTGCGGCCGTGGTCGCGAGGCTCGGCGAGTGGAGCCCGTTCACGACCTTCGACGGCAGCAGCGCCTCGGCCACGCTGGTGGCGATGGTCGCCGTCGCCGTGATCGGCGTGCACCCCATTATCAGCATCTCGGTGGTGGCCGTCCTCGCGCAGCCGAGCGCACCCGATCAGAATCTGCTGGCGCTTATGTTTCTGATGGCATGGTCCTTCGGGGCGACCATCAGTCCCCTCTCGGGCCTGCACCTCGTGTTGCAGGGGCGCTACGGCATTGCCGGCTGGCGCTTCACGCGCTGGAATCTGGGGTACAGTCTCGTCATGCTGGCGCTGGGCGCCGTCGTGCTCCATGGCTACGACTGGCTGGCGTGAGTCGCCGGTTCGCAAGCGATGTCCGTGCGGAAATGCCGGGACGCGCTGCAAACGGAGGCGCGGTTCCGGGACCGCCTGACGAGGCTCGAGGAACGTGCTTACCTCCTCGCGGGCGCACAGGGTGACTGAAGCGAGGCCCCTGGCGGGTGCGTCACCAGCGGTACTTGTTCCACAGCTCCGGATGGGCCCAGTAGCGGGGGTTCAACCAGTCGGGCGTGGATTTGTAGCTGGCGATGTCGAATCCATAGAGATGAAAGGACTGGTCGGCCTTGCGGTAGCGGGCGAGTAAGGTCATTCCGTAGGCGATGAGCTCGGTGTCCTGCCACCGGCTGCGGTGGCCGGGGTCGGAGGATTCGATGGGAACCAGGGCACAGAAGCGCTCGGTATGCAGATCCCGCATCCGCGAGAGCAGGACGACCCCTTCGTCCTTCGGCAGGCGCTCGAGAGCGCGCGCCACCAGCCCGAACCCGTAGCGCCCGCACCCTTCGAGCCGCTCCAACACGCGGCGGGTGCCGAGACAGGTCAGGGTACGCCCCTCGCAGCCCCGCAGGTAGGGGGCGAAGAGCGCGCGGCCGTCCACGCCCACGGTGAGGATGGATTCCGGCGCCTTCTCCTCGACGAGCCGAAGCAGGTGGTGCTCGTGGTCGCGCAGCGGGTTCGGTTCGCTTTGCTCGCTCATCGCCAACGCCGCCCGCGGCTGCGCGCCGCGGCGGTCATTTCAGGCCCCCGCCGGGAACGTTTCCGGGGCTTCGGGTATTGCTCCCGACCTCGGTTCATATCTTATTATCCCGCCCTTCGCGCTGCCGAGAGCGACGGTCTGCGAGAGAGGAAACAAATTCCCAAAACGCCCCCCAGAAGGCTCGTTCATGCTGTCAAGAAACCCGCCCCGCTGCCGATACCAACTCAACCCCAGGTTTGGCACACCCAAGTTAGCGGAGCGAAGATGAAACAAGACGGCACTGAGACTCTGGGCGGCCGGCTCAGGCTGAAGCGCAAGGAACACGGTTGGACGCAGCAGATGCTCGCGGACAAGGTGGGGACCTCGCAGGCCGTCATTCAAAAGATCGAGAACGGAAAAAGTCTCCGCCCTCGTAACCTGAACAACATCGCCTTGGCTCTTGGGGTGAGCCCGGCGTGGCTGATGTTCGGTACCGAGACCATCGATGCGCTCGACAACGACGCCATCGAGCTGGCGAGGGCCTGGCAGAAGCTGAACGAGCCGCAGCGCTCCGCGTTCAAAGAGGCCATCATCAAGGCTGCCAAGAACCAGACCCTGCAGAGGGTGTCAGGCGAGAACTAAGGCTCCACCGTCGTGCCCTGGGGAGAGCACCGACCAGCATTCGCATCCGTAGCCGTTTCAGTCGAACCAGCGCTCATCAAGCTCTAACCTGCATCTCTCACCGGCCCGGGATTGCGGGCGCGGACCTGTCTCCGTCCACCTCCACTTCTGTTCGGTCCACACGGCCGTGGGCGTCATCCTTGCGGGGGCGCAGGGCCAGCCTGCATTTCTGATCGGCAGCCCACGGCTGCGGGGGGTCGGGGAGGGGTGCACGTCCGGCTCCGTTCCCCTGGATGACGGCGCGTCGCACACGCCCGGCTCGATGAGGGCGGCTCGCCGGGGCAGCGGGTGGCGTGGGTCGGGCTCGGGGAGGGAAACAACCGCACCCGCCGCCTTCACACCTCTGGTGCTCGGGTCGGCGGGTGCGGCAATGAGAGGCTGGGCCCCAAAGTCAGGCGGCCTTCCTTCTGGAACGGCTGGAAGTGCGGCGGCGCGACCGCTTCTTCATGGGCACCACCACCGAGCGCGAACGCGTCGACCGCCGGGCGGTCTTCTTCTTCGCGCTGCGCTTGGCCCGCGCCTTGGTTCCGCGCTTCTTCGCCGTGGACTTCTTCGCGGTGCGCCGGGCTGCCTTCTTCTTGGTCTTCTTGCGCGCGGCGGTCTTCTTCTTCCGCGAGCCCGCGGCCTTCTTCCTGGCCGTCCGCTTGGCTACCTTCTTCTTGGCGGTCTTCTTCCGGGTAGCCGCAGCGCGCTTCTTGGTGCGGCGTGCAGCGGGCTTCTTCTTTCGCGACCTTGATGCGCTCGCGCGCTTCTTTGCAGTCCTTCTAGTCGCTTTCTTCCTTGTCGCTTTGGACGCGCTTGCAGCCTTCTTGCGGGTCTTGCGTCGAGCGGCCGTGCCCACCTTCTTGGTGGGGCGCTTCTTGGCCGCGGTCCGCACGGACGACTTCGAACGCGTGGTTCTGGCTTTCTTGCGTCGTACTTTTGCCAAGGTTACTTCTCCTTACGGTTGCACTAAAGCTGAAGTATAGAAAACAAAGTTGTCCATGCAAGGAAAGACAACGACTTGCTTCAATTCTTGCGCGGCGATCGCGTTTGCCGAAGGCAATAAAGGAAGAAAGCGCCTAACTGAAGGCGAAATTGTGTCTCGGGTCACACGATCAAGCGCACGCACGAGTCCGATCGATTCGGTTCAGCCCCGCGCCGGCGAAGCGTGTATCCGGGGGCGGCGCAGCAGGAGGGAAGCATGCAGCCACCGGCGAGGGCGGCACGACCCCTCTACACACGTGCGCCGCGACGCGTTACCGTTCACCGGGACGAACCGACGGGAGCTCGCGACAGGGGTGGCGCAATGGACGCAGAGCGAGGACGTGGATTGAGGAGCTCGCGCCGCCGGGTGCTTCAGCTCATGGCGCTGGGGGTGCTTCCGCTTGCGGGGCGCCGCGCGGCGGCGGTCGGGGTGCCCGAAGGACTGACGGGCTCCATGCTGGAGCGGGTGATTCCCGCAAGCAGCGAACGGCTGCCGGCGGTCGGCCTGGGCACGTGGCAGACGTTCGACGTGGGACCGGAGGCCGAGGGGCGCGCGCCGCTGCGGGAGGTCCTGCGCTTGTTCGTGGAGATGGGCGGCACGGTCGTCGACTCTTCTCCCATGTACGGGCGCTCGGAAGAGGTCGTCGGCGACCTGTCCGCGGCGCTCGGCGTCGGGAGAAAATTGTTCCTCGCCACCAAAGTGTGGACGCACGGACGCGAGTCCGGTATCCGGCAGATGGAGCAGTCCATGGAGCGGCTGCGCTCGGAGCGCATCGACCTCATGCAGATCCACAACCTGGTGGATTGGCAAACCCACCTGCCCACGCTGGCCGAGTGGAAGGCCGCGGGCCGCATCCGCTATGTGGGGATCACGCACTACACGAGCGGGGCCTACGACGAGCTGGCGCGCCTGATGCGCACGCAACGGCTCGATTTCGTGCAGCTGAACTATTCCGTGGCGGCGCGCGAGGCCGAGCGCCGCCTGCTCCCGCTCGCCGCGGAACGGGGCATCGCGACGCTCATCAACCGCCCATTCCGAGGCGGGGCATTGTTTCATAGGGCGCGCGGCCGGGCCCTGCCGTCCTGGGCGGCGGAGTTCGATTGCCGCAGCTGGGCGCAGTTTTTCCTGAAGTACGTGCTGTCCCACCCCGCGGTCACCTGCGCCATACCTGCTACCAGCGATCCGAAGCACCTGGCGGACAACATGCAGGCCGCCTACGGGCGCCTCCCCGACGCCGCCACCCGCCGCCGCATGGCGTTCCTCATCGACGACCTCTAGGAAAAAGATCTACCACAGAGGTCACAGAGGAGCGCACAGAGGGTCACAGAGTAAAGGCTAAAAGTGAAATAACGACGACGAGTTATCACGCCCTGCGGCGTTCACCATTTTTTCTTTATCCTTTTCCATTCTCTATCTTTTTTCCTCTGTGACCTCTGTGCAGAACCTCTGTGTCCTCTGTGGTAGATCTTTTGTTCTGCGGTGAGGACTCTCTTCAGCGCAGGGCCTTGGAGGCGATCTCGTAGGTGTCGCGGGACAGCCCCGGTGCGGCCAGGATGCGCTCGAGCTCGGCTTTCATCAGCGCCTGCCGGTGCTCGTCGTAGCGCTGCCAGCGGTTGAGGGCGCCGAGGAGCCGGGCCGCTATCTGGGGGTTGAGGGGGTCGAGCTCGAGCACCCGGTCCCCCAGGAAGCGGTAGCCTTCGCCGCTCGCGTCGTGGAAGCGCACCGGGTTGGCGTGACAGAACGCCCCGATGAGGGCGCGGACCTTGTTGGGGTTTCTGATATGGAAGGCGGGGTGCCCCATGAGGGCGCGCACGCGCTGGAGGGTATCGGGCAGCCGGGACGTGGCCTGGATCGTGAACCACTTGTCGAGGACCAGCGTGTCGTCCTTCCAGCGTGCGTGGAAGTCCGCGAGGGCTTCCTCGCGTTCCGGACAATCGTGGTTGGCGAGGGTGGCCAGGGCTGCCATGGAGTCGGTCATGTTGTCCGCGCTGCGGAACTGGTCCACGCAGCGCGCGGTCATCTCGGGCTCCTCGAGCTCGACGAGATGCACGAGCGCCAGGTTCTTCAGGCTGCGGCGCCCGGCGTCCTCGGGGCCGAAGCGGTAGGGGCCGCGCGAGACGTTGTCCTCGTACGCTTTGAGCCACTCCTCGCGCAAGGCTCCCGCGAGGTGGCGGCGCAGGAAGCGCCGCACGTGGTGGATCGCTTCCACGTCCACGACCTTCATCTGCTCCGCGAGCCAGGTTTCGGTGGGCAGCGTCAGCGCCTCGGCAACCAGTGCCCGGTCGGTCTCCCCAGCGCTCAGCATGTGCTCCACCGCGCGCGTGAAGTCCGGGTCCGGCTCGATAGCGCGGCCGGCCTGGTGCTCCGAGATCAGGCGCAGCATGAGCCCCGTCGCGTAGGTCTGGCCTGCATCCCAGCGGTTGAACGGGTCGCTGTCGTGGGCGAGCAGGAAAGCGAGCTCGTTCTCGGGGCGCTCCACGCGCAGCTTGACCGGCGCGGAGAAGTCGCGCAGCAGGGACGCTACCGGCGGGCGCGGCACGTCCACGAAGCGGAACTCAGCGTTCTCTTCCTTGACGCTGAGCACCCGGGTTCTTCGTGCGGCGCTCTCCGGCTCGCCTTCCAGGCGCAGGGGAACGTCGCCGCCGTCGGGGTCCAGGAGGCCGACGGCCAGAGGGATGTGAAGCGGCTTCTTGTGCGGCTGTTCCCGGGTCGGGGGGCAGAACTGCCTGACGGACAGGGTGTAGGCCCTCTCCCGCGGGTCGTAGCCTCCGCGCGCGGTGAGCTCCGGCGTCCCGGCTTGCGCGTACCACAGGCGGAACTGCGCCAGGTCCACGCCGCTCGCGTCCTGCATCGCCTGCACGAAGTCGTCGGTGGTCACCGCCTGTCCGTCGTGTCGCTGGAAGTAGAGATCCATGCCTCTGCGAAAGGCCTCGCGACCGAGCAAGGTATGGATCATGCGAATGACCTCGGCCCCCTTGTTGTAGACGGTAGGCGTGTAGAAGTTGCTGATCTCGATGTAGGACTCGGGGCGTACGGGATGCGCCATGGGGCCTGCGTCCTCGGGGAACTGATGCGTACGCAGCAGCCGAACCTCCTGCACGCGCCTGAGCCCCCGTGAGAACGTGTCGGCGCTGAACTCCTGCTCCCGAAACACGGTCAGCCCCTCCTTGAGGCTCAGCTGAAACCAGTCGCGGCAGGTCACGCGGTTGCCCGTCCAGTTGTGGAAGTACTCGTGGGCGATGACGCTCTCGATGTTCACGTAATCCATATCGGTGGCGGTGTCGGGGCGCGCGAGCACGTACTTGGAGTTGAAGACATTGAGCCCCTTGTTCTCCATCGCCCCCATGTTGAAATCGTCCACCGCGACGATCATGTAGACATCGAGATCGCATTCGAGGCCGAAGGTCCTCTCGTCCCAGCGCATCGCCTTCTTCAGCGCCTGCATGGCATGCTCGCACTTGTCGGCATTGTGCTTCTGCACGAAGATGCGCAGGCCGATCTCGCGCCCCGAGCGGGTGACGAACGTGTCCTGCACGCAGGCCAGATCGCCCGCCACGAGTGCGAACAGATACGACGGCTTGCGGAACGGATCCTCCCACTTGACCCAGTGCCGGTTGCCCTCCGTCTCCCCGCGCTCCACGGGGTTGCCATTGGAGAGCAGCACCGGGTAGCGCTCGCGGTCGGCGACGATGGTGGTCGTGTAGCGCGCCATGACGTCCGGGCGGTCGACGAAGTACGTGATGCGGCGAAATCCTTCCGCCTCGCACTGCGTGCAGAACACGCCGCTGGAGCTGTACAGTCCCTCGAGGGAGGTGTTGTTCTGCGGCTCGATGCGCGTCTGCACCTCGAGGCTGAACTGCGCGGGGACCTCTGCGACGGTCAGGCGCTCGGCGTCCACCGTGTAGCGATCGGGGGCCAGGGGCCGGCCGTCGAGGGAGAGCCCCTCGAGCAACAGATCCTGGCCGTCAAGGACCAGGGGCGGAGCCCCTTGGCCGCGCTCGGGGTTGCGGCGAACGCTCAGCTGCGAGCGCACCCGGGTAAACTCCTCCCCGAGCTCGAAGTGCAGCGCCACCTCGTCGATCAGATAGTCCGGTGGCGTATAGTCCTTGAGGTGGACGGGTTCAGGGGCCTTCTCTGGCATCATGCCGCGGTGCTCCGCTCGTGGACGAAAAGGGGGTGGGAGCGGGTTGCATCCGCGACCATCGCGCTTGCAAAGCCTTCCCACGAACGCCCGGTGCGCGCGGCGCAGAAGGTCCGCCTCGCAGCCCCGAGTCACGGCTCGTGCTGCACGGTCTCTGCGCGCGCCTGACAGAGCGTAGGGCGGCACGGGGCGGCGCGCAATCCCGGCGCTCGGGGTGTGCCCGGTGCGCGCCTCGGGTGCGGCCATGCGCGAGAGGCAACGGAGGAGAGATCGGCATGCACACGGGTTTCTGGCTCTCGCTGGGCGCCGCGGCGCTGCTCGCCGGCGCCGCCGCCTGGAGCCTGCTCGAAGGCGAGGAGGCGCCGGCCCCGGCGCTGCGCGCGGAGATGCGGGTGGCGGAGCTGCTCCAGGAGGACGAGGGCGCCTTCGCGCGCGCCACCGAGCCGCGGGATTTCGTTTTCCCCCGCGACCACGGGCCCCACCCCGAGTACCGCACCGAGTGGTGGTACGTGACCGGAAATATGGCAACGCCGGCGGGCCGCGAGTTCGGTTTTCAGCTCACGTTGTTTCGCTTCGCGCTCGCTCCCGGGGGCGCGGCACGCGCCTCGCGCTGGGCGACCCATCAGGTGTACATGGCCCACTTCGCGCTCACCGACGTGGACGCCGGACGCTTTCATTCCGCGGAGCGGTTCAGCCGCGGGGCCCTCGAGCTGGCCGGCGCCCGCGCGCGGCCGTTCCGGGTCTGGCTCGAGGATTGGGAGATGGCGGGAACGCGCCAGGGCCTCTTCCCGCTGCGTCTGCGCGCGGAGGAGGAAGGCTTCGGCCTCGATCTCACCCTGCGAGGGGGCAAGCCCACGGTGCTGCACGGCGAGCGGGGCCTGAGCCGCAAGAGCGACGAGCCGGGCAATGCGTCCTACTACTACTCGCGCACCCGCATGCCGGTCAGCGGCCGCGTACGCTCGGGGGAGGACCATTACCAGGTGCAGGGGCTCGCATGGCTCGATCGCGAGTGGAGCACGAGCGCCCTGGGCCCCGATCAGAGCGGCTGGGACTGGTTCGCGCTCCAGCTCGACGACGGACGCGAGCTCATGTACTACCAGCTCCGCCGCCGGGACGGGAGCCCGCACCCCCGGAGTGCGGGTACGCTGATCGCGGCGGGCGGGGAGGCGCGCGGCCTGAGTCGCGAGGACGTGCGTCTGGAGGTGCTGGCGCACTGGGAGAGCCCCGTGGACGGCGCGCGCTATCCGGCGCAGTGGCGGCTGCGCGTGCCGAGCGCCGGGCTCGCTCTCGAGGTCGAGCCCAAGCTGGCCGATCAGGAGATGAACCACTCGGTGCGCTACTGGGAAGGCGCGGTGCGCGTGCGTCGTGCGGGCGGGAATGCGGGCGCGGGCGGCGCCCGCGCGGGCCACGGCTACGTCGAGCTCACCGGCTACGGCGGCGCGTCGGAGTCGCCCTCCGCGCGCTGACCCCGTCGGCAGACGTTCTTTGCTTCCTTTTCAGCCACGGCCGCGATTGTGCCGGGAGCACGCTTCTGTTAACGTTCAATCCCGTCCGGCGACCCATCCACGGGTCGACTTTCGATGACTGAATGACGCGATTCGTATTCATCACGGGCGGTGTGGTGTCCTCCCTGGGGAAGGGCATCGCCTCCGCCTCCCTCGCCGCCATACTCCAAGCCCGGGGCATCAAGGTCTCCCTGGTCAAGCTCGACCCCTACATCAACGTCGATCCCGGCACCATGAACCCTTTCCAGCACGGGGAGGTGTTCGTGACCGAGGACGGCGCCGAGACCGATCTCGACCTCGGGCACTACGAGCGCTTCGTCGGACGCGCGATGAGCAACGTCAACAACTTCACGACGGGGCAGATCTACGAGCGTGTCATCCGCAAGGAGCGGCGGGGCGATTACCTCGGCGGCACGGTGCAGGTCATCCCGCACATCACCGACGAGATCCAGTCCTGCATCTGGGAAGCCGCAGGCGACGCCGACGTCACCGTGGTGGAGGTGGGCGGCACGGTCGGTGACATCGAATCGTTGCCGTTTCTCGAGGCCATCCGCCAGATGCGCATCGCGCTCGGACCGGAGCGCACGCTCTTCATCCACCTGACGCTCATCCCTCAGGTGACGCCCATCGGCGAGATGAAGACCAAGCCGACCCAGCACTCGGTCAAGGAGCTGCGCTCCATCGGCATCCAGCCCGACGTGCTCCTGTGCCGCGCGAGCAAGCCGCTGCCGCCCAACGAGCGGCGCAAGATCGCACTGTTCACCAACGTCGCCGAGCGCAACGTCATCTCCGCGATCGACGTCGACAGCATCTACAAGCTCCCGCGCTTGTATCACGAGCAGGGGCTGGACGACATCGTGGTGCACCAGCTCGGGCTCGAAGGCACCGATATCGATCTCTCGGTGTGGGACAAGGTGGTCGATGATCTCGAGCATCCCACGCGCGAGGTGACGGTGGCGATGGTAGGGAAGTACGTGGAGCTCACGGAGTCCTACAAGTCGCTCACCGAGGCGCTGACGCACGCCGGTATTCACACCCATACGCGGGTGAACATCCGTTACGTCGACTCGGAGGAGATCGAGCGTTACGGCACGGGACAGCTCGAGGGTGTGGACGCCATTCTGGTGCCCGGCGGCTTCGGCAAGCGCGGCATCGAGGGCAAGATCCAGGCGGCACGCTTCGCCCGCGAGCGCAACATTCCGTACCTGGGGATCTGCCTCGGTATGCAGGTGGCGGTCATCGAGTTCGCCCGT
>CAZPFD010000074.1:0-14866 GCA_964585725.1 uncultured Ectothiorhodospiraceae bacterium | reverse complement strand
GCCCCGCTTGCTGTGGAGATCGCCGGGTCGAATCGGGGGCTTGCGACGGAGCGGGGCGCGCCCCGGGGCCTCGCTCAGGTGAGCTGAGCTCCGCAGCTGCGAATTGAGCGAACCAAAACTCCTTATGCGGCCGCTCAGTGCTCGCTCAGCCACCAGGCGAGCAGCACCAGGTACCCTCCCACCGCGCCCAGCACCCAGCTCATCACCGGCGCCCCGGCCACCTGCGTAGGCGCGAACCCGTCGAGGCCGAGCAGAACCGCCGCGCTCACGATGAAAGCCGCGCCCACGATGGCAAGCACCGTGCGTTGATTGGCGCGCCGGATCTCATTGCGCACGCGCGCGATCTCGTCGGTCGTCGCGCTCATGCGCAGCTTGCCGTCGCGTGCCTGCCGCAAGACCTCGTACGTGAGCGCCGGCAACGCCGGCAGCGTTTCGCCCCAGCGTGGTGCGTTCTTGCGCAGCTCCCGGACGAAGGCCTGGCGGCCGAGGTGCTCCTGCATCCACCGCTCCAGAATGGGTTTCGCGGTCTTCCAAAGGTCCAGATCGGGGTACAGCTGCCGCCCCATGCCTTCGACGTTCAGCAGCGTCTTCTGCAGGAGCACGAGCTGCGGCTGCACCTCCATGTTGAATCGGCGCGCGGTCTGGAACAGGTGAACGAGAAGCCGCCCAAACGAGATTTCCTTGAGCGGCCGCTCGAAGATGGGCTCGCACACGCTCCTTATAGCGGACTCGAAGGCGTCGATGCGGGTGCCCGGCGGAACCCATTCCGAGAGCACGTGAAGCTCGGCCACCCGGTGGTAGTCGCGATTGAAGAAAGCCAGGAAGTTCTCCGCCAGATAACGCTGGTCCTGGGGAGTCAGAGTGCCCATGATGCCGAAATCGACTGCAATGTAGCAGGGCAGCCCCAGCCTGTCGCGGGACACGAAGATGTTGCCCGGGTGCATGTCGGCGTGGAAGAAGTTGTGTCGAAAAACCTGCGTGAAGAAGATCTCCACACCCCGCTCAGCCAGGATCTTCAAGTCGATCGCATTCTTCTTCAGGGTCTCGACGTCGCTGATGGGAATGCCCGAGATCCGGTCCATGACCATGACGTTGTCGCGGGTCAACGGCCAGTGCACCTCGGGAATCTCCAGGAGGTCGGAGCCCTCGAAGTTGCGCCGCAGCTGGGACGCGGACGCAGCCTCACGCATGAGGTCCAGCTCGTCGAGGATGGTGTTCTCGTATTCCGAAACCACCGCGCGCGGGCGCAGCCGGCGTCCCTCCCGCCAGTAGCGCTCCGCCAGGTCGGCCATGGTGTACAGAAGGCCGACGTCACGCCGGATGACCTGCGCGATGCCCGGGCGTACCACCTTGACCACGACCTCGCGACCGTCGCGCAAGCGCGCGGCGTGCACCTGGGCGATGGATGCGGACGCCAGCGGGGCCTCCACGAACTCGGAGAAGACCGTGTCCAGCGCGCACCCGTAAGCGCGCTCCACGATGGCTCGCGCTTGAGCACCGGGAAAGGGCGGGACCCGATCCTGGAGCTTGGCCAGCTCGTCGACGATGTCCTCCGGCAGCAGGTCGCGGCGCGTGGAGAGAAGCTGGCCGAACTTCACGAAAATAGGGCCCAGATCCGCGAGAGCGCTGCGAATGCGAACCCCGCGCGGGGGCCGCGCGCCACGCATCCAGTTCCAAGGGAGCAGATAGAGGACGAAGCGAACGGGCCTGAACACCTGCGTGGCCAGCACCACCTCGTCCAGCCCGTGCCGCAGCAGCACGACGTTGATGTGAATCAGGCGCACCGCTTTACGCAGCCTGTTCACCGCTTGGGCTCCTGCCTGCGTTGCGACAGGCGCTCGACGCGCCGCTGCAGACGCTCGACATCGTTGCGCAACAGATCCACCGCGGTGGCAAACGCCTCGAGCTCGGATCTGGCGGGCACCGCATAGGTCTCCTGGGTCAGGTACTCTCCGGCATCCGCGAGCAACGTCTCCATGGAGCGCCGACCCCATTCATGCAGCCCGCGCACTGTCCGGCCCGTCTGATGGGCCGCCACGTCGCCCATTACCCGGGAGAGCGCTTCCTCCCAGTCGAGGTCGAGGGCGCGCAGAGCGGTCTTGACGCGCTGAGCCGTGCCGATGTCGCCGCTGACGGTCACCTCCTCGGGAAACGCCGCCGGATCGGTCGCCTCTATCACCAGCACCCGCAGCAGCTCGAGCGGCGGACCACTGATGGTCACATCGACCCTGTCGGGCGTCTCGCGCAGAAAGGCGACGCCGTCCGCCTCGAAGCGCACATGCAGCGATAGATCGAGCCCTGCGAGGCGCACGCAGAGAACCGTCCCGGCCAGCGCCGCAAAGCGCCGGGGCGCTTCCGGGTCGAGTCGCAGTCCGCGGTTGACCACGCTCTCCAGAACCAGCAGGGCAAGGCCGTACGCGCTCACCGTGAGGCCCCTGCCAGCTCGTCGAGCGTGAGGTGCGATTCGTCCTCCAGCACCACGAGGGAACCGGCCATCTTGTCGTGCCAACCCTGGCGGCGCCGATCCCATGCGATCCAGAGAAGACCGAGACCGGCCGCCAGCAGCGATACGGCGAGCCCGCCGCAGCGCAACGCGGCCCGAGACGCCGGCAGGCGGCGGCCGCTGCGCGCGTCCACCACGCGGCATCCCATGATGAGCTGTCCCGGCGTGCCCCGCATCCACGTCCAGCACGCGGTTCCCGCCAGCGCCAGAGCGCCGAGCAACGAGCCGAACGCCACCGCATCGGCGAGCAGCGCAGCGAAGAGGTCGCGCGGGGAAGCGAGCGCTCCGGTGAGAAACAACGCATACGAGAGCATCAGCAGGCCGACGATCACGATGGTGCCGTCCAATAGAGCGCATCCGATGCGCCGCCAGGCCCCGGCCAGGCTCATCTTGCCGCTCATAGCTTGTATCCGCGATGCAAGGCCACGATCCCTGCGCTCAGATTGAAGTACTCGCAACGCTCGAATCCCGCCTCCTCGAACAGAGCCTTGAGTGCCTCCTGATCCGGATGCATTCGGATGGACTCGGCCAGGTAGCGGTAAGCCTCGCTGTCGTGCGCCGTCACGCGACCGAGCCAGGGCAGCACTTGGAAGGAGTACGCGTCGTACAAACGCCGGACGGCGGGCACCGTGACCCTCGAGAACTCCAGGATCAGAGCCCTGCCGCCCGGGCGCAGCACACGATAGACGCCACCCAGCGCCGCCTCCATGTCGGTCACATTGCGCAGGCCGAAGCCCATCGTGACGCAGTCGAAGCTCGACTCCGGAAAGGGCAAGCGCTCGGCGTCGGCCTGCACGTAGTGCACGTTGCCCGCGATGCCTGCATCCGCCAGGCGCCGCCGCCCGGCCTCGAGCATGACTGCGTTGATGTCCGCGAGCACGACGCCGCCTGAACGCCCCGCACGCTTCGCCAGCAGATACGCAAGGTCGCCCGTACCACCCGCCAGGTCGAGCGCGCGCTGCCCCCCGGCCACGCCGCTCACCTCGACGGCGAAACGCTTCCACAGGCGGTGGACGCCGAACGACATCAGATCATTCATGAGATCGTAACGATCCACCACCGAGTCGAAGACGGCACGTACCCGTGTTGCCTTCTCCTCTCGCGGAATGCTTTCAAAACCGAAGTGCGTCGTCCGATCGGACATGCCTGTAAGACCTGAGGCAGACTGGTTGTGCAGGAATCTAGAGCAGTGCGGTCCCGGGCTGCAGCGCGACCCCATGCGAAGGGCGCCCGGCGAAGCGCGCCGGGCGCGGCGGCGTTCGTCCAAGCTCATTCATTGCGCTGGTAGCCGGCATTCTTCAATCTGCCCAGATACTCGTTCCAAAAAGCTTCCTTGTTCGTGCCGAGACGGTAAAGCTCATCCCAGGAATAAATGCCCGTATGGTGCCCGTCGTCGAAGTACAGACGGATGGCATAGTTCCCGACGGGCTCGATGCGCTCGATGGCCACGCCTTCCTTGCCGACCTGGAGCACCTCCTGCCCCGGACCGTGCCCGCGCACCTCCGCCGAGGGCGAGTGAACGCGAAGGAACTCCGCGCTCAGCTCGAAACGTCGCCCGTCAGGATAGATCAGCTCGAGAACGCGGGCGCTGCGCCGATACTTGATATTCGTCGGAATCGGCACGTCACTCATGCGTCACCAGCCATCTGCCATGGGTCATCAGTCATCGCTCATCCGTGCATTTCCGAGAGGTCTGAAGAGTCGACAGCGATTGCACGTTACCAACCACGAATCACGCAGGAAAGTTGATCGATGACAGATGACGCTCCGTTACAAGATGTACCGCGTCAGATCCTCGTCGCTCACGAGCTCGCCAAGATGCTCGTCCACATAGCCCGCATCGATGGTCACACTCTTGCCGGCCAGCTCCGACGCCCCGAAGGAGACGCTCTCCAGCAAGCGCTCCATGACCGTGTAGAGGCGCCGTGCGCCGATGTTCTCCGTGCGCTCGTTGATGCGCCAGGCGACCTCGGCGATACGCGCGACCCCGTCCTCGGCGAAGCGCAGCTCCAGGCCCTCGGTATGCATGAGCGCCGCATACTGCTCGGTGAGCGATGCGTCCGGCTCCGTGAGAATACGCATGAAGTCCTCGACACTGAGCGCATCAAGCTCGACCCTGATGGGCAGGCGGCCCTGCAGCTCCGGGATCAGATCCGAGGGCTTCGCGAGGTGAAAAGCCCCCGAGGCGATGAAGAGGATGTGGTCGGTGCGAACCATACCGTAACGGGTCGACACCGTGCTGCCCTCCACAAGGGGAAGCAGGTCGCGCTGCACGCCCTCGCGTGAGACGTCGGCGCCTCCGTGCTCGCTGCGCTTTGCGACCTTGTCGAGCTCATCCAGGAACACGATGCCGTTCTGCTCCACGTCCGCCAGGGCGCGGGACTTGAAGTCCTCCTCGTTGATGAGCTTGCCTGCCTCTTCTTCCGTCAGCAGCTTGAACGCATCTTTGATGCGCAGCTTTCTGGTACGGGTTCTTCCGCCCGAAAGATTCTGAAACATCTTCTGAAGCTGGCTTGTCATCTCCTCCATGCCCGGAGGCGCCATGATCTCGACCCCCAGGGTGGAAGCGCTCAGCTCCACCTCTATCTCGCGCTCATCGAGAACCCCTTCGCGCAGCATTTTCCTGAACTTCTGCCGCGTCGCCGGCTCCTCTTCGCTCTGCGCCGTGAAGCCGACCGCATGTCCGCCGCGCGCCGGCCTCAGCAACGTATCCAGTATTCGGTCCTCCGCGGCCTCCTCGGCGCGCGTGCGCACTTTCTCCAGCTCACGTTCGCGAGCCATCTTGACCGCGACATCCGTAAGGTCGCGAACGATGGACTCCACGTCGCGGCCCACGTATCCCACCTCGGTGAACTTGGTGGCCTCGACCTTGATGAAGGGGGCCTGCGCCAACCGCGCCAAACGCCGTGCAATCTCGGTCTTGCCCACGCCGGTCGGGCCGATCATCAGAATATTCTTGGGGGTGATCTCGTTTCGCAGCACATCATCCACCTGGCTCCGGCGCCACCGATTTCTGAGCGCGATGGCGACCGCCCGCTTCGCGGCCGTTTGCCCGATAATGTGCTTGTCCAGCTCGTGAACAATCTCTCTCGGTGTCATGTACGACATGGCTATCGAAACCTCAGGCAAAACAAAACGCGCCCCGGGGCGCGCTCCAGCCCGCGCGCAGGCTCTCGCGTTCAGACCTCGTCCTGATTACCCGCGAAATTCAACCCCGCCGGGCAGCGAACCCTTTGCGAAGGGCGGCTGGCGGAGCGAAGCGGGGAAGCGCGCGAAGCCTCCGGGCCCTTCTCCGGGGCCCGCCCTCCCCGGTGGCGACAGCTCGGCTTCATGCGTAATCAGGAACCTCGTTGGCCAGCTCCTCGATTGTCAGGACGTGGTTGCTGTAGACGCAGATGTCCGCTGCGATGTTGAGACTCTTCTCTACGATGGTTCGCGCGTCGAGATCGGTGCTCTCGAGCAGAGCCCGCGCTGCGGCCAGGGCGTAAGGCCCGCCGGAACCAATGGCCATCACGTCGTGCTCGGGCTCGATCACGTCTCCGTTGCCCGAAATCATCAAGGAACGCTGTTTGTCCGCAACCACGAGAAGCGCCTCGAGTCGACGCAACATGCGATCCGTGCGCCAGTCCTTCGCCAGCTCGACGGCGGATCGCGTCAGGTTTCCATGATGCTGCTCAAGCTTGCCCTCGAATCTCTCGAACAGCGTGAACGCGTCGGCCGTCCCTCCGGCAAAGCCGGCGAGCACGCGGTCGTGGTAAAGACGCCGCACCTTGCTCGCTCTGGCCTTGACGATGGTGTCGCCCAGAGATACTTGCCCGTCGCCCCCGACGGCGACCTTGTCGCCGCGCCTCACGCTCAGAATCGTCGTCGCCTTGAAGTCTGACACTGCGCTGGAACTCACGATGAGCTGTACGCCAAACATCTATATCGCGCCCGGGCGGCTGGATTTCAACCCGACCGGCCTCGGAACGCCGGGCCGATCTCGGCACGATGGGGCGATATCCGGTCACGGACCGCGGCCCGGCCGCCCGGTCCGCTCAACGGGACTCCTTCTTGCCCCCGGCCCGCGGGTGCGTCCGATCGTAGACGCTCGCCAGGTGCTGGAAGTCCAGATGCGTGTAGACCTGCGTCGTGCTGACGTCCGCATGCCCCAACAGCTCCTGCACCGCGCGCAGGTCCCCGCTGGATTCGAGCAGGTGGCTCGCGAACGAATGGCGCAGCATGTGCGGATGCAGCGCCGTTCCGAGACCCTTGATGCGCGACCAGCGGCGCAGCCGAAGCTGCACGGCCCGGCCGGACAACCGCCGCCCGTGCCGAGCAACGAAAAGCGCCTGCTCGTCCGCATGCGCAAACCGGGGGCGCAGCGCGAGCCACTGCGCGAGCATGTGCCGCGCGCAGCGCCCCACCGGCACGATGCGCTGTCTCTTACCCTTCCCCAACACCTCCACGAGCCCCTCCTCCAGGTCAAGCCCGCCGAGATCCAGGCGCACCAGCTCCGCGAGTCGGAGCCCGGAAGAGTAAAGGAGCTCCATCATCGCGTGATCGCGCACCGCAAGAGGCTCATGGTCGGCGAGCGCCAGCAGACCGGCCATCCGGTCCGCGTCGAGCGTCCGCGGCAGGCGCCGGGCGCTCCGGGGCGCGGCAATGCCGCTCGCCGGATTTCGCCCGACGCTCCCCTCCCGGAGGAGGTAATTGTAGAAGCTGCGCACCGCGGACAGGGCCCGCTGAACACTGCGCCCCCCGATCCCGCGACGGTGGCACCACGCCGCGAAGCCGCGCACGTGAGCCGGATTCAAACGCCGCCAGTCGTCCACTCCCTGCTGCTCGCAAAAGGCTCGCAGGCGCTGGAGGTCGTGACGGTAGCCGGCACAGGTTGCCGGGGACAGGCGCCGCTCCTCGCCGAGGTGGCGGATGAAACGCTCGATCCAGGTCTCGAGACCGCGGGGCACGGCTCCCTCAGTCGCGGGCGACGTGGGGCGCGACGATGCGGGCCACCACCTCGCTCAGATGACGCAGAAACAGCGTCCCCATGCCGGTATGGAAGCGTTGCGCCGAGCGGCTGGCGATGGCCAGGACGCCGAACGGCCGGTGGTGGGCCAGCGGCAGCAGCGCGGCCGAGCCGACCTCCGCGGCGCGCTCACCGAAGAGGTAGTCGAGCTGCGCGCTCTGCAGCCATCCGCACACGGGTTTGCCGCCTTGCAGCACGGATTCGAACAGATGCGGATCGCCGGCGTCGTCGCCCGTGAACTCGGCCAACCCGGCATCGGCCGCCGAAGACGGTCGGCCGAAGACGCGGATCGCCACCATGTCGGCATTGAAATCATTCACCAACACGCCGTACAGGGTGGCAAAGACGTCGTCCACACCGGTGCATTCGAGCAGCCCGAGGGTGAGACGATGCAGGCGCCGGCTCAGCTCCTCGTTGCGACGCGCGTTGTTGACGAGCTCCTGGGTTTTCTTTCGGAGGCGCTGGTTGCGCTCGCGCAGAACCGAGATCTGGTACTCGACCAGCGACACCGCTTCGCCGCACGCGTGGGGGACGTGCAGCTCCTCCAGAAGGTCGGGATGATGCAGGAAGAAGTCGGGATGTTCGCGCAGGTACTCGGCGACATCCGTCTCCTCGGCACCGGCGTCGGCGCTCAGCTTACGCCCTTCATTCGGGTTCATACTTCGATGGTTCCCTCGAACACCCAGGTCGCCGGCCCGCTCATCCAGACGGGCTGCTCTTCATCCCCCGACCAGCTTACGCGCAGGCGTCCGCCCGGCAAATCGACGGCCACGACCTCTGCGAGCAACCCCCGATCCCTACCGACCGCGACAGCCGCGCAGGCACCGCTGCCACACGCCAAGGTCTCCCCGGCACCCCGCTCGTAGACGCGCAGGCGGATATGGCCCGGGTCGATCACCTGCATGAACCCCACATTGGCCGCTTTCGGGAATCGCTCGTGCCTCTGAATGGCGGGCCCCAGCGATGCAACCGGCGCCGTCGACACCTCATCCACTTCCAGCACCGCATGAGGATTGCCCATGGACACCGCGCCGATGGAGCAACGCTCCGAGTCCACGTCCAAAGCATAACTTGACGCCCGCTGCTGCGCCAGGAAGGGCACCTCCTCGGGGTCGAAGCGCGGCCTCCCCATGTCCACGGCCACCTCGTGCCCGCCTCGCAGGTGGCACCGCACCGGCCCGGCCGCGGTGTCGAGCACGAGCTGTGATCCGCTCGCAAGCCCCCGCCGGTGCAAGAACAGGGCCACGCAGCGCACCCCGTTACCGCACTGCTCGGCCTCGCTGCCGTCGCTGTTGTAGATGCGCAGCGCGAAATCCGCCGCCCCGCGGGCTGACCGCTCCGCGACGACGAGGACCTGGTCGCAGCCGATGCCGGTCCGGCGATGCGCCACATGCCGGATCTGCTCGGCCGCCAGCGGCCGGCTCCAATCACGGGCGTCGATCACCACGAAGTCGTTGCCGAGCCCGTGCATCTTGACGAAGGGAATGCGCATCATCGTGCACCGTACCCCGCGCCGGCACGGGTGCCAATACCCGCCCGGCGGCGCCCGCGCAGGGGGCCCGGCGCAGTCCCCGCCCATGCCGACCCGCAAGCGCTCACCGGGTTTGGCCACCCGCCGCCGCGAGCTCGGCCGGTCCCCGGCCCGAGCACGCCGCCCCGAGAAGGCACTTCGCGGATTCCCGGGCAATGGGTGGCTTCGTGGCGCGACCCCCGGCCCCGAGGGTGCTGCCGGCACGGTCTCCCGCAAACCCGCCAAGAAACCGTTCAGGCCCGCGAATCATCACAAAGAGCCTTGTTTTTCAATGACCTGCGTACCAGAACTGCGACCACGCGGCGCCCGGGCGAGCGCCGCCCGTCGGCCCCCAGCACCCCTGGAGGAATGAAAGACTCAAATATGAGGGCGAACGTGCCGAAATTCCTATTCCTACGCCGTCGGCCCGGGTCCGGGGCGGGGCGCTGCCTTTGAGAAATTCCGAGATCTGCCGAAAGATGACTCGGCATGGACCCGGCCCGATACCCTCCCCCGAGGGCCACGGCCCGGGGCAAGGAAAGGCGCGGCGGCCACCATCTGGCTCCAGGCCATCGGCCGCAACGGAAATCGGGTGACTGGGAGGCTCCAGTGCCGCGTTCGAAGACCGGGGAGAAGACGGGACGTAGCGGCGCTGTCGGGGGCGCCAGCAGCGCGCTGCTGGACGCCGGGTTGATACAGAAGCCGACCCTGGGGCGGTACGAGGTCGAAAGGGAGCTCGGTAAGGGCGCCATGGGCATCGTGTATCTGGGACGGGATCCCGAAACCGATCGCGCAGTCGCCATCAAGACCATGGCGCTCTCGGAGGCGTTCGCGGAGCACGAGCTCGACAAAGTCAAGCACCGTTTCTTCAGGGAAGCGGAGACCGCAGGCCGCCTGCATCATCCCAACATCGTCACCATCTACGACGCGGGGGAAGAGCACGATCTCGCCTACATCGCCATGGAATACCTGGACGGCGAGGATCTGACACGCTACACGGGCAACGACACCCTGCTGCCCTTGCCCGAGGTGCTCGACATCGGCGCACGCGCGGCTGACGCGTTGGATTATGCGCACCGACAGAACGTCGTCCACCGCGACATCAAGCCCGCCAACATCATGTTCGAGGCGGGCTCCGGCAACGTCAAGCTCACCGACTTCGGAATCGCGCGCATAACCAACGCGAGCAAGACCAAGGCGGGAATGATACTGGGGACGCCTTCCTACATGTCCCCGGAGCAGCTTGCCGGCGACGAGGTCGACGGGCGCTCCGACGTATTCTCTCTGGGGACCATGCTCTTTCAGCTCGTGACGGGTGCGTTACCGTTCACCGGAGATTCGATGGCGAAGCTGATGTACAAGATCGCCAACGACTCGCATCCGGACGTGCTCGTGCTGCGTCCGGATGCCGCAGCGTGCGTGAAGGCTATACTTGACAAGGCGCTCGCCAAAGCGCCCGCGGCGCGTTACCAACGTGCGGCCGCGATGGCGCGTGATCTGCGCCGATGTGCCGAGCGAGTCGGCGCATGATCCAGAACCACCGGGATGAATCTTGACGGTACATTGCAGATCGTTGCCCTCACGGATGTCGGGAAGGCCAGGGACCACAATGAAGACCGTGTCGGAAGCGATGCAGCGCTGGGCCTGGCCGTGCTCGCCGACGGGATGGGCGGGTACCGCGCGGGCGAAGTGGCAAGTGAGCTCGCAGTCACCATGTTGATCGAAGAGGTACGAACCGGATTGACGACGTTGAGGCCGGGCCAGGTCGACGAGGAGACCGGATTGAGCAGGGCGACGCTGCTCATGAAGGGGGCCATCGAGCGAACCAACAGCGCCATCCACCAGGAAGCGGAGCGCCAGCCTCAATGTCAGGGCATGGGCACGACCCTGGTAGCGGGTATGTTCTATGACGACCGCGTTACGGTGGCGCATGTGGGCGATTCGCGGCTGTATCGTGCACGCGATGGTGAGCTGCGCCAGCTCACCGTTGACCACTCGCTCCTGCAAGAGCTCATCGACAAGGGATTCTATACGGCAGAGGAAGCCAGACATTCATTGAACAGAAACCTGGTGACGCGAGCCATCGGTATCGACGGCGCGGTGACACCGGACCTCCTCGAGGAGACCGTGCTCCCCGGCGACATATACCTGCTATGCTCCGATGGGCTGAGCGACGAGGTAGAGGACGAAGAGATACTCTCGACCCTGAGCAGATACAGCGGCAACCTTCAGAAGGCGGCGGAGACGCTCGTGCAGATGGCAAACGAGAAGGGCGGCAACGATAATATCTCCGTCATCGTAATCCGGACGCTGAAGCCGTTTCCAGCCAGAAAGAGCTGGTACTCCAGGGTGGTCGATTGGTTTTGACTCATTCGGTCGGTAGGAGAAAATGCCTGCGAAGTTAATCCTGAGCTTGAATCAATCGGTTCTCGGGGAGTATTCGCTCGACAAGGAACGTATTACGGTCGGGCGTAAGCCGGATAACGACATACCGGTCGATAATCTCGCCGTGAGCGGGAAACACGCCGCCATCATCACGATCCTGAACGATTCGTTCCTGGAGGATCTGGACAGCACCAACGGGACGTTCGTCAACGGAAAGTTGGTGAAGAAGCATGCCCTCAAGCACGGCGATACCATCACGATCGGCAAACACGAGCTGAGGTACGTCAACGAAGAGGCCTCGAGCGACCAGGATTTCGAGAAGACGATGATCATCCGCCCGGGGTCCGAGGGGCACGCCGCGGCGGCTGCGAAGGCTAAGGCTCAGCAACCGGCCAACGACAAGGAGGCGGATACGGGCGATCTGCCTCTCGGCAGAATCCAGGTCTTGAGCGGACAGTTCAAAGGCAAGGAGCTCGAGCTCAACAAAGCCCTGCAAACGCTCGGCCGCCAGGGCACACAGGTTGCCGTCATCACCCGGCGCCCGCACGGCTACTTCATCACCCACGTCGAAGGTCCCCACCCGGTGGTCAATGGAGAGTCCATCGGCGGGCAGGCGTGCAAGCTGAAAGAGCATGACGTCATCGAATTGGCGGGCGTGAAGATGGAGTTCTTCCTGGCGAACAAGTAAACGCTTCTGCCCGCCCCTCTCAGCGTCCACCCGGCGGCTCCTGCCTCGCGCGCGATCGCCAGCGCCTCCCTCTGTCACCGATCCACCAACAGCACGCGGGCTCCTGTCACCGGCCCGTGGATTTGTGCTCGTACTCGCAGAGATCCTCGATGACGCACTCCTCGCACCGGGGGCGGCGGGCAGTGCACACGTAGCGCCCGTGCAGGATCAGCCAATGGTGGGCGTTTCGCCGAAATTCCTGCGGCACGACGCGGTTGAGCTCCTCCTCGACCGCCCGCGGGGTCTTGCCGGGGGCGAGCTTGGTGCGGTTGGCCACTCGAAAGATGTGGGTGTCGACGGCGATGGTGGGCTCATTGAAGGCGGTGTTGAGAATCACGTTGGCCGTCTTGCGACCCACGCCGGGCAGCGCCTCGAGCGCGGTCCGATCGCGCGGAACCTGCCCGCCGTGACGTTCGATCAGCAGCTCGCAGATTCGAATGATGTTGCGGGCTTTGGTATTGAACAGCCCGATGTTGCGGATGTGTTCCCGCAACGCGTCCTCCCCCAGGGCCAACATCCGTTGCGGTGTGTTCGCGCGTTCGAAGAGCGCCGCGGTCGCCTTGTTGACGCTGCGGTCGGTGGCCTGGGCGGACAAGACCACGGCCACCAACAGCTCGAAAGGTGACGAGAAATCGAGCTCGCTGGCCGGCGCGGGATTGGCTGCGCGCAGCCGCCTGAACAGCTCCTCGCGCTGGCGCCGGTTCACGCCGGGTCCGAGCGCCGGCGGGCGGCACGCCGTGCCTGCACCCGCGCCACCGCGGCGCCGATGAAGGCTTTCTTGTGGCGCTCCCCCTGCCTGCGGCGTGCGCGATGGCGGTCGCGGCGCAAGCGTGCCTCCCGTGCCCGGTAGCGGCGCCGGGCGCGATCGGCCCGGCGTCGGCGGGCCTCGTCCGTGAGCGCCGGCGCCGGCACCATTCGGATGCAGTCCACGGGGCACGGCTCGACGCAAAGCTCGCAGCCCGTGCACTCGGTCGCAATGACGGTGTGCATCTGGCCGGCGGCGCCGAGGATGGCATCCACCGGGCAGGCCTGAATGCAGATGGTGCATCCGATGCACGCCTGCTCGTCGATGACCGCGGCGGCCTCGCCCTTGACCCGCCCGCAGGCCGGGTCGATGGGCTTGGGCGTCATGCCGAGCAGGCGCGCCAGCGCGCGCACGGTCTCGGGGCCGCCCGGCGGGCAGCGGTCGATGTCGGCCTCGCCTGCGGCCACCGCCTCGGCGTAGGGACGGCAAGCCTCGTAGCCGCAGCGCCGGCACTGCGTCTGCGGCAGCAGATCATCGATCCGATCGGCCAGCGGCATCCCTCGCCTTCCACGCGGCCCGTCATCGGTCATCGGTCATGCGTCATCAGTGGCAGCGGCGATCAGATGGCGGGTAGGGACCCGGGTATGTGCCGCGCAGTCGCAAGGCGCCGCGCGGCGGGGCCGGCATCCCCGGCAAACCTACTTGACCCGCATGCCCGGCCGCGCGCCCTCGTCCACTCCCAGCAGCCAGATGTCCTCGCCTCCGGGACCGGCCGCCAGCACCATGCCCTCGGAGGTCCCGAAGCGCATGCGCCGCGGCGCGAGGTTGGCCACCACCACGGTCAGCCGCCCCGCGAGGTCCTCGGGCGCATAGGCCTGCTTGATGCCGGCGAACACCGTGCGCGTCTCGCCGCCGAGGTCGACGCTGAGCTTGAGCAGCTTGTCCGCGCCCGGCACCGCCTCCGCGGACTCGATGCGCGCGATGCGCAGGTCGATCTTCGAGAAGTCATCGATGCTCACAGTGTGCGAGAGCAAGGGCTCGTCCTCCAGGGGGCTGGGAGCGCCGGGGGCGGCGGCATGACCGCCGACCGCGCCGCGGCTCGAGAGGTCCTCGCGGGAGGCCTCGATCATGGCGTCGATGCTGCGTTGCTCGACCCGCGTCATCAGCGGACGGAACGCATTGATGCGGTGGTCGAGCAGAGGCCGGTCCAGATCCTTCCAGCACAGCGGCTCCACCCCGAGGAAGGCCTCCGCCTCCCGCGCCGTCCCCGGCAGCACCGGCTTCAGATAGACCATGAGCACGCGGAAGAGGTTCAGCCCGAGCGTGCAGACACCCTGCACGTCGGCGGCGCCATCAGGGTCTCTTGCGCGCACCCAGGGCTTGCGTTCGTCGATGTACTGATTGGCGGCATCGGCGAGCCCCATGATCTCCCGCACGGCGCGGCTGAACTCCCGGCGCTCGAACAGCGCGCCGATGGTCTCGCCCTGGGCCACGAAACGACCGTACAGCTCGGGTTCGACCAGCCGCGACGACAGTCGCCCCTCGAAGCGCTTCGCGATGAAACCCGCACAGCGAGAGGCGATGTTCACGACCTTGCCCACCAGATCCGCGTTCACGCGATGCAGGAAATCATCGAAGCTGAGGTCGAGATCATCGATGCCGCTGCCCAGCTTGGCGGCGAAGTAATAGCGCAGATACTCCGGGTTCAGGTGCTCGAGATACGTCCGCGCCTGGATGAAGGTGCCCCGCGACTTGGACATTTTCTGCCCGTTCACCGTGAGGAACCCGTGGCAGAACACGCCGGTCGGCGTGCGGAACCCCGCCCCGGCGAGCTGCGCCGGCCAGAACAAGGTATGAAAGTAGGCAATGTCCTTGCCGATGAAGTGGTAGAGCTCGGCCTCGCTGCCTCGTCCCCAGAACGCCTCGAAGTCGAGGTCTTCCCGCCTGGCGCAGAGATTCTTGAAGCTCGCCATGTAGCCGATGGGCGC
>CAZPFD010000073.1:0-14984 GCA_964585725.1 uncultured Ectothiorhodospiraceae bacterium | reverse complement strand
AGGGTGACGGCTGCGGATTCCATAGAGCGTCATTCGTCCTTGGTCATTGGCCCCTTTTTCCGCGGACGGATGACAGAGGACGGACGACCGATGACGAATCGCCGGTAAGCCCCGATGGGGACGGATGCCCCTATGGCTCTCGATGCCGCTCGCTCGGGCCGGTGTCGGGGGGCGCCTCCTCGTCATCCATCAGCACCCGATGGGCGGGGCCTTCGAGATCCTCGAACTGTCCGGAGCGCACCGCCCACAACAGCGCCGCCGCCATGATCGCGACCAGCGCCACCGACAACGCAATCAGCAAGTAGAGAACGTCCACAGACTACCGCGCCCTCGCTTCGCGCGCCGCCCGGAAGTGCGGGTGGGCTTCCGCCTCGCGCGCTGGTCTTCGCGCGAGGCGAGAGGCGTTGGTGACCACCAGCAGCGAGCTCGCGGACATCCCGATGGCGGCCAGCCACGGTGCGACGTAGCCCGTGGCTGCGGCCGAGAGCGCGACCAGGTTGTAGGCGACGGCCCAGGCGAGGTTCTGGCGCACGATGCGGCTGGCTTTTGCGGCGAGGCGAACGCCCGCGCGCAGATCGGCGAGACGCCCGCTCAGGAGAATGACGTCGGCGCGGGCGCGGGTGAGGTCGGCGCCGCTGGCCATGGCCACGGATACGTCGGCACCGGCGAGCAACGGCGCATCGTTCACGCCGTCACCCACCGCGACGACCACGCCGCCTCGCGCCTGTATGACCTTCACGTGCGCGAGCTTCTCTTCGGGGCGCAGGCCGGCGTGAACCTGCGTGATCCCGGACGCGTCGCCTATACGCCGCACCACCGCGTCGCGATCTCCCGAGAGCAGAAGCACCTCCCTGCCGTCGCGCACCAGCGCGTCGACGAGCGCGCGCGCGCCCGGACGCGGCGCGTCGGCCAGGTGAAAGGTGCAGCGCACCTGCTCCTGATCGGCCAGGAGCACCACGGTGTCCCCGCTCTCGTCGAGCTCGGCGATGCCCGCAGCCCCCGGCTCCAGACCGGTCTGACCGTGAATGAAGCGCGCGGTCCCCAGGTACCAGGCTCGGCCCTCTACGCGCCCTCGCAAGCCTCCGCCGGGCACGCTGGCGACGTCCTCGGCGGCGGGGTCGTCGGAGGAGCCGCCGCCGGCGGCGATGGCGCGGGCGACGGGGTGCTCGGAGCGCCGCGCGAGGGCGGCGGCGATGCGCAGGCAGCCATCGGCATCCATAGGCGTATACGTGCGCGTTTGCGCGACGCGCAGCTCACCGGAAGTCAGGGTTCCGGTCTTGTCGAACACGAAATGCGTGGCGCGGGCGAGACCTTCCAGGGCGCGGGCGCGGGTGACGATGAGGCCGCCTCGGGTGAGGGCGTCGATTCCGGCGCTCACCGCCGTCGGCATCGCCAGCGAGAGCGCGCAGGGGCAGGTGACGACCAGCACCGCCACCGTGATGGCGACCCATGCATCGGGGTCCGTCCGCCACCAGTACACGGCCACGCCCGCGGCCAGGAGCAGCACTGCGGCCACGAACACGCTCGCCGCGCGGTCGGCCAGCCGTGCGATGGGGAGCTTTTCCATCTGCGCGCGCTCGGCCAGCTCGAGCATGCGGGAGAGCACGGTATCGCGTCCGACCCGCTCGACGCGCACGATGAGCGGGCTCTCGATGTTGACGGAGCCGCCGATCAAGACATCGCCCGTCCCGCGCGGGACCGGCCGGCTCTCGCCCGTGAGCAGCGCCTCGTCCACGCTCGAGCGGCCTTCGAGCACGCATCCGTCCGCCGGCACCGTCTCGCCCGGGCGCACCAATACGCGGTCGCCCGCACGCAGCTCGGCGACGGCGATGCTCTCCTCGCGCGCCGCGGGTCCTTCGCCGCTGAGGCGCACGGCCATTCTCGGGGCCGGGCTCACGAGCGTCTCCGCCGCCTGGAGACTGCGCCTGCGGGCGGCGAACTCCAGATACCGGGCGCCCAGGAGGAAGAACACGAACATCACCACCGAATCGAAGTAGACCTCGCCCGTTCCGGTCACGGTGTTCCACGCGCTGGCGGCGAAGGCGAGGCCGATGCCCAGCGAAACCGGGACGTCCATCCCGGTACGCCGCAGCGCCAGATCGCGCAGTGCACCGCTGAAGAAGGGGCGGGCGCAGTAGACGACGACCGGAGCTGCGAACAGCAGGCTGATCCAGTGCAAGAGCGTGCGGTACTGCGTCTCCATGCCGGAGAAGGCGCCGAAGTACAGCGCGAAGGCGAGCATCATCACCTGCATGCCGAGGACTCCGGCGACGCCAAGGCGCCTCAGATGCGTGCGGCGCTCTTGCTCGAGAAGCTGCTCGCGGCGGGCCGGGTCGTACGGATGCGCGCGGTAGCCGATGCGATGCACCGCTTCGAGTATCTCGCTCAAACGCACGCGCGCGTTGTCCCAGCTGACGCGGGCGCGCCGCGTGGAGTAGTTCGCCTGCGCCTCCAGGACCCCGGGGAGCGACCGCAGGTGACGCTCGTTCAGCCAGATGCAGGCCGGGCAGGTGACGCCCTCCAGAATGAGCGACGCTTCGCGGACGTCGCCCCCCCGCGCACGCACGAAGCTGCGCTGGACTTCGGGATTGTCGTAGGCGCGCGCCTCGCGCAGGAAAGCCGGAACCGGCGCCGCCGCGGTGCGCGCCGCCTCCGTACGGAATCGGTAGTAATCCTCGAGTCCGGCGTCGATGATGGCGCGAGCCACCGCCTCGCACCCGGGACAGCACATGGGGCGGGGCTTGCCCGCGATGTCGACGCTGAGATCCAACCCCTCGGACACCGGTGCGCCGCAGTGGTAGCAAGCCAACGCGTGTCCCGGGGCCGGCGCCGGCGCGGTCTGCCCCCGCGGCAGCACGGGTGCGCCGGCCGCGGTCATTATCTGCCTTGGGTGATGAGCTGATAGAGCGCTCGATACTCCTCGTCGAGCGCCTCGCCGAAGAGCGGATCCTGCATCGAGCCCATCGCCTGCTCTACGGCGTTCCAGTCCTCGTCTCTCAGGCGTTGCTTCGCGAGAGGAAAGACCTGACCTTCTTCCTTGCTCATGTGCCGCCGCAGCAGCTCGATGTAATCGCGCCCCTGCTGCTCGAGCGGATCGCGTGCGACCAAAGCGCCGTCCACCACTTCGCTCAGCGCGCGGTGGAAGGTCGACCCTTTCTCGGCGAGCAGCTTGTGCTCGTGCAGCAGGTCCTCCACCGCCGCGCGGGTGCCGGCATCGCGGCGAACCAGGCGTTCGAACACCAGATCCTCGGTGGGGTGGTGGTGCATGTCCGGGTAGCGGGTCATGTACTCCATGATGTCCATCATCACCTCGAAGTCGGCCCGCCCCGCCTGCTGTATCTTGCCGATCTGCTCCTCGAGCAGGTCGAGAAGCCGCGCCGCATTGCGGTGATCCTCGTGCAGCTGGCTCATGACGTCGGACATGACTCTCTCTCCTGCTGCCCCAGACGGGTCGGCAACGGACGGTCTATGGTGGCACTCGACCAGCCAGCAAAGGCGTGCTTCCCGATGAGGACTCATCCGGCGCGCTTCGCCAGTCGCCCTTCGGGCGACCTCGCGCTGCCGCCGCCCCACCGGACCCCCTTTGTTCCGCACTCCAGCCTCCCTGTTTAGCAGTCGCGGGGTGTGCAGGGCTTGACGTGGATCAAACGGGAAAAGGCCTCGTCGAGCCCGGTGGCGGGCCCATTGTAACGCACGCACGGGCCCGGGTTCCTGGCGTCCTCCGCGCGAGCCGGCGCGTGTCCCGGGGCGGTGCCCGCGAGCCGACCGGGCTGGGTGACTTGATCTGCGTCAATACCCGTTATCGGCAGCGCGCGTAAGCTGCTCCGTCGGCCCGCGGCGGCACCCGGCATGCCGCGGCGACACCGCCGGCTGTTGAAACGCCGACTGGCAACGACCACGCTCCCCCTGGAGGTTCGGGCTGATGGCGGATTCCACGGTCGCCGAAAGGCGCGGCTCGGTGCTCACGCACACGTTCGCTCTGTTCACCAATCCCAAGGCGGGCTGGACGGCGATCCGCGAGCGTCATTACTCGGTCTTCGAATGCTACACGCGGCATACGCTCATTCTGGCGCTGATCCCCGCCCTCGCCGGATTCGTCGGCACCAGCCAGATCGGCTGGCAGATCGGGACGAGCGAAGTAGTCCGGCTGACGGCGAGCAGCGCCCTGCGCATCGCCGTCCTCTACTATCTGGCGATGCTCGTCGCCGTTTATTCGGTCGGCTGGGTCATTCACTGGATGGGGAAGACGTATGGGGCGGATCAGCCTTTCTCGCAGTGCCTGGTGCTCGCTTCGTTCACGGCCACCCCCCTGTTCCTGATCGGGATCATGCAGCTTTACCCCATTCTGTGGCTGAACCTCGTGCTCGGCCTTCCCGCGCTCGGTTACACGGTGTACATCTTCTATACCGGCGTGCCCATCGTGATGCAGATCCCCGAGGAGCGGGGCTTTCTTTTCTCCTCGGCGGTGATGGCATTCGGGCTCGTCGCGCTCGTAGCCATGCTTGCCGCAAGCGCCATACTGTGGGGCATCGGCATTGGGCCGGTCTTCGTACCCGGGTAAGCTCGTGCGCGTGCACCGCCGATCTCGGCTCGCAAGGGGGCAGGGGCGGCGCAGCCATACGGGCGTGAGAGGAACGCACGGCAGGCGATCAAGCGGCGCGCTTGCCTGCTTCTACGAAGCGGGCGGCGCCCGGCAACGCTCGGCGGCTTCTGACTGAGGGGGAGTTCGATGGCGCAGCAGGCGACGTATAACGACAAGGTCGTGCGGCAGTTCGCCGTGATGACCATTGTCTGGGGCATCGTGGGTATGGCGGTGGGCGTGCTCATCGCCGCGCAGCTTGCGTGGCCCGCGCTCAACTTCGACATCCCCTGGCTGACGTACAGCAGGCTGCGTCCGCTGCACACGAACGCCGTAATTTTCGCCTTCGGCGGCTCCGCCCTTTTCGCGACCGCCTACCACGTGGTGCAGCGCACCTGCCACGTGCGCTTGTTCGGCGACAGGCTGGCCGCTTTCACATTCTGGGGCTGGCAGGCGGTGATCGTGGCCGCCGCCGTCACGCTGCCCCTGGGCTACACCACCACCAAGGAGTATGCGGAGCTCGAATGGCCCATCGATCTGCTGATCGCGGCGGTCTGGATCGCGTATGCCGTCGTTTTCGTCGGCACTCTCGCCAAGCGCCGGGTGCAGCATATCTACGTGGCCAACTGGTTCTACGCTTCTTTCATCTTCGCCATCGCCATGCTGCATATCGTCAATAGCGCCGCCCTTCCGGTGGGCTGGCTCAAGTCCTACTCCGTGTTCGCGGGCGTGCAGGATGCGATGGTCCAGTGGTGGTACGGTCACAATGCCGTGGTATTACTTCGTGCCCAAGCAGGCCGGCCGGCCGATCTACAGCTACCGTCTTTCCATCGTGCACTTCTGGGCGCTCATCTTCACCTACATCTGGGCGGGCCCCCATCATCTGCACTACACTGCGCTCCCCGACTGGGCGCAGTCGCTCGGCATGGTCATGTCGCTGGTCCTGCTCGCGCCCTCCTGGGGCGGAATGATCAACGGCATCATGACGCTCTCCGGTGCGTGGGAGAAACTGCGCACGGATCCCGTCCTGCGCTTCCTGATCGTGTCCATTTCCTTTTATGGGATGTCCACGTTCGAGGGGCCGATGATGTCCATCAAGACCGTCAACGCTCTCTCGCACTATACGGACTGGACCATCGGCCACGTGCACGCCGGCGCGCTCGGCTGGGTGGCGCTGATCTCGCTCGGTTCGCTTTACTATCTCATTCCGCGCCTGTACGGCCGCGAGCTCTACAGCCTGAAGCTTGTGGAGGTGCACTTCTGGGTCTCGACCGTGGGCATCGTCCTCTACATCTCGGCCATGTGGGTGGCCGGGATCATGCAGGGACTCATGTGGCGGGCCGTGAATCCGGACGGGACGCTGACCTACAGCTTCGTCGAGTCGGTGGAGGCCATGCATCCTTTCTATGTCATCCGGTTTCTGGGTGGTGTGTTCTTCCTCGTCGGCACGTTGGTCATGGCCTGGAATCTCTACAGGACGGTGGCGGGCGCCAAGCCGGCGGAGTCGGCGGTCCTGGCACCGGCGCACTGAGGAGAGCTCGCCATGGCGACCGGACACGATCGCATCGAGAGAAACGTCGGGCTACTGAGCGTTCTGATCATCATCGTGATCAGCATCGGCGGGCTGGTGGAGATTGTCCCCCTGTTCCACATGCGTGCGACCACCGAGCCCGTGGACGGGCTCGAGCCCTACGGCGCGCTCGAGCTGGCGGGGCGGGACGTGTATATCCGCGAGTCTTGCATGGTGTGCCACTCGCAGATGATCCGACCGTTCCGCGCCGAGACCGAGCGCTACGGGCATTACTCCGTGGCTGGTGAGTTCGTCTACGACCGTCCCTTTCAGTGGGGATCGAAGCGAACGGGGCCGGATCTGCACCGCGTCGGAGGGCGTTACAGCGACGAGTGGCATCGCGTGCATCTGATCAATCCCCGGGACGTGGTGCCGGAATCCATCATGCCGGGATACCCGTGGCTGGAGGAGAACGAGCTCGACCCGAGCACGATCCAGCGCAAGATGCGCGTGCTGCGCGCACTGGGACACCCGTACACCGATGAGCAGATCGCGGGCGCGCCCGAGGCGCTCGAGGGCAAAACGGAGATGGATGCCATCATCGCCTATCTGCAATCGCTTGGAACCGCGGTCAAGACCCGCAGATGAAGGGTAGGCTCGCACGAGGTGGGTGCCGATCATGGAGGTGACGACGTTCGCTTCGGTCTGGACCATCGTCGTGCTGGCGGTGTTCATCGCCATCGTGATCTGGGTCGTGAGCAGGCGCAAGGGGTACTTCGACAAGGCGGCACGACTTCCGTTCGAGGAGGAACAGCGCGAGGGAAGCGAGTCGAGGAAGGAAAAGGACCATGGCTAGTTTCACCGACGGGTTCTGGAACGTGTTTATCGTCGCCGTTACGCTCGGCTCCTTCATTGCCCTGTTCCTGTTCATCCGGTACTTCTCCGGCGGAGTCCCGCGCGGCAAAAAGGTGGAGAGCACCGGCCACGTGTGGGACGGAGATCTGCGCGAGCTCAACAACCCCCTGCCACGATGGTGGCTCAATCTCTTCTACATCACGCTCATATTCGGGTTCGTCTACCTCATGCTGTATCCTGGGTACGGTACGAACTCCATGCTGCTCGGGTGGACGCAGGAGAAGCAGTACCGCCAGGAGGTGGATGCGGCGCAGGCGCGCTACGGTCCCCTGTACGCGAGGTACGCGCAACAGCCCATCCCGGAGCTGGCCCGAAACACGGATGCACTGAAGACGGGCGAGCGCCTCTTCGCCACATACTGCACGCAGTGTCACGGCTCCGATGCCCGCGGCGTCCCCGGCTACCCGAACCTGCGCGACGGCGAGTGGCTCTACGGCGGCGATCCGCAATCCATCAAGACGAGCATTCTGGAGGGCCGCCAGGGGAGCATGCCGGCGTGGAAGGAGGTCCTTGGCGAGGACGGCGTGCACCAGGTCACCCAGCACGTGCTCAGCCTCAGCGGCCGCGACGTGGACCAGAGCGCCGCCGCCCGGGGCCGGGAGAAATATGCGACCTACTGCGTCGCGTGCCACGGGCCGGAGGGCGAAGGCAACCAGGATCTGGGGGCACCCGATCTGACAAATGACGTCTGGCTCTACGGCGGCTCCCCGGACGTGGTCCAGGCGAGCATCGCCAACGGGCGCCAGGGACGCATGCCGGCCCACGAGGAGTTTCTCGGGGAGGACAAGGTTCACGTGCTTGCCGCCTACGTGTACAGCCTCTCGCAAGGAGAGCAGGACATGCAGGCGTCCGGTGCGCGGGCCAACACCGCCCAGCGCTGATAAGTGGTGTCAGAGATATTTTTTCCGTTAAGAAAAAAGTCATCTCTGACACCACCTATCCCGTAGACATGTCGTCCGGTAACGTTTCCAGAGAGACCGACGAAGTACTGGAGTCGCTGTACGCGCGCCGGCAGAAGGTGTACCCGCGCGAAGTGCACGGCTGGTTTGCGGGCATGCGCGTGCTGGCGGTGGTCGTGCTTCTGGGTCTCTACTACGGAGTGGCCTGGCTGAGCTGGGGCGGTCAGCAGCTGCTGCTTTTCGATCTGCCCGCCCGGCGCTTTCACGTCTTCGGTCTCACCTTCTACCCGCAGGATTTCCTGGTGCTGGCGCTGCTGTTGATTACGGCGGCGCTCTCGCTGTTCTTCTTCACCGCCCTCGCCGGACGGCTGTGGTGCGGCTATGCCTGTCCGCAGACCGTGTGGACCGAGATCTTCATGTGGATGGAGCGCAGGATCGAAGGCGATCGGCTCAGGCAGATGAAGCTCGATCGCGCGCCATGGTCGGCCCGCAAGCTCGCCGTCAAGGGCACGAAGCACCTGGTCTGGATCGCCTTCTCCCTGTACACGGGGTTCACATTCGTGGGCTACTTCACGCCCATCCGGGAGCTGAGCGCGAACCTCCTCGCCTTCGATCTCGGGCCGTGGGAGACGTTCTGGGTGTTCTTTTACGGGTTCGCCACCTACGGCAACGCCGGCTGGATGCGCGAGCAGGTATGCATCTACATGTGCCCTTACGCGCGTTTTCAGAGCGCCATGTTCGACAAGGACACGCTCGTCATCTCCTATGACGAAGCGCGCGGAGAGCCGCGCGGACCCCGCCGGCGGGGCATCGATCATCGCGCGAAGGGGCTGGGGGACTGCATCGACTGCACCATGTGCGTGCAGGTATGCCCTACGGGCATCGACATCCGCGACGGCCTTCAGTACGAGTGCATCGCCTGCGCCGCCTGTGTGGATGCGTGCGACCGCGTCATGGAGAAGATGGACTACCCCAAAGGGCTCATACGCTACACGACCGAGAACGCGATGGAGGGCAAACCGACCCGCATCCTGCGCCCGCGCGTCTTCGTCTACGGCGCCCTGTTGCTCGGGCTGGTGTCCGCCACCGCTTTCGGAATCACGCAGCGTGAAGCGGTGGACGTAGAAGCGCTCCGGGACCGCAACGCTCTCTACCGCGAGACGAACGAGGGGCTCATCGAGAACGTGTACACCCTGAAGATCTACAACAAGCACCGCGACGCTCACAGCTTCACGATCTCGGTCTCGGGCATCGAGGGTCTGCGGCTGGTGGCGGAGCAGGAGTACGTCCCGGTGCCGCCCGGGGAGGTCGTGTCGGTGCCGGTGCGCGTGCGCGTGGACCCGGTGAATCTCGCGCACAGCAGCAATGCCATCCGCTTCGCGGTGCAGGCGCGCGACGACGAAGAGGTGCGCACGGTCGAGGATTCGCGCTTTCTCGGCCCGAGGATACCCCGTTGAGACGCCGGGGTGACGCCACGAGTGGCAGCTCGGTGGCGGGGTGCGGAAAGCCCTGGTACCGGCAGCCGCTGGTGTGGTTGGTGATCCTGATCCCCGCCTCTTCGGTGGTGATGGGCGCGGTCACCATAGTGCTCGCCGTTCGCTCCTTCGACGGCATGGTGGTCGACGACTACTACCGCCAGGGCTTGCAGATCAACCGCTCGCTGGCGCGCGATCGCGCCGCCGCGCAGTACGGGCTCGACGGCACCATGCGCTTGGACGAGACCCGGGGCAGGATTCGCACGACCTTCGCCGCGGGACAGGGGTTCCGTGCGCCCGAGGCGATCCGGCTCAGCCTGTTTCATGCCACGCGCCCGGGTTTCGACCGCGAGGTGTTCCTGCGCCGCGTGGCGGCCCGCGAGTACGAGGGGACGCTCCCGGAGCTCGTCCCGGGACGCTGGTACCTGCAGTTCGAGGCGGACGATTGGCGCCTGACCGGGAGCTTCGCGGTACCGGGCTCGGAGACGGTGACGGTGACCAGCGACCCCGGCCCCCGGAGATAGATGCATGGAAATGTGCTGCAGCGGCAATCCCTCGGAGCGACGGCTCAGCCGAAACCCGCGCAAGGTGCAGCGGGCATGGCGCGGCCCCGCCTGCGCTGGTAGTTGCTGGAGCTGTTTCGGGGCGTGCGACGGAGAGGCACGTGCCCCGGGGACCCAGTCTCGCTCCACGAAGCCAGCCATTTCCCTGAAATCCGCGAAGAACCGTTTTTAAGAGGCCGGGCCCCGTGGAAACGACTCTCGCCGCCGCCTTCGTCATGGGTCTGATGGGCTCGGTGCATTGCGCCGGCATGTGCGGCGGCATCGCGTGCGCGCTCACCATGCGCCTGCCGCAGGCGGCGCGCCGCTCCCCGTGGCGGCTGCTGCCGTGGCTGCTCGCGTACAACACGGGCCGTATCGGGAGCTATACCCTGGCCGGTGGGATCGCGGGACTGATCGGGGCGCAGTCTCTCGGCGTCCTGCCCCTGGCGGGCGCCCAGCGGGTGGGGCTCCTCGTCTCCGGGGCGTTCCTGGTGCTGGTCGGACTGTATCTGGGCGGATGGTGGCCGGTCCTCGCGCGCCTCGAGCGCCAAGGTGCGCGGATCTGGCGGCGGGTGGAGCCCGTGGGCCGGCGTTTTCTCCCCATGAGCACGCCGTTGCACGCGCTGGGCGCCGGGGCGGTGTGGGGCTGGCTGCCGTGCGGGTTGGTGTACGCGGCGCTGGTATGGTCACTGGCTGCGGGAAGCGCGGGGCACGGCGCCCTGCTCATGTTTGCTTTCGGGCTCGGCACGCTGCCCATGCTGCTCGGCGCCGGCGCGCTCGGCCGCTGGGCCATGGGCTTCACCGCTCGCCCCGCCGTGCGCCAGGCAGCCGGCGTGGTGGTGCTGGCGCTTGCGGCGAATGTGCTCGCCGGAGTCGTGGCGGGCGGTGATGCGCACGATCACGGTCCGGAGCGGCAGGCACGCGCCACTGCGGCGCACGGGATGTCGCCGTGAGGGATGCGTCACCACCCGGTGGGCTCCGGGCGCTGTTGATGCAGATCAATGCGCGCCCGGGTGCCACGTGCTGGACTGCCTACTATGGGGCCTGACGGGAGACGATCGATGCTCAAGACGATTCTGGTGCCGACGGACAGCTCCAAGCACGCCGAGAAGGCCATCGAGCTCGCAGCCGACCTCGCGCGGCAGCACGGGGCGGATCTGGTTCTCGTCCACGTGCTGCGGGAGGGGCAGGTACCCGAGGCGCTCCGGCACATGATAGAAGTGGAGCATCTCGCCGAGGAGAGCAGCGCGAGTGGCCCCCGGTCGGCCAGCATCCCCTGGGAGATTGCGCACCTGCTGGAGAACAAGGCGGAGAACGAGGAGGTGCGCAAGGCCTACGAGGCGCTGGGGAATCGGATTCTGGAGCAGGCGGAGGGCCTCGCCCGCGAGAAGGGTGTCTCGCGCGTGCGCAAGGTGCTCGAGGTCGGCGAGCCTGCGCATCGAATACTCGAATGCGCCGAGCGCGAGAATGCCGACGCCATCGTCATGGGGAGCCGCGGCCTCGGAGAGCTGAAGGGAATGCTCATGGGAAGCGTCTCGCACACCGTGAATCAGCTTTCCAAATGCACTTGTGTTACCGTGAAGTAGGCGCGGGCGGCGTCCGTGAGCCCGTAAGAATCGGTTGGTATTCGATCGCGTAAATGCGCGCTCAGCGTGGAGGAATTCGCCATGGCGCTGAAAGACATTCTCGTTCACGTGGACAGCAGCAAAGCCTGCGCCGGACGATTGAAGGCGGTAGTCGGGCTTGCGTCGAGCCACGGTGCACACCTCACCGGTCTGTATGTGTTGCCGACCTATACGCTGCCTGGTTTCGTCGAGGCCGATATCGGCACCGAGCTGCGCGCGGCGCAGGAGAAGGCGCGACGCGGGCGCGCGGACGAGGCGGAGCGCGCGTTCAAGGGCGTGACGGACCCGGCGGATATCGTATCCGAATGGCGCTGCATAGAGGGTCCGGTAGGGGACACACTGGTCCAGCACGGGCGCTACGCGGATCTGGTGGTCGTCGGGCAGGTTCAAGAGGACGACCCCTACTCGGTGGACGGCGCGGTGTTGAACGACGTCGTGATGCATACCGGTCGTCCCGTGCTCTGTATACCCTACATCGGGGCGCAAGCGACCATCGGCAAGAACGTGCTGGTTGCGTGGAACGCAAGCCGCGAGGCCGTACGCGCGGTCAACGACGCGCTTCCGCTGCTCGAGCAGGCGGAGAAGGTGCATGTGATGGCCGTCAACCCTTCGGGCGGCGCAGGGGGCGAGGGGGACATCCCGTGCGCCGACATCTGCCTGCATCTGGCGCGCCACGGCGTCCCCGCCGAAGCACACACCGTGCGGGCACGCGATATCGACGTGGGGGACATGCTGTTGTCGCGCGCCTCCGACGAGGACGTCGATCTCATCGTGATGGGGGCCTGGGGCCACTCGAGATTTCGCGAGGTGGTGCTGGGCGGCGCCACGCGGGCCTTGCTCGAGCACATGACGGTGCCGGTGTTGATGTCGCATTGAACCGTGCGGCGGCGGTCGGTGATCGCTCCTAGATGGCGCTGCATCGGGTCGAGCGTCGTGCTGGCTTGCACCTTGGCCGTGGCGCAGGCGGCGCCCGAGGATCGCCCCGAGGATCGCCCCGAGGATCGCCCCGAGGATCGCATAGAGCGGCTGGCGCGCGATTTCTTCCCGGACGCCGAGGAGGTCGAGGATTTCGAAGGAACCCCCCGGGCCGCCGCGGTCGTCGGAGACGACGATCGCCTCCTGGGCTACGTCTTTCTGTCGGACGACGTCGTCAGGATACCCGCCTACTCCGGTGAACCGATCAGCGTTCTGGTCGGCATCGATACGCGGGGAGACTTTGTCGGCGTGCGAATCATCGAGCACTCGGAGCCGATTCTGGTCACCGGGATCTCGGAGGAGGATCTCGCGGATTACGTCGATCAGTATCGGGGCAAGAACGTCGACGATCGCATCAAGATCGGCGGGCAGCACGCCGAAGGTTACGAGCGCATCGACGGTCTGACCGGCGCGACCATCACGGCGATGGTCCTGAACGCCTCCATCACGCGCGCCGCGCGCATCGTCGCCGCATCGCGCGGTCTTCCCCTCCCGCAGCGTCCTGCCCGGGTTCACGCGGAGGACGAGGAAGCGGGAACGGAGCAGGCAGACGCGCGGGACGGCGGCGAGACGGCGCCCGCGCTCACCGACGACGTGAGCGCCGCGGCGGGTGCCGGGGGCGAGACATCGCTGTGGAGCCCGCTGTGGCAGGAGCGCAAGGTCCGCATCGGCGTCCTCGCGTTCGGGTTGCTCGTTCTGACCGTCATCCTGTTCCTCCAGGATTGGCTCACCCGCCACCGGTCACTCGTTCGCTACATTCGCATCGGCTTTCTGGTCTACACGCTCGTCTTCATCGGCTGGTACGCGCTCGCGCAGCTCTCCGTGGTCAACGTCCTCACCTTCGTCAATGCGCTCATGCGCGATTTCCGGTGGGAGACGTTCCTGATCGACCCCTTGATGTTCATCCTGTGGTCCTTCGTGGCCGTCACCCTGCTGCTCTGGGGCAGGGGGGTATTCTGCGGGTGGTTGTGCCCCTACGGCGCGCTCCAGGAGCTCGTGAACAAGGTAAGCCTGCGCCTGCGGCTGCCTCAGCTCGAGATACCGGCTGTCGTGCACGAGCGTCTGCTCGCCGTCAAGTACGTGATCCTGCTGGGCCTTTTCGGTCTGTCGCTGCAGTCCATGGCCGACGCCGTGCGCTACGCCGAGGTGGAGCCCTTCAAGACCGCCATCAACATGCACTTCATGCGCGAGTGGCCTTTCGTGCTCTACGCAGCGGGGTTCGTGGTCATCTCCGCGTTCAACAGCAAGTTCTTCTGCAAGTACGTGTGCCCGCTGGGTGCCGCGCTGACGATTCCGGGGCGCTTTCGCATCTTCGAGTGGCTGCGGCGGCGCAAGGAATGCGGTCACCCGTGCCAGATCTGCGCCGTCGAGTGTCCGTCTCAGGCCATCCGCCCGAACGGCGAGATCAATCCCAACGAATGCCACCATTGCCTCGACTGCCAGATCACGTACTGGGACGCTCACAAGTGCCCGCCGCTGGTGGAGAAGCGCAAGCGTTTCGAGAAGCGCGGCCGGGAGCTGAAGCTGCGAGTCCAATGAGCGTGCGGGAAGCGCAACGGCGGGACCCCGTCGGAGCGCCGCGGCCGGCTTGCAGGGGACAGCCGGGCGAGGTTCTGCCGCCCTCGGACCTGATGCGTCGCCGCGGCGTACTTGACTCAGATCAAGGTGCGGGCTCCGCCGCTGTCGGAAGGTGATCGGTGCCGAGTTTGCCGTACACGGACCCCACGGGAGGAAGAGCCATGAATTGCAGAATCGGGCGAGGAGCCCTCTTTCTGTTGACCGCGACCATCGCCGCCGGGCCGGTCCTGGCGCAGGAGACCGAGCACCCGGGCACTACCCCCGGCGAGCTGCGCTACATGGGCCCGCCGGTTCCGGAGCGCGAGACCAAGCGCGTCACCGCGCCGGGTGCCCCGCCCATGACCGAGGACGAGTTCCAGACGGCCCAGAAGATCTACTTCGAGCGCTGCGCCGGCTGCCACGGCGTGCTGCGCAAGGGCGCGACCGGCAAGCCGCTCACCCCCGACGTCACCCAGGAGCGCGGCACCGAGTATCTCAAGGTGTTCATCAACTTCGGCTCCCCCGCGGGCATGCCCAACTGGGGCACCTCCGGCGAACTCACGCCCGAGCAGGTGGACGCGATGGCGCGCTTCCTCCAGCACCCGCCGCCCGAGCCCCCCGAGTACGGTCTGCCTCAGATGAGGGCCGCCTGGGAGGTGCTCGTGCCGCCCGAGGAGCGTCCCAAGCGCAAGATGAACGACGTCAACATCGAGAACCTGTTCTCGGTGACCCTGCGCGACTCCGGAGAGATCGCGCTCATCGACGGCGACAGCAAGGAGATCGTGACCATCGTCCCGACCGGCTACGCGGTGCACATCTCGCGCCTGTCGGCCTCCGGCCGCTATCTGTACGTCATCGGCCGCGATGCGGTGATCAACCTGATCGACCTGTGGATGGATCCGCCGAC
>CAZPFD010000072.1:13897-15202 GCA_964585725.1 uncultured Ectothiorhodospiraceae bacterium | reverse complement strand
GCGATCTGGCGAAAGCGCAGCGACGCGGGCTCGTTGCGCCGGCGCAGCGCTTGCAGCGTGCGGAAGAGCTCGTCCAGGGAGGCGATGGGCCGGTCGTTCAGATGCGTGGGCTGGGTCCAGCGTCCCACCCCCACGATGGCCGCGGCCGATCCCGGCTCCACGTGGTGCACCAGCACCAGCGGCTCGCGGTGCATCTCGCGCGCGTCGCGCACCTCCAGCGGCGCGAGGAGCATGCCCGAGAGATAGAGCCCGCGGCGCTCGGTGATGAGGGGCGTGGGCGGCAGCGATCCTCTCAGCACGATCAGCTCTCCGTCGCGGTGCACGCGCAGGGCCACGTCGTCCAGGCGCCCGCGCAGGGCGTGGATGAGCTGCGTCTCGTTGCGCAGCATGCGCGGATCGCCCGCGATCCCGAGAATGGAGTCGCCCGGGCGCAGGTCCAGAAGCGACTCGTCCAGATAGGAGCTCGCCACCTTCAGCGTCGGCTCGTTGCGGTCGCTCTTGACGAAGATGCTGCGCAGCGCCGGCGGCGAGGGATCGCGCCCCGCCTGCAGCAGGCTCAGAATGCGGCAGGCGTAAGGCGCGGGCACCGCGAAGTTGGTGTTCTGATCGGCCTCGTGATTCATGCGCGCGGCGTTGATCCCCACCACCGCGCCGGTCTCCAGGCTGATGAGCGGTCCGCCCGAGTTGCCGGAGTTGATCGCCGCGTCGGTTTGCAGCGCCTCCGTGCCCAGGCGCGAGGTCTTGCCCGAGATGATCCCGCGCGTGCCGGTGTAGGACAGCCCCCAGGGATGGCCGAAGGCGCCCACCTGGTGGCCGACGTGCGGGAATTCCTCGCACTCGAGCCGGGCGTCGTTCATACCGGCGCCCTCCGGGATCTCCGTCTCGATGATCGCCACGTCCAGATGCGGATCGACGTACACCTTGGTGGCCGGGCGATAGGGGTGATCCAGGAACGAGACGCTCATCCGCGAGGGCGAGTGCCCGACCACGTGCGCGTTGGTCATGATCCAGCCGCGCGCGCGGTCGACCACGAAGCCGGCGCCCGTGAACGCGCCCTTCTGGTCCTCCATGAACGCCACCGGAATACGCGTGCGGATCTCCACCGTGTAGGTGAGGGCGCGCTCGAAGAGCGCCTGCGCGGTGTCGGCGGCAGCCGGCGGCGCGCCCGCCCACGCGCTGAAGGCCAGCGCGGCGGCGACGACTGAGCGGGGGTGGATACGATGCATGCCGTGTAGTGTCGGCTGCAGGGGGGGAGAACTTGAGAACCGCGTTCTGGTTGATTTAGTCACGGTTCTTATGAACATG
>CAZPFD010000072.1:5644-13797 GCA_964585725.1 uncultured Ectothiorhodospiraceae bacterium | reverse complement strand
TGCCGGGAAGGAGATGGTGGTTGCCATGCCGAGTAATGACATTGACGCCCTGTTAGGGTCCGAGCCCCGAGTGATCAACGTGGGCCTGGAGGCGTTCGCCGGGGATCTCGAGCGGCGCGGTGTTCAGGTGGTGCACGTAGAGTGGTCGCCCCCGGCGGGCGGGGATCCGCAGCTGGCGGAGCTTCTGTCCAAGCTCGGGATGTAGCCGGACCGGGGCGACGCCGGCTGGCTAGGCCTCGTCGGCGACGATGTGCGTCCCCGCCGTGCCGCGCAGGGCGTTCATGGCCTCGTTCAGGTGCCCGATCACGACCCGGCGTCCGCCCTGCTCCAGGAACCGGATCGCCGCGTCCACCTTGGGGCCCATGCTGCCCCGGGGGAAGTGGCCTTCGGCCCGCAGCCGGCGCAGCTCGGAGAGGGTGACGCGCTCCAGCTCCCGCTGCTCCGGCGTGCCGAAATGGATGGCGATGCGCGAGACGGCGGTGAGGATCATCATGTCCTCGATGCCGAGCACGTTGGCCATGAGGGCGGAGGTGAGATCCTTGTCGATGACCGCCTCCACGCCGCGGCGCACGCCCTTGGGGCCGCGCACCACCGGGATGCCGCCGCCGCCCCCGGCGATGACCACCGCGCCCTGCCGGGCCAGCGCCTGAATCAGGGAGATGTCCACGATGTGGCGGGGCTCGGGCGAGGGCACCACCTGGCGCCAGCCGCGGTTGGCGTCCTCGCACACCGTCCATCCCAGCTCGCGCTCGAGGGCCTCGGCCTCCTCCCGGGTGTAGAAATACCCGATGGGCTTGGTGGGGTTGCGAAACCCGGGATCGTCCGGGTCCACCTCCACCTGGGTGAGCAGGCACACCACGTGGCGGGGGTTGTCGTGCTCGCGCAGGGTATTCTCCAGCGCCTGCATCAGCAGGTAGGCGATGCCCCCCTGGCTGTGCGCAACGCAGATGTCCAGGCTCATGGGCGCGACGCGATGCCGCGCGAGGGTCTGGCGCATCAGGATCTTGCCGACCACGGGGCCGTTGCCGTGGGTGATCACCAGCTCGTTGTCCAGCGTCATGATGGGCAGCAGCGCGCGGCCCGTGGCCGCGGCGAGCTCGAGCTGCTCCCGGGGCGTGCCCTGAATGCCTCCCGGGTGGGTGGCGTTGCCGCCGATGGCGATGAGCAGGCGGCGGGGGAGGGCGCTCATTCGCCTACGCGCCCGACGCCGACCGGCGGCGCAGGCGCGCGACGATGCCGGCGGCGAGCTCGGCGGCGTCGGCGTTGGAGGGCATCACCAGCGCCCCGGCCCGGGTGAGCTTCGCGGCCTGCTCGGCATGCACCTGGGGATCGGCGTCGGTGCCGCACACCGACACCACCACGGCCGGGCGCGGCTGCGCCTGCGCCAGCGCCTGGGCGAGCTCTCCGGCCGGATCGGGATGCGCGCCGTAACCGATGACCACGTCGAGCAGAACCACGCCCACCTCCGGATCCTTCAGGGCCTGCTTCAGCATCCGCGTGCGCAGGCTGGCGTCGATCATCGGATGCGGGCGCCCCACGGTGTACTCGTCGGCGCCGAGATCGAGCAGGCGATGTCCCGCTCCGTCCTCGCCCTCGGCGCGATGCGCGCCCGGAACCGGCACGTTGGAGGCCACCGTCTCGCCCGCCGCCATCAGCACGATCTGGGCCTCGGCGCACAAGGTGCCGCCCGAGTAGAGGCCGCGCACGCCGGCGGCGCCGGGTGCTGCCCCCTGAACGGCCTCGTCGGCGAGGCGCGCGCGGTCCACGCCGTCCGCGAGCGGTGCTCCGAGGGCGTCCTCGGCCGCGGCCTTCAGGGTTCGCACCAGAGTCGCGTTGGCCGGAAGCGCCATCTCGCCGGCGCCGAGAAAGCACACGGTGAAGGGCTTGCGGCTGCGCGCCGCACGGTTGAGAACCGCCTTTGCGACCGCCGCCCCCGGAGGCTTGGAGATGAGCACGACGCGATGGGTGTGCGCATCGCGCTCCAGCGCGTCGATGGCGCTCAGGGTCATGATGCCGCCGACGGCGTCGCTGAGATCGCGCCCGCCGACGCCGATCCCGTGGGACACGCCGCCCCCGCCCCGCGCGATGAGGCAGGACACCTCCTGGAGCCCGGTGCCCGCGGCGGAGACGATGCCGATGTCGCCCCGGGGCACCGCGTTGGCGAAAGCCAGCGGCACCCCGTTGATCAGCGCTGTCCCGCAATCCGGGCCCATGACCAGCAGCCCGCGCTCGCGGGCCTCTTCCTTGAGGGCGCGCTCTTCCTCCACCGGGACGTTGTCGCTGAACACCATGACGTTCAACCCCCGCCCGAGGGCGCGGCGTGCCTCGGCGGCGGCGAACTCGCCCGGCACCGAGATGAGCACCAGGTTGGCGTCGGGCAGGCTCTCGAGGGCGGAGGCCAGGGAACGCGGGCGCCAGCGCGCTTCGGCGCCCGCAGCGCCGCCCGAGCGCTGCGACAGCCGGCTCTCGGCCTCGCGCACGGTGTCCTCCGCGGCCGCCGCGCTCGCCGCGCGCACTGCGATGATCAGGTCGTTGGCGGCGGCCGCCTGGCCCTCGTCGGCGAGCAGCCCGGCATCCCGCAGCAGCGCCTTGTTGGCGCGCGAGCCGATCATCAGGGCCGCTTCCTCCACCTCGGGGCGCCCGGCCAGCTCCTGGGACAGCCGCATCAAGGCGACGGAATCGAGATAGAACCCCTTGCGTACACGATTGACGACCACTGCCACGGCTGCCTCTCCCGCTTGTTCAAAGTCCCGCGCGCTCACCCACTGCCCGGATCGCCTTCTCGAAGCATGCCATGGGCGCCCGCACGATGCCCGCGCCCACCTGGCCGCGGCCCGGCTCGCGGTGGGCGATGGCGGTGTTGATCACCGGCGCGAGCCCGGTCGCGAGCACCTTGCGCGCATCGATCCCAGTGGGCACGCCGGCGAAGTCCATGAACGGAATGGTCCACTCCGGATTCTGGCCCACGGTGATCTCGTACATGGAGCGGGTGTAGCGCACTGCATCCGCCGCCGACCCGGCTCCGAGAAATCCCACCACCGCCGGCGACGCCGCCATGGCGAACCCGCCGAGGCCCACGGTCTCCACGATACACGAATCGCCCATGTCCGGATTGGCGTCCTGCTCGCCGAAGCCCGGGAAGTAGAGACCCTGGGGCATCCCGGCCGGGGCGGTGAACCAGGTGTCCCCGGTGCCGCTCAGCCGCACGCCGAAATCGGTGCCGTTGCGGCACATCGTGGTCACCACGGTGCAGTGCTCGATGCCCTGGGCGGGCAGGACCATCGACTTCGCCATGGCCATGACCACGTTCAGAAAGAACATGTCGTTGCCGGCGATGAGCTCGCACAGTGCAGCCAGCGTGCGCGCATCCGGGACCTCGCGCGCGAGGCTCGGTGCGAGCTCGCGGAACAGCAGGCTCGAGCAGGCGGCATTGCGCATGTGCATCTCGTCGCCCATGGTCAGACCGCGGGCGACCAGGCCCTTGAGGGGGATGCCGCCCCGCCCGCGCAGCGCCGAGGCAAGGGCGGGTCCGACGGTCCCCGCCAGCCATCGCAGACGTTCCACCACCTCCTGGTCGTTGCCGCCGAAGCGCAGGACGTTGCCCATGCCCTCGTTGATCGTGCAGAAGGCGCGCGCGCCAAAGGCGCGGTTCTCCACCACCAGCAGGGGCATCGACGGCGTGGTGATCCCGGTCATGGGTCCGACCGCGTCGAAGTGGTGGTTGGGGTGGAGCGTGATCTCGCCGCAGGCGGCCAATCTTTCCGCCGCGCTCAGATCCGGAGCCCAGCCCTCGAACACCAGGGCGCCCGCCACCGCACCCCGGGTGGGCCCGCACATGCGCGCCCAGTCCACCGGCGGCCCCGAGTGCAGCACCATGCCCGCCGCCATCCCGGGGAGCACCTCGGCGGCCGGCCGGACGTCCGCCAGCACGGGATCGGCGGCGAGGATGCGCCGGTACGCCTCCCGGTTCGCGGCGTCGATGGTCTGCCCCAGCATGCGTTTCATACTGAGGGAGATCTCGGGTAAAATCAACACGATCTCTTTAAATTTCGAAAATTATTGACTCATCACGGTTGATGCTTATACTCGCTTGAATAAAAGCAGAAGGGAGCAGCGCCGCACGGGAGGAGATCATGACGGACGACGCCGCCGCGCCCCTGGAATCCCAGGTCTATCGCGTTCCGACCAGCTCGCCGGGCGATGTCAGCGGGCTGGCCGCCTTGTTCGATCAGGAGCGGGTGGACCCGGAGCACGTCGTGGCCATCATGGCCCAGACGGAGGGCGATCCCTACTGCCGCGGCTACGCGACGCTGGCGACCCAGGTGCTCATGGGGGAGCGGCTGGGTTGCTCCCATGACGAAGTCTTCGAGCGCATCCCGATGCTCATGATTGGCGGCGTCGGGGGTGTCATGTGCCCGCACCTGAACGTGTTCGTCAAGCGGCCGGCCCCGGGCGGCGCCTCGAAGGCCGGCCGGCTCTGCATCGGAGTGGCCAGCTCCCGGCCTCTGCTCCCGGAGGAGTACGGAACCATGATCCAGGTGGAGCTGGTGGCGCAGACGGTGCGGGAGGCCATGCGTGACGCCGGGCTCACCGATGCACGGGACCTCGAATGCGTCGAGGTGAAGTGCCCGGCCATGACCCCCGCGCGCATCGCCGATGCCGAGAGCCGTGGACGGCGCGTGGTGAGCACCAACCCGGCCGGCGCTTCGTCCATGGCCAAGGGCGCCTGCGCTCTGGGGGTCGCCCTCGCCACCGGAGAAGTGGAGCCCGGACAGCTCAGCGACCGGGTCATCAACGCCGACAAATCCCTCTACTCCAGCATCGCGTCCACGTCCGCGGGCGGCGAGCAGGTGGCGTGCCGTGTCGTGGTGTTCGGCAACGCTGCGGGCGCTCCCGGCCGGCTGGTTGCGGCCTCGGGCGTGATGCGGGACCAGCTCGATGTGGCCGGCGCCCGGGCCGCATTCGTGCGCGCCGGTCTCCAGCTCGAGGACGGTGTGCTGCCGGAGCGCGAGCGCGAGCGCCTGGCCGCGGTATTCGTCAACGCCGGCGCCGATTTCGCCCCCGCGGTACGCGGCCGCCGGCACGTTCTGCACTCGGACTTCCTGGCGCCGTTCTCCGGCATTCAGGCGAAGGCGGTGGCGCACGCGGTGGTGGCCTCGATCACCGGGGATACGCTCTTCCTGGCTTCGGCGGGCGCCGAGCACCAGGGTCCGCCGGGTGCGAATCTCATCTGCGTGATCGCACAGGCGGCCGAAGGGTAGAGGGCAGGCCCGATCAGTCAGAGGGATCAGAGGGGGAGCAGCGGCGATGAGCGACATCATTCGGCATCTGCGTCTGAGTCACGAAGGCGCGCTCAAGATCTTGCGCGCCGCCATGGACAAGGCTGCGGAGATGAAGGTTCCACAGTGCATCGCCGTGGTCGACGACGGTGGAAACCTGCTCGCTTTCGTGCGCATGGACGGCGCCAAGCTCCTGAGCATCGACTCCTCCGTCCGCAAGGCGCTGACCGCCGTCTCCGGTCGGGCTCCGACCGGCGGCGTCAATGCGGACGTGGAGATGAAGCTCGCTCACGCCACCTCCGGCAAGCTCGTGAACCTCAAGGGAGGCCTGCCGATCATCGAGGACGGAGTCGTGGTCGGCGGTATCGGCGTCGGCTCCGGGACCGGGGAGGAGGATCTGGAAGTAGCCCGAGCGGGCGTCGCCGCGCTCGGCTCCAACGCCTGACGCGCGCATAAGTCGAACCAGAATCAAACGAGGAGAAGAGGAGGACACAACAGATGAAACGCTTACTGACCCTGCTAGCAGCCGCCGGTTTGCTTCTTTCGGGGATACCCGCGGGTGCTGCCGAAGAGCCCATCATCATCAAGTTCAGCCACGTCAACACGGACAACACCCCCAAGGGGTACGGCGCCAACCGGTTCAAGGAGCTCGCCGAAGCGCGGTTCCCCGGGCGCGTGGAGGTGCAGGTCTATCCCAACTCCCAGCTGTTCGACGACACCAAGGCCATGGAGGCGCTGCTGCTGGGGGACGTGCATATCATCGCGCCGTCCATGTCCAAGCTTCACAAGTACACGAACAAGCTCCAGGTCTTCGACCTGCCGTTCCTGTTCGAGGACATCGCGGCGGTCGACCGCTTCGAGGCCGGCCCCAAGGGCCAGGAGCTCCTCGACTCGATCAGCCACCGCGGCTACAAGGGTCTGGGATTTCTCCACAACGGCATGAAGCAGCTCTCGGCCACCAGAGCGCTGACCATGCCCGAGGATGCCAAGGGCCTGAAATTCCGGATTCAACGCTCCGACGTGATCGAGGCCTACTTCAAGGCGGTGGGCGCCAACCCCCAGAAGATGGCTTTCTCCGAGGTCTACCAAGCGCTTCAGACGGGAGTGGTGGACGGCCAGGAGAACAGCTGGACGAGCATCTACACCATGAAGTTCTACGAGGTCCAGCCCTACATCACGGAGTCCAACCACGGACTGATGGACTTCTTCGTGATGACGAGCACACGGTGGTGGGAGAGCTTGCCCGAGGATCTGCGCCAGGGGCTCAAGGAGGCCATGGATCAGGCCATCGCCGAGGCCAACGCCAAGGCGAACGAGATGCACCTGGAGAGCAAGCGCAAAATCATGGAGTCGGGTAAGAACAAGATCATCAAGCTGTCCCCGGAGCAGCGGGCTCGCTGGGTCGAGGCCATGAAGCCCGTGTACAAGCAGTTCGAAGAGGATATCGGGAAGGATCTCATCGAGGCGGCGAGGGCGGCGAACTCCGGCACCTGAGCCGTCTTCGTGCTGGGCCGCATCGTGAACCGGCTGGAGGAGGGCGTCATCGCCCTCCTCCTCGCCGCGATGACGCTCCTGACTTTCATCCAGGTGGTTCTCCGCTACGTGTTCAACACGGGTCTCATGTGGGCGCTGGAGACCGTGACCTACATGTTCGCCTGGATGGTGCTGCTCGGCATCTCGTACGGGGTGAAGGTCGGCGCCCACATCGGGGTCGACGCCCTGGTGCGGCTGCTTCCCCGGCGCGGGCAGCTCGTCGCCGGCTTGCTCGGCGCGCTGATCTGCATCACCTACGCCACGATTCTTCTCGTCGGCAGCTGGAACTACGTGGATCAGCTGATGCTGATCGGCGTCGAGGCGGAGGATCTGCCGATTCAGCGCTGGCTTCTGGCCCTGGCGCTGCCCATCGGCTTCGGGTTGCTGCTCCTGCGCTTCGTTCAGGTGACGTGGAGAATCGTCACCGGCCGCCAGTCCAACCTGGGGCTGCTCGACGAGACGTCGGTGGACGGCAAGACCCTGTATCAGCCGGATGGTGACGGGCCGGGGCGGCCGCAGTCGTGACGGCGGCGTTTCTCTTCGTCACATTGCTGGCGTTTCTGATGCTCGGCGTCCCCATCGCCGTGTCTCTGGGGTTCGCCAGCGTGCTCACCATCCTGCTCTTCTCCCAGGACTCGCTGGCATCGCTCGCGCTCAAATTCTTCCGTGCGATGGAGAACTACACGCTGCTGGCGATGCCGTTCTTCATCCTCTCGAGCGCGTTTCTCACCACGGGCGGCGTGGCGCGCCGCATCATCGCGTTCGCGACCGCCACGGTGGGGCATCTGCGCGGCGGGCTGGCCATCGGCTCGGTCCTCGCCTGCGGTCTGTTCGCGGCAATCTCGGGATCCTCGCCCGCGACCGTGGTGGCGATCGGCTCCATCGTCATCGCCGCCATGATCCGCTCGGGGTACACGCAGAGCTTCGCCGCGGGAGTCACCTGCACGGGCGGCACCCTGGGCATCCTGATCCCGCCGTCGATCCCGATGGTGGTGTATGCCGCGACCACGGAGAGCTCGGTCGGCCGGCTCTTCATGGCGGGGGTGGTCCCCGGCGCCCTGTTGACGCTGATGCTGGCGGTGACGGTGTACGGCAGGGCGCGCATGGTCGGCCTGCCCAGAATGGAGCGGGCGAGCTTGCGCGAGGTGCTCACGGCCGCGCGCAGATCGATATGGGGCCTGCTTCTCATCGTGATCATTCTGGGAGGGATCTACGGCGGGGTGTTCACGCCGACCGAGGCGGCCGCGGTCGCCGCGGTCTATGCGTTCTTCATCGCCGTGTTCGTCTATCGGGACGTGAAGATCCGGGACGTCCCCGCCGTGCTCATCGACGCCGGAAAGA
>CAZPFD010000072.1:4209-5634 GCA_964585725.1 uncultured Ectothiorhodospiraceae bacterium | reverse complement strand
ACCTCGGTCATGCTGATGTTCATCGTCGCGAACGCCATGCTGTTCGCGCACGTGCTCACCACCGAGCGCATCCCCCAGGCCATCACCGAGGCATTGCTCGCCGCGGACATGGCACCCTGGATGTTTCTCATCGTGGTCAACGTCATCCTCCTCATCGCCGGCCAGTTCATGGAGCCCTCGGCCGTCATCCTGATCGTCGCGCCCATCATCCTGCCCATCGCCGTGGCCCTCGGCATCGACCCGATTCACCTGGGGATCATCATCGTGGCGAACATGGAGATCGGGATGGTCTCACCACCCGTCGGGCTGAATCTGTTCGTGACCTCGGCCATCACCGGCATGAAGCTGTGGGCCGTGGTCAGAGCCGCCGCTCCCTGGGTGCTGGTGCTGATCCTGTTCCTCGGGGTGGTGACCTACGTGCCCCGGGTCTCTCTGGCGCTGCCCGACTGGCTGTTCGGGTAGGCGGATCAGCGGGGGATCTGGTCGCTGCGGGTGGGCCGCTCGGGCGGGTAGGGCCGCACCACGCGAAAGCCCTCTTTCTGCGCGGCCACGTTCAGGCGATCGTCGAGGCACACGAAATCGAGCGCCGCCGGCTCGTGCTCCGCGGCCACCACCGCGGCGGCCAGCTGCAGCGCGTCCGCCGTGCGCAGGGGGTGCACGCGCAGCAGGCGCTGCATGGCGCCGCGCACCGGCGTGGAGGGCGTGATCTCCTGCCACGCGAGCTGCAGCGCGCGCAGGCGCTCGAGGGCCTGGGTGGAGGCGTCGGTGCGCAGGTGGCCCTGCCGCTCGCGGCGCGCGATGGCGGACATGCACTCCAGCGGCGTGCCCCACCACACGATCATGGTGGCGTCCTCCTCGAGGAGGGCGATGAGACGATCGCGGTGGGGCTCGGACACCAGCAGGGGAATGACCGCGGAGGTGTCCCAGAACTTCATCGGCCGCCGCGCCGCTCCTCGAGCAGGGCGTCGAGCACGCTGCGCTCGGCCTTGGGCGGAGAGCGCTTGAGCAGCTCCAGGGGCATGGGCCGGGTGGAGCGCAGCAGAAGGCCATCACGCTCGAGGCGCGCCAGGCGCTCGTCGGGATGGCTCTCCGCGGTCACCCGCTCGAGGCGGGCCACGGGGTGGTTGCGGTCGACGATGAGCACGGACTCCCCGGCGCGCACCTTCTTGATGTACGCGCTCAGGCGGTTCTTGATCTCGGATATGGTGGCCTTCTCCACGCGGCTATCTTAGCCGTCAATCAGAGGCGAAGGCTACAAGGCACCTCTATGGGATTCGGCGGGGTGACGAGCCCTTGGTCCGGGTTCCAAGGCTCCGCGTTTCTCGGCGGGAAAAGTGGTGTGATAAAAAAAAGTTAGCCCCCGGGCGGGGAAATAATTGTATTAACCACAATTACCCCCGACCCCCGGAAACCAAAAAAAAGGGA
>CAZPFD010000072.1:0-4199 GCA_964585725.1 uncultured Ectothiorhodospiraceae bacterium | reverse complement strand
TGTTTCGGGGGGTAAATTGTGTTCCACCACCTTCTGTCCCCCCGGGGGCGGTATTTTTGGTTCCCCCCACCACTTTTCCGCGCTCCGCCAGTCACCCTCACAAGGGCTCGCCACCCCGCCGAGAGAGCCGCGTGGATGCTTCAGGCGGAGGCGATGGCGTCGAGGACGAAGCGCGGCAGCGCGAAGGCGGCGCGGTGCAGCTCGGGGGTGTAGTAGCGGGTGCGGATGCCGCTGTCGGCGAGGCGCTGGTCGAGCACCGCCTGGGGGGTCTCGCGCAGGGCGGCGTGGTCGGTGGCCCAGGCCAGGGCCATGAAGCCCCCGATGTAGGTGGCCACGGCGGCGCCGTAGAAGGTGCAGTCCGCGAACAGCGGCCCCAGGCGCCGGGCGGTGGTGGCCACCTCCTCGAGCTGGGTGAAGACGTTTCCGTTCTGCGCCACGAACACGCCGCCCTCGTCCAGGCGCTCCCGGCACCCGGCGTAGAAGTCGCGGCTGTAGAGCGCTTCGCCCGGCCCGATGGGATCGGTGGAGTCCGAGATGATGACGTCGTAGCGCTCGCCCGACTCGTGCACGAAGCGCGCGGCGTCGCCGATGACGAGCTCGAGGCGCGGATCGTCGAACGCGCCCTGGGAGAGCGAGGGCAGGTGCTCCTTGCAGATCTCCACGACCTCGCCGTCGATCTCCACCTGGGTCACGTGGGCGACGCCCGGGTGGCGGAGCACCTCGCGCGCGATGCCCCCGTCGCCGCCGCCGATGATGAGCACGCGCCGCGCGTGCCCGTGGGCGAGCAGCGGCACGTGCGCCAGCATCTCGTGGTAGACGAACTCGTCGCCCTCGGTGGTCTGCACGACGCCGTCGAGAGCGAGCACCCGGCCGAAGAGATTGTTGCGGAAGATGACCAGGTCCTGGTGCTGCGTCTTCCGCCGGTAGAGGATCTCCTCGACGATGAAGCGCTGCGTCCAGTCGTCGGGCGCCAGCCGCTCCGTGAACTCGATCATCCGTCCACGGCCCCGCGGCGGTGCGTGTGAACCTCGACCCGTCCGGGCCGGAAGGCGCGCTGGAGCGCAGCGACCGCCTCCTCGGGTCTGGCGTCCCCGCACATGAACACGTCGAAGGCGGCGAAATCGCGCTCCGGCCAGGTGTGCACGCTGATGTGCGACTCCGCCAGCACCGCCACGCCGGAGATGCCGCCGTTCGGGGTGAAGTGGTGCAGGTGGATGTGGAGCAGCGTGGCGCCGCCGGCCTCGACCGCCTCGCGCAGGGCCTGCTCCATGCGCGCGAGCTCGTCCAGCCCCCGGGCGTCCCAGAAGTCGACGATCAGGTGCGTGCCGGCGTACTCGCAGCCGTCCCGGCGCACGAAGTGATCCCTACGGGTCTCGTCGGGCGAGCCGTACGCGGGCCACTGAATGATCTCGGTTTCCCGCTCGGTCTCTTCCTCGAAAGGCGACCGAACGAGCGCAAGAGAGGTGTTGGCCGACATCCGCATCCCTCCCGCAGTCAAGCGCGTCACTTTTGAGCCTGCACGCCACTCGACTCGAGAGCGGCGTGGATATCAGTCGGGTAACATACAACCTCTAGGGGTTGAAACCTGAACGCCGAAGTATGGGATCTCAACCACTTGTCGTCAAGGGTGCACGGAGGAGGGGCTAACGATGAAGAGCGCCGGCAGGTGGATCCGAATCGGTCTGCGGGGCGTGGTGCTCGCGCTCTGGACGGGCGCCGCGCCGGCTCAGGACACGCAGGCGGTGACCGTGGTGCTCGCCGATTACCGCTTCGATCCGCCCACCATCGAGGTGACGGCGGGCCGCCCGGTGGAGCTCACCCTGGTCAACAAGGACTGGCTGACCCCGCACAATCTGACCTTGAGGGGCGGCGGGCTCGAGCTCGACATCGATGTCTCCGGCGGCACCACCGCCACCGTCACCTTCGAGCCGCGGGCCGCGGGCACCTATACCTTCTACTGCGACAAGAAGCTTCTCTTTCTGGAGAGCCACCGCGACAAGGGAATGGAAGGCACCCTGGTGGTCAAGCCGCAGGACGCACGCTAGGATGTCGCAAACAACAACGGGGAGTGGGGAGGATGTTAAGAAGATTCGTCCTGACGGCCATCGTGCTTGCGGGCGCCGCCCTGTACCTGGCGGTGCTGGCGCAGTCTGCGCGCGCTTCGGAGCCGGCCGCGCCGCGGGCTCAGCCCCCGGCGCTCAACGTATCCGCGTGGTGACAGGCGACCAGGCGCGCATCCACCACGCGCAGCTCGGGGCGCAGGTCGTAGCACACCTCGGTGGCATGGCGGCAGCGGGGGCTGAAGGCGCAGCCGGCGGGCGGCGCGAGCGGCGAGGGCGGCTCCCCCTTGAGCGGCACGCGGGCGCGGCGCCGGCGCGGATCGACGTGCGGCGTCGAGGCCAGCAACGCGCGCGTGTAGGGGTGGCGCGGCGCGGCGAAGATGCGCCCGGCGGCACCCTGCTCGACCGGCCGCCCGAGATACATCACCATGAGCTCGTCGGCGATGTGGCGCACGACCGAGAGGTCGTGGGAGATGAACACGTAGGCGAGCCGGAACTCCTCCTGTAGATCCATCAGAAGATTCAACACCTGCGCCTGGATGGAGACGTCGAGCGCGGAGACCGGCTCGTCGGCCACCACGATGGAGGGATTCAGCATCAGCGCGCGGGCGATGGCGATGCGCTGGCGCTGGCCGCCCGAGAACATGTGCGGATAGCGATCGTGGTGCTCGGGGCGCAGCCCGACGCGCGCCAGCATGTTCCGCACCTTGCCGGCGCGCGCTGCACGGGCCTCCCGCGTGTTGATGACCAGCGGCTCGTCCAGGATGCTGCCCACCTTCTTGCGCGGATTGAGCGAGCCGAACGGATCCTGAAACACGATCTGAACCTGGCGGCGCAGCGCGCGGCGCGCGGCGCGGCCGGCGTTGATCGCGTCGCGCCCCTCGATCACGAGCCGGCCCGAGGTGGGGGTCTCGATCATCGTGATCTGGCGCGCCAGGGTCGACTTGCCGCAGCCCGACTCGCCGACCACCGCGAGCGTGCGGCCCCGCTCCAGGGTGAACGAGACGCCGTCGAGCGCCCTCAGCGTGCGCGCGCGGCTGAAGGGGCCGCTGCGTACCCGGTAGTGGCGCGCGAGGGCGTGCGCTTGGAGCAAGGGCGCCGCGTTCATGTCAGCGGGAAGTGGCAGCGCACGATGCTGTCCCCCAGCGCGCGCAGGACCGGCCGCTCGCCGCTGCAGCGCGGCTGCGCGTGGCGGCAGCGGGGATTGAACAGGCACCCGCTCGGGCGATCGAAGGGGCCGGGCACCACGCCGGCGATGGTGGGCAGGCGCCTGCGCGCCGGGTTGCGCTCGGGCAGGGCGTCGAGCAGCGCCGCGGTGTACGGGTGGCGCGGCTGTGCGAACAGCGCATCGACCTGGCGCTGCTCCACCACCTGTCCCGCGTACATCACCATCACCTTGTGCGCGGTCTCCGCCACCACGCCCATGTCGTGCGTGATCAGCACCAGGGCCATGCCGCGCTCGCGCTGGAGCCGCAGCAGCAGATCCAGGATCTGGAACTGGATGGTCACGTCGAGCGCGGTCGTGGGCTCGTCGGCGATGAGCAGCTTCGGATTGCAGGCGATGGCCATGGCGATCATCACGCGCTGGTTCATGCCGCCGGAGAGCTGGTGCGGGAAGGCGCCGAGGCGCGCCGCCGCGCCCGGTATGCCCACCTGCTCCAGGAGCTCCACGGTGCGCTCGCGCCGCTGGCGGCGGCTGCCGCCTTCGTGCGCCGCGAGCGCCTCCATGATCTGAAAGCCGACCGTGAAGCACGGATTCAAGCTGGTCGTGGGCTCCTGGAAGATCATGGCCATGTCCTTGCCGGCGACGCGCCGGCGCTGGCGCCGCGTGAGCGCCAGGAGATCCGCGCCGTCGAAGCGCATGCGCCGCGCGCTCACCGCGCCCGGGTAGCCGACCAGGCCCATGAGCGAGAGCATGGCCACGCTCTTGCCCGAGCCCGACTCGCCGACGACGCCGAGAACCTCGCCCGCGTCGAGCGCCAGGCTCAAGTCGTCGACGGCCCGGAAGGGGCCGAAGTGCACGTTGAGGCTCTCGACCTCCAGCAGGGCCATGCCTACAGCCTCTTCAGCTTGGGGTCGAGGGCGTGGCGCAGGCCGTCGCCCATGAGGTTGAGGGCGAGCACCGTGAGCAGGATCGCG
>CAZPFD010000071.1:0-15361 GCA_964585725.1 uncultured Ectothiorhodospiraceae bacterium | reverse complement strand
GGCCTGTCCTTGTGGCACTGTGGGCAGGGAAAGTAGTGTCTGACACCACTTTTCCTGTCTCAACGCTCGGAGCGGGTCTGACCGCGAACCGTGCGTTACGCAGCGCCCTGCAGCCGGGGCACCACCTCTTTCGCGAGCATTTCGATCTGCTCGGCTTCGTAGCGGTAGGGCATGAACACCAGCCGGTGCACCCCGGCGTCGATGTGCGCCTGGAGCTGCTCCACCACCTCGTCCACCGGCCCGATGACCGCGCTCTCCGGGGTGGACTCGCTCCATCCCGCGAAGTCCCACTCCTTGTCCAGCCACTCGCGCATCAGGGGCTCTACCTTGGCGCGCTCGCCCACCACGATGGGGAGCTGGTTGGTGGCGTTCAGCGTATCCGGATCGCGCCCCGCGGCGTCGGCGAAGCGCCGCACCTTCTCCCACGAGCGCGCGAAGCTCTCCGCGGTGTAGCAATAGGTGAGCCAGCCGTCGCCCTTGGTGGCGGCACGGCGCAGCGCCGCGTCCACGTATCCGCCGATGAGGATGGGCGGGCGCGGGCGCTGCACCGGCTTCGGGGACTGGACCGCGTTGCGCAGCGCGTGGGGCGGGTAATCGCCCGAGACCATGTCCTCCTCCCACAGGCGCTTGAGGATCTCCAGGTTCTGGTCCATCACCTTGCCGCGTCCTTTGAAGTCGACACCGACGGCGTCGAACTCGCGCTTGTACCAGCCCCCGGCTGCACCGAGGATGAAGCGTCCGTTGGAGATCTGATCCAGGGTGGAGAGCTGCTTGGCGAGCACCACCGGGTTGCGCATGGTCAACACCAGAATGCCGGTCCCCAGCCTGATGCGGCTGGTGCGCGCGGCGGTCGCGCTCAGCAGGGTGAGCGATTCGAGTATCGGGAAATACGGGTCGACGCCGAGCAGGATGTGATCCCACACCCACAGCGACTCGTACTCGAGCTCCTCCGCACGCACCGCGTAATCCAGCAGCGCCTGCGGGTCGGGCATCTTCGGATACGCGGTGAAATTGCACATGGCAATCCCGAACATGGGCTTGTGCGCGCTCATCGGCCTCTCCTTGTCGTTGGTGTCGGCGCGGTTTGATTCGTCAGGGCGGCGGTTGCATCACGCCCGTGTGTCCGGCGGGATTGCATCGCGCCCTACGGCGGGGATCGCATCACGCGCATGTTCGGCGGGATTTCATCCCGCCCTACGTACTACTCCATCCCGCCCTGCGTTTCTCAGGCCGTGTACAGCCTGTCGGGATCGAGCTTGCGCAGCACCGCGAGCTCCTGCTGCGTGGGGGGCTCGGTCACCTCGACGTCGTCCTCGATGATCAGCTCGAAGCCCGTATTCTCCTGCACCTGCTCGGGCCGCACGCCGGGGTGCAGCGCGGCCACCTTCATGCGCCGGCTCTCCTCGTCGAAGCCGAGCATGGCGAGGTCCGTGACCACGCAGTACATGCCGCCCGCCGGCAAGCCCGCCTGCGCCCGAGTGTCGCCGCCGTGCACGAACCCCGGGCTGGTGATGAAGTCGACCTTCTCCACGAAGCGCCGGCGCTCGTGGCGCATGGCCACGATCATGTGCGTGAGGCTCGCGATGTCGTTGCCCCCGCCGGTGCCGGGCAGGCGGATCTTCGGATGCTCGGGGTCCCCGATGAAGGAGCTGTTGAGGTTGCCGTACTGATCGATCTGGGCGCCGCCCATGAAGCCCACGTCGACGTAGCCGCGCTGCAGAAGCAGCAGCACGTCGGTGATGGGGAGCAGCATGTTGGCCTTGCGCGTGCAGCGCTGCTCGTTGGTGGACGGCGGCAGCATGCCGGGCTCGACGAATGCGCCGATGGTGCCGCCTTCGAAGAGGATAGTGAGCCCGGGCGCGTGCAGGCGCTGAGCGAGGGTCGCGGCGAGCAGCGGTATCCCCACGCCGGCGAACACGATCTGCCCCTCCGAGAGCAGGCGCGCGCTCATGACCGCCAGCAGCTCCGAGGCCGTGTACGTCTCGCGCTCAGTCATTGTAGATGCTCCTCCCGCGCCGAGCCGCGTCCAGCACGTTGCCGATGCCGAGCAGCTCCAGATACCCGGGCCAGTCCCGCGGCTCGTACCAGAAGCGCTCCAGGTACTCGCGCGCGCCGTGCTCGGGGTCGCGCCCGGCCATCTGTGCGTAGTAGTCCAGATGACCGAAGAACGGCTCGTACGCGCCGTAGCACTCGTGGGGCGCGCAGCCGAACGGAACCTCCACCACCGCATCCACCGTGAAGAACGGCACCTTCGTCTGGTCCGGCGCGCGGCGGATCTGATCGTTCGAGATGATGCGCTCCGTCGTGAGAATCACGCGGTTGGCCGCAAGGCAGATATCGAGATCCATGAACTGCAAGCCGTCGATCTGGGCGTTGCCGTAGGGGTCGCAGCGCTGCACGTGAATGAAGGCCACGTCCGGATTGAGCGCCGGCAGCAGCAGCAGCTTCTCGCCGGTGAACGGGCACTGCATCTCGTGCAGATCGTCGAGGCGCTTGGCGATGTCCGAGCCCATCATGGAGCGGATGGGCACGAAGGGTATGCCCATGGCGCCGGCCCGAAAGCGCAGGCCCATGGACATGTGGCTCCACTCCTCGAAGCGCGCGAGCCCGTTCTCGGTGTAATGGCGCATCACCTTGGATACGCCCCACACGATCCCCTGGCTGAACCAGCTCGTCATGATGTGCCGGCTCGTGCCGGAAGCGAGCAGCAGATCGCCTTCCGTCGACACGATGCTGCGCGAGAAGGTGAGGTTCTTCTTGCCGGCGCGGATGATCGCCCAGATCATCGCCATCGGCGTGCGCGAAAGCGTGCTGCCGCCGAGGGCGACGTGGTCCCCCTCGTTCACGAAACGGGCGGCCTCCTCGAGGGACATGACCTTCTCGTGGAGGCTTCGATCCCGCTCCAGGGTGCGGCGGCGCAGTTCGAGATACGGCAGTGTCACGTTGTTTCTCCCTCCGGTATCAGGGGCATTCGGGCTGCCCCAAAGCCGGACTCATCCCGGCACCTCGACGCCGGTGCGCTGGTTGAGCTCGTCGATCAGCTCGTCCCACACCGGCAGCGCTGCGTGCAGCCCCGTCCAGAAACGTTGATCCAGGCGCGCGTCGAAGTCGCCGAGCGGCACGTCCTGCTGCTCCACCCAGGTGTAGTAGCCGAGATTGAAGATGCGCCGCTGCTCGCGCCGGGTGAGCTCCATCACGTGGTCCGCGTCCACCGCCGCCAGGTACCGGCCGTACACTTCGGCCGCATCCACCTCGTCGAAGCCGCCGGCGAAGCGGCGCGCGACGGTCTTCTCCCGCTCGCTGGCGTAGAGCTCGGCGCCGTCGGTGGCGACGGTGACGATCAGATCCCGGCTGCCGAGCTCCAGGCGCCGCGCCGTCTTGATGGCCGCGAGCACGTTGGCGATGCCGGACAGCCCGAGGCCGCCCAGCCCCTCGACGGTGACGGGGTCCATGTTCTTGCGCCGTGTCAGGTACTCGCGACCCACCTCGGTGTTGAAGAGCACGTTCAAGCAATCGCTGCCCGCGTCGGAGACGGCGGCCACGACGTCGGTGTTCATGACGTTATGGATGAACGGGATGTGCTTGTCGCCGATGCCCTGGATGTTGTGCTCCCCGTAACCGTTGTAGAGCATGGTCGGGCACTCGAGGGGCTCGACTGCGACGATGCGCGCGCCGTGGCGCTCCTTGAGATAATCGCCCGCGCCCAGGGTGCCCGCCGAGCCCGTTCCGGCCACGAAAGCGCCGAGGCGCAGCTCGCCGGAGCCCGCGCGCAGGTGCTCGTAGACGTGCTCGAGGGCGCGGCCGGTGCACAGGTAATGCGCCAGGTAGTTGCCGAACTCGGAGAACTGATTGAGGATCTGGTTCGACGGCTCCTGCGCGAGCGCCCGGCACTGATCGTAGATCTCCTTGACGTTGCTCTCCGAACCGGGCGTGCGCACGATGTCTTCCGAGCTCCCCACCCACTGCTCGAGCCACTGGAAGCGCTCCACGCTCATGCCGGCGGGCAGCACGGCCACGCCGCGGCAACCGAGGATGCGCGAGATGGCCACGCCCCCGCGGCAGTAGTTGCCGGTCGACGGCCACACGGCGCGGTGCCGCTGTGGATCGAAGGCACCGGTCGCCAGCCGCGGCGCCAGACAGCCGTAGGCTGCGAGCACCTTGTGCGCCCCGATCATGGGAAAACGCCGCCCGAGGACCACCGCGATGGGCGCGCTGACCCCGGTGACCGCCTCCGTCAGCAGCAGATGCCCCGGCGCCTCCCGGACCCGGCCCCTGCGCCCTTCGTCGTTGTACCAGTGCACCCGGAAGAGATTGGCGGGGTGCGGCGCATCGGGGTCCACGGACTCCAGCATCGCGGAGATGCGCTCGGGCATGCGCCACGGCTCGGTGAGCTGCGCAAAGGTGGGCAGCACCACGCCGGCGCGCTTCAGGGTCTGAACGACGCTCTCGTACGCGTCGCGATCGACGATTTCAGTGGGCAGGTCGAACGACATGAGGGACCTTGTTGTTCGTGCGCCGGTCGGGGGCGAACACCCGGGCGCGCCCGCGACGGCCGGCGCCCGAGGCCGGCGTCCGAGACGGCTCTATAGTAGGGTCTTACTATCTTTAGAACAACATGCAAATAGCCGGCAGGGACGCCGGAGCGCCTGTCGCCGCGGAGCCTGGCCCGGCGCGACGGATAGCCCGGATCATCCGCCTTCGCGCCGCACGGCGTTCTCCCCTTTGACAACCCGACACTCTAAACTGCCGCCGCATGAGACCTTGGATCGCGGTAGCGGTGGTGCTGGCGGCGGCCGGAGCCGCTGCCTGGCTCGGCCAGGACCGGTTCCCCCGGGAATGGCTGCGTAGCGTCGCTACCGAGCCGCCCGCCCGCGGTGGCGGGGAGACACGGGCGGTGCCGGTGGAGGTGGCTGCCGTCGAGCACGGCCCCATCGAGCGCCGGCGCGAGTTCACGGGGACCCTGGAGGCGCGCGCCGAGTTCGTGGTGGCCCCCAAGGTGAGCGGGCGCATCGAGGAGATCGGCGTGGACCTCGCCGATACGGTGACGCGCGGGCAGGTGGTGGCGAAGCTCGACGACGACGAGTTCGTCCAGGCCGTGGCCCAGGCGCAGGCCGATTGGGCGGTGGCGAAGGCCAACCTGGCCGAGGCCCGCAGCCAGCTCGAGATCGCCGAGCGCGAGCTCGAGCGCATGGATCAGCTGCGCGAGCGCGGAGTGGCGTCGGCATCCCAGCGCGACGTCGCCAAAGCGGATCAGCTCGCCAAGCAGGCCCACGTGGAGGTGACCAAGGCCCAGCTCACCCGGGCCGCAGCGGCCCTGGAGCTGGCCCGCATCCGTCTCGGTTACACCGAGGTGGCGGCCAACTGGCGCGGCGGCAGAGAGCAGCGCGTGGTGGCGGAACGCTACGTGGACGAGGGCGACACCGTATCCGCCAACGCGCCCCTGCTTCGCATCGTGGAGATCGATCCCATCACCGGGGTGTTCTACGTCACCGAGCGCGATTACGCGCTGCTCGAGCCGGATCAGATCGCCGCCCTGCGCACCGACGCTTTTCCCGGGAAAGCCTTCGAGGGGCGCATCGCGCGCATCGCGCCCGTGTTCCGCGAGAGCACGCGCCAGGCGCGGGTGGAGGTGCGGCTCGACAATCCCGGGCTGCTCGTGAAGCCCGGCATGTTCGTGCGCGCGACGGTGGTGCTCGACCGCGTGGCGCAGACCACCATCGTGCCCGAGCAAGCGCTCACGCGCCGCGACGGGCGCGACGGGGTTTTCGTCCTGGACGCGGACGGGAAGTCGGTGTCGTGGCGCGAGGTGGCGGTGGGGATCCGGCAGGGGAGCCGGGTGCAGGTCGAGGCCGAGGGCCTGGGCACGCAGGTGGTGACCCTCGGCCAGCAACTTCTGGACGACCGGTCCGCGGTGACGGTCGAAGGCGAAGCACCGGGTAGCGCCCCGTGAACCTCGCTCGTGCGAGCGTGGCCCGCCCGATCTTCACCAGCATGGTGACGCTGATCGTGGTGGTGCTGGGGACGGTCTCTCTCACCCGCCTCCAGATCGACCTGCTGCCGAGCATCGAGCTCCCGACCCTCACCGTGCGCACCGAGTACGAGGGCGCCGACCCCATCGTCATGGAGCGCCTCGTCACCCAGATCGTCGAGGAGATCGTCGCCACCGTGCCCGGCGTGGTGGAGATCACCTCCCAGTCCTACGAAGGCAACAGCCGCGTGCGCGTGAGCTTCGACTGGGGCACCGATATCGACACCGCCGCCCTGGACGTGCAGGCCACGATCGAGGACGAGATCAGCGAGCTTCCGGACGACATCCGCAGGCCGCGGGTCAGCAAGTTCGACATCGACAGCTTCCCGGTGGTGCTCCTCGGCATCTCGAGCACGCTGGATCCGGTGGAGCTCACGCGCATCGTCGAGGACCAGATCCGCTATCGCTTCTCCCGCATCCCGGGTGTCGCCCAGGTAGACCCCTGGGGCGGGTACGACCGCGAGGTGCGCGTGGAGATGGACCCGGCCAAGATCAACGCGCTGGGGCTGCCGCTCGGCGACATTCTCGATGCCATCCGCGATGCCAATCTGGATCTCCCGGCCGGCCGCATCGAGCAGGGCCGCCACCAGGTCACGCTGCGAGCGCCGGCCGAGTTCGCCAATCTCGATCAGATCCGCGACACGGTCATCGACCGGCGCGACGGAACGGTGGTGACGCTGAGCCAGGTCGCGCGGGTCGAGGACACCTACGAGAAGCTCACCCGCATCATTCGCGTCAACGGCGAGCGGGGCCTGCGTCTGGCCATCCGCAAGGAGGCCGGCGACAACACGGTGGAGGTCGCCCGCCGGGTGCTCTCCGAGGTCGAGGCCGTCAACCGCGCCTTCCCCCAGATACGCATCATCCCGGTCATCAATCAGGGCAACTTCATCGAGCGCGCCATCACCAACGTCGCACGCTCGGTGCTCTACGGCGGCTCGCTGGCGGTGCTGGTGCTGCTGTTCTTCTTGCGCGATCTCCGCAGCACGCTGGTCATCTCGCTCGCCATCCCGATCTCCGTCGCCGCCACCTTCGGGCTTCTCTACTTCGGCGGGTTCACCCTGAACCTCATGACCCTGGCGGGGCTCGCGCTCGGCGTGGGCATGATGGTGGACAGCTCCGTGGTGGTGCTGGAGAACATCTTCCGCCGCCGGCAGGAACACGGCGAGGCGCCCACGGTCGCGGCGGTCGAGGGCACGCGCGAGGTGTCCTCCGCGGTCATCGCCGGCACCGTCACCACGCTGGTCATCTTCCTGCCCCTCATCTTCGTGCGCGGCGTCTCCGGGGTGCTGTTCAAGGAGCTCGCCTACGTCATCATGTTCTCCCTGTCCTGCGCCCTGCTGGTGTCGCTGAGCCTGGTGCCCATGCTCGGCTCGAAGCTGCTGGCGGCACCGGGCGCGGCCGCGGGCCGCGGGCTCAGCGGCCGTCTCTCCGCGCTTTGCGGCGCCGCGCTCGGGCGCCTGGACAGCGGCTACCGCCGCGTGCTCGAGGGGGCGCTGCGCTTCCGCTGGCTGACGGTGCTCTCGTCCATCGCCGTCTTCACCGCCAGCCTGCTGCTCGTGCCTCTCATCGGCACCGAGTTTCTCCCGCCGAGCGATGAGGGCGAGGTCCGCGTCAGCGGCGAGATGGAGGTGGGCACCCGGCTCGATCTCATTGACCGGCAGACCCGGCTCATGGAGCAAAGGGTCCACGCGGCGGTGCCGGAGACGGTGTCCTCGGTGGTGAGCGTCCTCACCTCCGGTGCCCGCGCCAACTCGGCGGCGCAAGGCGAGATCAGGCTCGCGCTGTCGCCCGCCGCCGAGCGCGAACGATCCAACGTGGAGATCGGCCAGGATCTGCGCCAGCGCTTCGAGGAACGTGGCATCCCGGGCATGAAGATCCGCGTGCGCGCGCCGCAGGGGCAGTTTCTGCTGGAGCGATTGCTGGCGAGCGAGGAAGGGGTGACCGTGGAGGTTCGCGGCTTCGACCTCGACGCCCTGGATCTCCTCGCCCAGCGCGTCTCGGAGAGCATCGCCGACGTGCCCGGGGTCACCGACCTGCAGCTCAGCCGCGAGGCCGGGATCCCGCAGCAGCAGATCCTCGTCGACCGTGACAAGGCTGCCGATCTGGGATTGAGCGTGCGCGACGTGACCGAGGTCATCGAAACCGCCGTGGCGGGCTCGAGGGCCGGGGAGTTCCGCGCCGAGGGCAACTCGTACCGCATCCTGGTGCAGCTCGAGGACGCGGAGCGGCGCTCGCTCGACGAGATCCTCGATCTCACCCTGCGCACGCCCGATGGCGAGCTGGTGGTGCTGCGCAACCTGGTGGACACCGAGAGCGGGCGCGGTCCGGTGACCATCCAGCGCAAGGATCAGCAGCGTCTGGTCACGGTAACCGCCAATGTCGCCGGACGCGACCTGGGCTCGGTGGCGGCGGACGTGCAGGCCCGCCTCGATCGCATCCCGCGACCGATCGGCTACGACCTGCGGATCGCAGGCAACTTCGAGGAGCAGCAGAAGGCCTTCAACGAGCTGCTGCTGTCGCTGCTGCTGGCGCTGGCGCTGGTGTACATGGTGCTCGCGTCCCAGTACGAATCCTTCGGCGATCCGCTGGTGGTGATGCTCTCGGTGCCGCTCGCGGCGGTGGGCGTGCTTCTCACGCTGTTCCTCACCGATACCACCCTGAATCTCCAGTCCGGCATCGGCTGCATCATGCTCGGCGGCATCGTGGTCAACAACGCCATCCTGCTGGTCGATCAGGCGGGCCGGCTGCGCCGCCAGGACCTCGGCACCCGCGAGGCGCTGCTGGAAGCGGGCCGCCGGCGCCTGCGCCCGGTGCTCATGACCACCTGCACCACCATCCTCGCGCTGCTGCCGCTCGCGCTCGGCATCGGCGAAGGCGCCGACGCCCAGGCGCCGCTCGCCCGCGCCGTGCTCGGCGGCCTCACCGTCTCCACCCTCATCACCCTGGTGCTCATCCCGGTGGTGTACTCGCTGTTTCACGGCGAGCAACCAGAGGACGGCGTGCGCGTCACGACCGACGAGGCTTTCAGCACGCCGCAGAGGTAATCAGCTCCCCTTCCCCATCGTGGCGCGTGCAAAGCAACCGCGCGTTCACTGGACCGCCCGCAAAGAAGATCCAGGACTGAACAGCTTTGTAATTACTGCCATTCTAAACGGCCGGGTGTTCCCTATCCGCAACAGTATAGTGCCCGATAGCATTTGACTTTTTTGCGCTTTCCCGGGGGCTATTCCTCCGCGTCCGCTCCTCAGACTCACTTTCGAGCCCAAACAACCCGCTGTTTCAGGGGCGCACGCCGGTTGGCATGTCGGTTGCATCGCCTATTGCTAGAACCGTTTGGATATAGGAGATAGAGATGAAGCGGCTGTCGCTACCATTGGCACTCTTGTTCACGCTGTCTCTCTCAGCGTGTGAACAGGAAGGTCCAGCTGAGAAGGCGGGCGAGAAAATTGACGAAGCTGTCGAGGAATCTGCGGAGAAAATCGAGGAAACAGCCGAACAGACGGGCGACGAAGTCGAGAATGCCAAGGAAAGCCTGCAGGAGAATAATTCATGATCGGATTTGCCGCGGTGTTTCTCATCATCGCTTTGCTGGCGGCTCTCCTCGGGTTCACGGGCATTGCCGGCCTGTCGGCTCAGATTGCGTGGATCCTCTTCATCGTAGGGTTGGTTCTGGCGGTGGTGTTCGCCATCCTCGGTCGGCGACCGCCCGTGTAGAGAGCACGAAAGGCACGCTGTTCGTGCGCGGATACGTGCACACGGCTGAAGGGACCGGGCAGCAATGAGGTTATGCCTTCCCTGCGGTGGATGCGGGGAGATGATGTTCAGTGAGGACGTAACGTCTCGCAGCAGGACCAGCAATGCTCGATGTCGATTGGGCGCAGATCCTGACCCACCTCTACAAGCTGGGGATCGCGTACGTTCTCGCGCTTCCGGTTGCTTGGGATCGGGAGAAGGCAGCCCAAAGTGCGGGACTTCGCACCTTCCCTCTGGTCTCCATTGCCACCTGCGGTTTCATGCTGATCGGCATGCAGGTGCTCGACAGCACGGAGGCGGAAGCCCGCGTGATGGAAGGCATCATCACCGGGATGGGGTTCATCGGTGCCGGCGCCATCCTCAAGGGCCAGGATCGCGTCGTGGGGACGGCGACCGCAGCCAGTCTCTGGACCACAGGGGCGATCGGGCTTGCAGTGGCGTGGAACCGCCTTGAGATCGCCGTCACGCTGAGCGTGCTCAACTTCCTGACGTTTTTCGTCGTGGGGACACTTAAGAGCCGGTTTGCGGGTACGCACCGGGGCTGACCGAGCCAAATGCAAAGGGGTCGGAGTTCCGGTCCCTTTGCGTTTGGCGGAGAAGGTGGGATTGACTCGGATCCATCCCCGGATGCTCGCCCTGCACCAGACGAAAAAGGGTCGGAGGAATCACCTCCGACCCCTTTTCCGGTTTGGCAGTGCAGCGAGTCACGGGCGAATCATGCTCCGCCGCGAACTCAGCCAGTTTCCCTGTTACACGGGAAATTTACAGCGATCTTTCAGTGCCTGCCGCACAGGCTGAGCGTCATTTAGACAAAAGTCGGCGTGTATTCATCTGGTTATAGCTGTTACGTCCAGGTCCACCCGTTTCCAAACAGGGAATAACAGGGAAATCGAGCACCCCTGTTGAAAGTCAAGCGGTTATCTACTATCCGAGAGGGATTGATACGCCTTCACGCAGCATTCCAAGGGCACCCGCCCGGAGCCTGCACCGATCTGCCCGATCCCGGGTCGGCGGTGTGCAATGCCAGTGCTGAAGACTGGTTTCACCCGCTGCTCGACAACGCGCCTCACGTCTACGCCGGTGGGAATACCTCGGTAATCCAACGCCGGTATTTTCAGACGGGGATGCTCGCCCATCGTTATCGTATACATCTCCAACGTGAGTTGAGTTGCCTCCTCGACCGTGCCGCCCACGTAGCGGGCCAGCGCAGGCGCTCCCGCCATCGCAAACGCACCAAGCCCCATCGTCTCGGCGATCTCGCTGTCCCCGATAACGGGGTTGGCGTCCTCCGGCCCGTAGCCGGCAAAGTACTGACCGTGGATGTGGGGCGCGGGTGCGGTGAACCACTCATCGCCCCGGCCGCTCACCTTGAGCCCAAACCGGACACCGTTGATGGCCATGCACGTCACCAAGCTCGAGTCAGGCACCCCGGCGCCCGCCGTCATGGCGGTCTTGGCGGCGGCCATGCTCAGCGGAAGGAAGAAGATCTCGTTGCCCGCCATGAAGCGCACGGCGCGCCCGATTTCCTTCGTGGAGAAATCCGTCTCCAGGATATAGGGGCAGATGGCGTTCAAGAACAGTGCCGAGGCCGCCTTCTGACGGCTATGCCCCTCGTCCCCCATATGCAACGCCTGAGCCAAGAGATCAAAGAGCCTGAACCCGCCCGAGAGTCGTACCGCCGCACCCAGGAGTGCGGCGAATTCCCCCTCCAGCCAGGCTATGCGACTGAGTGTCTCCGGATCGTTCGCCCCGTAGCGAAGGGCTTTGCCTCGGCCCTCGTTCAAGGCCGCGTAGGCACACGTTTCACTGGTGCTGTTCTCAACCACGAAGACCGGCGTCTCGGCGACGATGACCCCTCCGTACGTGCCGAGGGCGTTCCAGTCGTTGGCCGGCAGAAGGCGTACCGCGCCTTCGGCTGCCATGTGCTGCGCCTCCTCCAGATCGGCAGCGCGCCCAGTGTGTACGAGCGTCCCCAGAACCGACGCCTGGAGGACGCCGCAAGCCTCATCCCAACCATCCAATGGTGGCCCAGCGTGGAGAAAGTCCCGCTCCCCCAGCCCCGGGATGACCTCTGCCGCCGGGCGTACATCTGTAAGCACGGGCTCTGCCGAGACAATCTTCGCGAAGGCGGCTTCATTCGCCGTGTCAACACGGGCTGCATCAAGCATCGTTCACTTTCCCCTGGACCGCTTTCGTCACTTTCCAGGCCCAACCCCGTTCGTCCATGCCGGTCCGTCTCAGACCGCTGCCGGGCATTTCCCGGCCGCACGCGCTTCCATGGCTGCCGTCAGCGCCTCGTCTGCGATCTCCAAGGTGCGATCGATGTCCGCCTCAGTATGGCTGAAACTCACATGGTTGCGTTTGAGGTTCATCGGCAGCTCAAACACGCCCCTTTTCATCAGCTCCTGTCGATAGCGGATGTAAAAAGCCGCATCGTTGTCCAGCAGACTGCTGAAGTTCTCTATGGGCCTGTCCTCCATGAAGTAGACGGTATAGACCGAGCCGTATCCCGTGACCACCGCGTCGATACCCTTACGCGCAATGATCTCCTTGAGTCCCGCGCGCATGCGTTCGCCTAGCCGGAAGATATGCTTGTGCACTTTCCCGCCCTCGAGCATCTCGATCGTTGCCAACGCCGCTGCGAGACAGCTCGCGTGACCGTTGAACGTTCCGGCGAAAAAAACGTCCCCACCGACACGCGTGTTAAACCGCTGCATCAGATCGCGCTTCCCCCCGATCGCTGCGATCGGGAAGCCGTTGGCTATGGCCTTACCCATTGTCGTGATATCCGGGGTGACTCCGCAGATCGCTTGATACCCGCCGATGTGATGCCGGAAACCCGTTATTACCTCATCGAAAATGAGCACGATCCCTTCTGCGTCACAAAGCCTGCGGAGGCCTTCCAGAAACTCCTGTTTGGGCATCACGCAGCCGATGTTGTGCGGGATAGGCTCGAGGATGATACCGGCAACCTCGCCGGGGTGCTTGGCTACCGCGGCCTCGACTTCCGCCAGATCGTTGAAGGTGCACACGATCGTGTTCTCGATCGCCTCCTCCAGCATCCCCGCCGAACCGGGATCTCTTTGTCCAACACGTTCCCGCGGGCTGATAACGTTGCGCAGCACGTAGTCGTGCCACCCGTGGTAGCAGCCCTGGAACTTGATGATCTTTCTCCTCCCCGTCACAGCTCGGGCCAGCCGCACAGAGTGAAACGTCGCCTCTGAGCCGGTGCAAGCGAACAGAACCTGCTCGACGGACGGCACGTGCTGCACGATCTTTTTCGAGAGCTCGAGCTCGAGCTCGGTCGTGCTCGCCCCGTACAGATCCGTCTGTCGGATGGTGTCAACGACGCGCTCGACGACCGCTGGGTAACAGTGGCCGAGGATGATCGGAGCGAAGGCGGCGTGGTAATCGATATACCGCTTGTCATCCACATCCCAGATATACGCCCCCTCGGCGCGTCGAATGCACAGGGGAGGGTCTATAATGCGGATGGACGTATGGACACCGCCCGGTGTATATCTCGAAGATTCTTCAAGAAGCGCTCTGTTGCCGGATCCCGTTTCGTGCATCTCCGTCTCCCTCAGCCGAGTTTGCGGCGGCCCGTTGGGCGCGTCGCACTGCCATGTACTGCTACCCAATCACGCGTCTTTGCGGTCCGCTTCAGCCTGCATTTACCATCGGTTCCAGATAGCGTTTGAACTCCTCGTGGTGGTAGTACTCATCCAGCTTCTCGCTCGGCGTGTCTACCATTACCCTACCGTCCTTCATGAACAGCAGGCGCGTCGCTAACGCCCGTGCGAATTCCACGTGGTGGGTGACTATGACCAGCGGTATGTGAAACGTCTCGTTGATCTTTTTCAGGTAGGCCAAGACCTCGGCGGCTAAGGGCGGATCCAGAGCCGACGTAATCTCGTCTAGGAGGAGTACCTGAGGGTCCATGGCCAGCGCCCGTGCTAGCGCGACCCGCTGCTGCTGGCCTCCGGAAAGTTCCGGAGGGTACTTTTTGATCGACTTCCCCCTATCGCTCCGGGCGAAGGGCTCTACGTTCACAAGCCGGCAGAGTTCTTCGGCACGCTTGATAGCTTCCTGCCGCGGCGTCCTCTTGATGTAGATCGGCCCCTCCGTGATGTTCTCGATAATGCTCTTGTTCGGCCAAAGGTTAAACTGCTGGAAAACGATACCTACGTCCGTCCGGTGCTTGTTCTCATCAACGAGGACCTTTGCCCTTCCACGCTTCGCCTCGATGATCTTGCGTCCGCGAAAATAGATGGCGCCCTCGTGTATGTGCTCTAACAGATTTAGACACCTGAGTAACGTCGATTTACCGGTACCACTCGGCCCGCAAATAGCGATCCGTTCCTTCTCCCGGATGATGAGGTCGAAGTTGCGAAGAACCTCGTGGGTCCCGAACTTGACCGTCACATCTTCGAGCCGGAACAACTCATCCGTTGAACTTCTCTGCTGCAGCATCGGTCCGGTGTGATTCGCAGTTCTTGGCCTGCGCCCACCCTCTCCGAGAGGATCGTCTCGGTAGGGTTGAAGGCGGTATTAAGCGCGTTGTTTGAAGAATTCAAGTCTCTGGATCTGCATGTACAACAGGTTGCCGAGTCCCACCAGAACCAGGTAAATGACCGCGATCGCGGTGTATGCCTCGAGCGAGCGATAGGTCTGGATCATGATGACATCTGCCGTGTGAAGCAGTTCGCTGACGCCGAGCACCGAGCCGAGAGTAGTCCATTTGAACTGGTTGATATAGAGGGCAACCAGTGCCGGCAGCGACATTCGCATGACCTCTGGAACGATCACCCTACGCAGGATCAGCGGGAAGGGCATGCCGATGGCCTTTCCCGCATCGACATATCCTCGAGGGATCTCCGCGATGGCCCCCCGTATCACATCCGCGATGAACGCCGACAGGTTGAGGGACAGTGCGACGTAGCAGATTGTAAGGGCGGAGAAATTGATACCGAACAAAACCGGCAGGAAGTAATAGAGCCATACCAACAGCACCAGCAACGGCAGCCAACCGAAGAAGGCGTTGTACACATAGATGAGGGCTTTCAGCGGCTTTAGGAGCGGCGATTTTAGCGACAGCAATATGCCGAGCACGTAGCCGATGACTGTTCCCGCTACCACCGAGACTATTGTCAGCTTCAGGGTCAGTATAATTCCGGTCGCAAACGCGTCTCGGTAGTCCCACAAGAGCCAAAGATCCCAATCGTAGCTCATTGCGACAACGCCTCAAGCAGAGTATCTGTGAGGGGACACGAGACCACCCGATCGCGGGATGGCTCCCGGCTGAGAAACGCAAACAGCTGCGTCACCGCCCCGCCGATGCAGAGTGGCGCCCCCGGTTTGCCGGCCCCCGTGTCCCTAGAGAATGCGAAGGTGGTGGGAGGCGGGCGTAGGCCCACCTCCCATCGCGCTACGCGTCGCAGTATTTCAGAGTCGCTCCCCCAGGCTGACCCATGCCGTGGGACACTTCTTGTACTTCGCCTCGAGCTTCTTCAATACTCCCGAGAATTCCAGGAAGGAGATGGACTGGTCGATGAAGTCCTTCCATTGCAGGTCTCGAGG
>CAZPFD010000070.1:0-15494 GCA_964585725.1 uncultured Ectothiorhodospiraceae bacterium | reverse complement strand
ACCCGCCGCGCGGGATTGCCCGCGACCAGGGCGTGCGCCGGCACGTCCCGGGTCACCACCGCTCCGGCCCCGATGAAACAGTACTCGCCGAGGGTATGCCCGCACACGATGGTGGCGTTGGCTCCGATAGTGGCTCCTCTGCGCACCAGCGTCGACTGAAACTCCGCCTTGCGCGAGACGTGCGCGCGCGGGTTCACCACGTTGGTGAACACCACGCTGGGGCCGCAGAAAACGTCGTCCTCCAGGGTCACCCCCTGGTACACGGAGACATTGTTCTGGATCTTGCACCCATCCCCGATGGACACGTCGGGGCCGACGGCGACGTTCTGCCCGATGGTGCATCTCTCACCGATCCGCGAGCGGGTCAGCACGTGGGTGAAGTGCCAGATGCGGGTGCCACGACCGACGACGGCGCCCGGGTCGACCACGGCGCTCTCGTGCACGAACTCTTCGCCGCCGTCCGCGAGGTCCACGGCACGGCCGTGCCCCAGCGCCTGCTGGCAGGCGTTCACCACCTGCAAGACCCGCAAGCCCTCTTCGCCGTCCGTTCTCGGCGTCTCGCGGCTTCGAACGCATGCGAGAAAGTGCTGGCACTCCGCGCGCAGGGGCTCCTGCTCGGTGAGCGCGATGTGACGGACCTCGGCCTTCTTCGCCACCGGGATGGAGCCGTCCCAGCCGACCGTGTGCGGGTAGAGCCGGAGCTTCTCGGGCCACGAGGCCGTATCGTCGAACACCGCCATCTGACGGTCTCCCACCACGACCAGCCGCTGCTCCTTGAACGGATGCAGCCACGACACGAAGATGTGCGCGCGCACGCCGCTTGCGAAGTCGAGCAGAGACACCGTGGTGTCGGCGATGCGCTGGTGGAGATAGTTGCCCCCCTGTGCCTGCACGCGCTCGGGCATCTCGCCCACCAGCCCCAGAATCACCGAGACGTCGTGGGGCGCGAACGACCACAGCACGTTCTCCTCGCGCCGCAGCTTTCCCATGTTCAGGCGGTTGGAATAGATGTACTGGATGCGGCCGAGCTCCCCCTCGGCGATGAGCTCTTTGAGCCGGACGACACCCGGGTGGTACCACAGGAGGTGCCCCACCATGAGGATACGGCTGCGCTCGCGCGCGATGCGCGTGAGCTCCGCCGCTTCCCCCTCCGAGAGTGCGAGGGGCTTCTCGACGTACACGTCCTTGCCGGCGAGGAGCGCCTCGCGCACGAGGGGTGCGTGCGTGGCGGCGGGAGTGGCGATGACTACGCCGGCGACGCCGGCGTCCGTCAGGATGTCGCTGTACGCGACGACCGAGCGCACGCCCGGATAGCGGCCGGCGGTATCGGCCAACACCCCGCGGTCGGTGTCGCAGACCGCGGTCAGCGCACCGAGGTCGGCGAAGTTTCGAACCAGGTTACGGCCCCAGTAGCCGGCGCCGATGACCGCAACTCGCGGGCCGTGGTGCGTCTTCGTGCTCGAGCTGCTCGCCAAAGATCCTCTCCTTCACGCGCGCGCTGGCTGCGCCTGTGCCTTCCGCGCCGAACCCGGCTTCCCTTGAACGTAACGGCCGCCGCCGCGCGCTCTTGAGGGCCGTCGGCGCGCGCGTCCCCGCTCCGGGCGTGCGGTGGAGCCCGCGACGGCTACCCGGCGCCGTCGTCCTCCGACGCCGGAGGCCGATGCCCCAGCGGGTAACCGCTCATTCCTCCGTAGCGCCCCGCGTTCTCCAGCCTGCGGTAATGCTCGGGATCCCGTTGCTTGAGCTCGCGCTGGGGCGCGGAGCCCACCACCGCCAACGGCGCCACGTCGCGGGCAACGACTGCGCCCATCCCGATGATGGCCCCCTCGCCGATGGTTACCCCCGGCGCGATGACCACGTTCATTCCGATCCAAACGTTCTTTCCGATACGCACTGGCTTGAGCATCTTACCCGCGTCGTATGGCAAGCACTCTCCTTCGTAATCGTGATTCATGGTGTAGACGACGAGGTTACGGGATATGTGCACATTATCTTCGATGAACAGGCCGCCTTCGGCTCGCAGAAAAGCGTTTGAATTGATGTGGACGTTGTTTCCCACATGAAGATTGTTCGGAGCACTCACGAAGAACCGTCCGTGAATGCGCACCCCGCTGCCGCAACGCGCGAACCGACGCTTCGTATACTCGTTGCTCAACAGCCAAACGCCCCCGCCGACGGCGCCGGTCAGCCGCGTGAGCGCCCTGAAAGGCCAAAGCACGAAGCGGGCACGGGAGAGCACGCCGTCGAGGAGATAGTTGATCAGTCGATACGCCACGGGGGTCGAGGGCCCCGCTGTCCGATCCGCCTTCATCGCATCCTCAACCATCGAGATTCCGCATGACCGCAAACGCGCGTGACCGCTGGGATCCTCCCCGCAGCAACATCAGACCCGCGGCCCCCAGTATCAGGACGAACGACAGCAGGATGACGTGCGTCCCGACGGCGACCGTCAACGACGTATCGATCGTGTAGCCGAACATTGCAAAGGCAGCCACCCAAGCCGCCTCGTGGGTTCCGAGGTTTGCGACTCCCTGGACCGGGAGCAGCGTCATGGGCACCAGAATGATGGACACGACCACCATCTCGAGCAGGCCGACGTCAAAGCCCAGACTTCTCACGATGCAGTAAAAGTTCAGGTACACGCACAGCCAGATCAGGATCGTCAGGGCCCAGATGCCGGCGTATTGGCCTCTCCGATATATCAGACGCAGCCCTGCCATCGTCTCCCGCCATAAGCGGGCAATGCCGGACCCGGCGGCGGAGTCTTCACCGGGATGTGCCGCTCCGCTGCCGCCCCGCAACAAGATCAGGAGCACCACGCCGGCGCCGTAGACGGCCGCGCAAAAGACCACAGAGGCGTAGATCAGCCAGGAGGGCAGCATCTGCCAGAAGACGATGATCACTGCGGGCAGGAACAACGCCAGGGTGGCGAAGTCGAAAAACCGCGCCGTCACGAGCGTTGCAGCACTCTCAGATAACGCGATGTGCAAATACCGCTTGACCAGAAACAGATAGGAAAGCTCCCCGCTTTTGGCAGGCATCAAGTAGTTGAACATGCCATAGACGTTCATGACGCCCATGAGCCGCGCGAAAGGCAGACGTTGACTGTATACCAGCAGCCTGAAGCGAAACGTGCGCAGAGCGTAGTTGATGAAGAAAACAACGAGCCCGAGCGCCAACCAGCCCCAATGGATTTTCGCGAAGATGTCCGCCGTCTTCGTCCAATCGAGCTGAAGAGCGACATATGCGAGCACGCCGACGGACAGGACAACGCTGAGAGCGGTGGCGAAGGACGGCCTCTCCGTCATGTGCTCGATCCGATCGCACGCCGCTGCGGAATTCGAGCGCGGCCGGCCCGCACCTTCTCCAGCCACTCGTCCTCGACGCCATACCCGTAGTCGGCCATCTTCGAACCGCACAAGGCGTGGAGCCGCGCACACTGCCGGGGATGCCACTCCCGCCAGCCGGGGTGCGGTCGCACGCGGGTCTCATTGTGGGGCCGGCTCACTTCCTGTCGCAGCTCATCCGGAGCCGGCAGCTCCATGAATTCGAACAAGCGGCGGAAGTGGGGCTCGGGATCGAGATCCTCGAAGAGGTCCTCGAAGCGCACCCTCAAGTAGGGCGTACCGGAACCCGCCAGCGTTTCGATGAAACGATTCTTGAAGTCCCAGATCCAGCAAAAGCGTTCGAATCTGGACAGCGAAAGCCACTGGCTCAGCGACATCTCTCCAATGAGAAAGGCATTAGGCTGCCACAGGGGCAGAAGGTAATTGGCGAAGAAGCTCTTGCGGCGCTGGCGGGCCCAGTTCAGATGCGAGCGCACGTAGGTTCTCGGGTCCCGAACCACGTGTACCACCTTGAGCCCCGGATACACCTCGGGCGCGACCGCCACCAGCGCGTACAAGTGGTTGTTGGAATCCACGAAGTGCGCCTTCCCGCAGCGCTGCAAATCCCGCCCCTTCAGAGCCCTGGCCAGCCTCACTAGAAGCCCCTTGGACAGCAGCCCCGCGAGATAGGCGTTGCTCAACAGGTTGATCCAGGTGGAGTGCGGGGTGATGTGGTGGGCGTCCGCCTGCGGGACGCGCCGCTGCAGCAGATCCGCCAGGAAGCCCGTGCCGGTGCGTCCGGTGGAGACGATCACGATCGGCTGCACTCCCTTCATTGCGCAGCCCGCACTCGCCTCAGCATCCATTTGGCACCGTTCGCCGCCAGGTCCAGGGCGATGGATCGCGTGAGCCCGGTGAAGGTCTCGTTCCACCGTTCGGGGTGAGTCTGTATGCACAACCTCGACATCTTCCCCTCGCGCACGAGCGCAATCAACCCACTCGTTGCGCGCACGTCGGGGGCGGCACTCACCCCGCCCTCGGCGCGGTCTCGAAGGTTGGCCCAGGTGGCACCCCAGGACCGCCCTGTGTCCGTGAAATACAACACTCGGGAATAATCGATGTCGAGATAGGCCTCCCCCAGCAGTCCGAAGTCCGCGGGTCGCGCCTGCTTCCAGATATCGTGATTGCTCCAGCGCGACAACGGGCTGCCGTGCGCCGCCGCGGTGCTCACCGGGACGTGGCGCCGGAACATGGACAGCTCCTGTCCGAAAAGATGCAGAGCAGAGCTCATGTCCCCGGAGGTTCGGGCCAGAACCTCGTAGTGATAGCCGACCTCATGGCCTAGCGCATGAATAGCCTTGATGGTTTCGGGGTCGAACACCCACCGCACCGCCCTTACGTAGTAGGTGCTCCTGATGCCGAGGTCGCGTTCGACATGTGCCATGCGCAATGCGTTGCCTGGAAAACGATCAACGTCGTGCCGCATCACGACGCAGTGCTGGGCCGGCGCCTGCAGGAAGTCCCTCACGGACTGGACACGATAATCCGCACGCAGGATCGCGCGGCACAGGTCGCGATAGCTATCGAGCGTCCAAGCCGACCCCAGCATCACCTGGTGGCGCTCATCTAAGATGCTTGTTGTAGTCCATGTCGAACCACATGGCGAACAGCAGAAACTGGAGACCCATGATCACCAGGAAGGCCGCAAACAAGGCGCTGGTCTCGGCCACGGGGCCGGCCAGGAGCCGTTTAGCGAACAAGTACGCACCGAAAAGAAAACCTGCAGGGAAAAGCGTCATTCCCACCGCGTAGAAGAACAGCAACGGATGAAAGTCACGGATCACATACTTCTGAAACAAGCGATACAGAAACATCCGAAACAGAAGCCAGGAAAGCTTGGGTATCATGCGCAGCGGCTTGATGCCGGAACTTTCCCCCACGCCGTAAATAGGCCGGATGGTGACGTCTCTCACCCGGAAGTTGTAAACGTTGAGGCGTACGAGAAGGTCGTTCGGTTGCCCGTAACGCTTGTACATCCTATCCCAATCTATGCGGCGCAGGGCCTGAAGATTGATCGCAGTGTATCCGGACTGCGAATCGGCCACGTGCCAATAGCCGGAAGCTATCTTCGTCAGCAGGGACAGCAGCGAGTTGCCAAGATACCTCACTTTGGGGATCACCTGCCACGCATCCCCCGTGAACAGGCGATTGCCCTTGGCATAGTCGCATTCCCGGCGCGCCACGGGAGCCACCAGCCGCGGAAGATCCTCGGGGTCCATCTGACCGTCCCCCGCCATCACGGCGGTGACCTCCATCCCGTCGCCGAGCGCCGCCTTGTAGCCGCTGGCGATGGCTCCGCCCACACCCTGATTCGTTACGTGCTCTATGAGGTGTATCCTCGGATCCTTCGCCATGCACGCCTTGACCACCGATACGGTTTCGTCCCCGCTCTTGTCGTCGACGACATAGACGCGGTCCACGAAATCCGGCATGGTCTCGAGCACGCGCTCGATCTGCCGAGCCTCGTTATAGCAGGGCACGACCACGCCGACTCTCGCGTTCTCGAACAACTCCGTTTCCCTCACTCTCCGCTGGTAGCGGTGATCGAATCCTGATCCGCGCCGCCGGCGCGTCGTGCGCGCTCGAGGCGCGCGCGAACTCGCTCGACCGGAGCTTGGTACGAAAAGCGTGAAGCTTCGGCCGCCTGCACCGCTCTCGCAAACTCGCTCTGTGCCTGCTCCAGCGCGCCCCGGTCGATGAGCCATTCCGTCGCCAGAAACAGCGGCATGGGATTGCGCGGCTTGACCGCATGCGCGTCGTGCAGCGCCGCTATCGCCTGTTCCTGCCGCCCCTGCCCGTTCAAGTAGTGGGCCCGGTAGAGGCCGATCGCCTGGCGGGTATCCGGGTCGCCGATGCCGAGCTCCAAGACTTGCCCGAGCAGCTCGGTATAGCGCTCATCAGAGAATTCGCAATGTCCGGTCAGACCCAGCTTTCCCACCGCCATCAGGCCGGAGGCGGCGTAGTCGTCGATGAACGACGAGAGGGCGCGCGCAGCAGCCTCGAGGTCCGCATCCGGAGCACGCCCCGCGTCGCGGCATTGAATGTACAGGCTGTGAAACGCCGGCCCGGCGCCCGTCCGACCGCGCAGCAGCGCCAGGGCGGCTTCGTAGCGGCCGGCCCGGGTGAGCCGCTCTGCCCAAACGGCGTTCACCCGATCCGACTGTGGATGCGCCCGGTACGCATAGGCGTAGAGCTGCATCTCCGACGCCCAGGTCTCGACGCGAAACAGCGTGAGGGTCGCGAGCGCCGCGACGGTCACCGCGGACAGGCCGACCCTTGCTCCGTTCCCGCGCACGAGGCGGCCGAGCCCCACCGCGGTCGCCAGAAGCACGCCGTAGGAGGGAACATAGTTGCGGTGCTCGAATGCAAGCTCCAGCGGGAAGATCGTCGACTCCAGCGCGTGGCCGACAAAGAAAAAAAGGATGCCGAGCCCCAGCAGGGGCGCCCTTCGCCGCGCGAGCCATGCAGCGGTCACCAGCCCCGCCATGCCTGCGACGCACGGCAGGGTCGTGGCCGGCGTCAGCCAGCCGCGTGAGACGACGATGTCGTCGTGGAAGAACCCCATGGTCCGCTGGACGGGCACCAGGATCTGCTGAAGGTAGAGAAAAAGGACCCGAGACTCGGTCAGCAGGCGTTCTCCCAGCGTAAAGTCCCGGGCAACGTACTTGTACATGAGGAGATCTGGGCGGCCGAGAAGAATCACACCGAGGGCCACCGCGGGGAGAACGACGAACACCGCGAACGTCGTATACAGGATCAGGCGGATGCGCCGAGGACCCTCGAAGCGAAACAGGAACAGCTCCACCAGAAGGGCGAGCGGCGCCAACAGCGCGCCGTTCTCCTTGCTGAGCGCGGCCAGGGGCAGGCACACGAGGAAGCACAACCCCAGACAAAGGTATCCCGATCCGCCTTGGAGCTGCTGTTTTCGGGCGGCCACATAGCTCGCCAAGCCTGCGAAGACGAACAGCGCCGAGAGCTCGGCCATCCGCTGCACCGTGTAGAGCACGGTGCTCACGTGAAGAGGATGCAGCAGCCACACGAGACCCACCGCCAGGCCAGCGAACCATCCCCTTGCGTCCGGACGGGGACGCTGCCAGCACCAGAGCTGCGCCGAGAGCCAGAATACCAGTAGCGCGTTCAGCAGATGGACGAGCAGGTTGAAGCGCTTCCACGCAGCCAGGTCGTCGCCGCTGGTCGCGGCGTTGAAGATGAACGTGGCCATGGAGACCGGCCGGCCCAGCAGTGCGTCGCTGAACAGAAACCCTGCCCATCCGCGCTCGGCGGGCACGCGGCCGTCGAGCAACGCCCCAAGCGTGGGCACGTCGTCCAGCACCAGGGGCCCGCGCAGCCCCACGGAGTAAACGAGGCCTGCCACGAGCAAGCCAACGAGGAGCAGGGCCCCGGCGAGCCACGGCTGGCTCAGTAGCTCGCCGGCAACGGCGTGCGTCCTCCACGTGCCATGCTCTGATCTCTCCGGTAAGGCGGCGCCCTCGATTCTCTTCATGACTGCAACGGCCGATCTCTTTTCATCATGCGGTGCGTAGTCGCCGGCGGCGCATCAGGGCGCGTCATGGGGCGGAAGGTCCTTGGCAACATTGGTCCGCACCTCCTCCACGCGCTCCAGCAGCTGCGCGTAGAAATCGATGGTTTGCGTGTGCGCTGTCCTCCCACGCGCATCCCGCCGCTTGAGCTCCTCCAGCGTGGCGCGCGCGCCGTCGATATCGCCCAACCCGAGCTGAATGCGGAAGGCAAGCAACCGGGTGACGACGCTTTCCGGGTACAAGCGGGTCGCCATGTTCAAGTGCTCCAGAGCGTCGGCCTTGCGCTTGACGCGATCGAGCAGCTTCGCCGCCGCGACGTGGAACTTCCACCACCCCCGCGTGTCCGGCTTCGTATCCCGGCGCACCAGAGCATCCACGGCCGTGGCTATCTGCGGCACGTCGAGCCAGGGACAGCGGCCGGCCTCCACCCGCTCCGTGAGCAGCATCAGGGCGTTTATGGTGTAGGTGTCGTTGTGAAAGCCCGGCAGTTCCCGAAGACGTTCATAGGCTTCGCCGGGCGGCGAGGTTTTCGACGCGCAGTAGACCAGTAATCGGTGAACTGCGACCCCCGAGGAGCGAGCGTCCGCCAACAGCGCATCGGCGCGGTTCAGCTCTTCGAGAGCGGTGTCGAGGCGGCCGGCGTTGGCGTACACGCTGGCGAGCTCGATGTGCACTCGCGGCGATCGGGGGTGGGTCTCCGCACTCGTGAGCAGTATCGTTTCCGGACTGCGCCACACCTGCACTCGCTGGTATGAGGCCGCAGCGTAGGCCGCCGGCAGCAGCACGAGCACGGCCGCCACGACCTGCCGCGAGGGCAGCCGCTGGCCGAGGTACCACCCCCCGAGAGCGATCGCGAAGAAGATGCCGTAGCCGGGCAGGTAGTTGCGATGCTCGAAGTACAGCTCCAGAGGGAAGATACTGGATTCGATGGAGTGGGCAGCCAGAAAGAACAGAGGCCCGAAGAGGAGCCACCGGACCCGGGTTCTGCGCTTCCACCAGGCGACGATCAGAACCAGCGACCAGCCGACGATGGCCAGCAGCGTGGTGGGCGGCGACAACAATCCCTCCGACGGCAGATAGTCGTCGTGGTAGATCCCCATGGTCGCCCCCCGGGGGAAAACCAGCTGTTGCACGTACTCGAGCAGTATGCGCGCCTGCGTGAGCAGGCGTTCCACCAGCGTGAACTCGCGTAGCCCGTAGTTCGTGTTCATGAGCCAGGTCTGGTGTGCGATCGCCCACACCGCCGCGCACAGAGCCGGGACCGCCACGGTGATTGTGAAAACACCCACCAGCAGGCGCCTGGCCGTGCGCGATCCGGCAAACTCGAAAAAAGCGACCTCGACGAGCAGGGCCAGCACGGGCAGCAGGGCGCCGTTCTCCTTGCTCAGCACAGCCAGCGGCCAGAAGACCACGAAGGCGATCACGATGAGCGACGCCCCGCGGGCGAAGTGGCGCTCCAGGTTCTGCCGCCCCGCGACGTAGCAGAGGAGCCCCGCCGCCACGAAGAGCGCGGAGAGCTGCGCCATGCGCTGGATGGTGTAGAGCACCGTGCTCACGAACAACGGCGCCATCAGCCACGCCGCCGCGACCCACAGCGCGAGCCACCAGTGGTGCGGGCGCACCCCGAGCCGCGGCTCCGAGAGCAAACGACCGGTCAGCCAGAACAGCAGGCTGCCGGTGAGGAGGTGCAGCATGAGGTTGGTGTACTTGAAGCTCCAGAAGGTCCCGCCGCTGGTCACGTAATTGCCGACGAACGTGAGAAACGACACGGGACGCCCCAGGAACGACGACCCGCTCGTCACGACCTCCTGCCACGAGTAGCCGCCGGTGCCCATCCTCGAGAGGGGCATCAGGTTCGCGAAGTCGTCGAGCATTCCGCCGCCGGCGAGACCCGGCCAATAGATGAAACCGGTCAGCCCTAGCAATACGAACAGCCCGACACCGGGGCCGAGCTCGGCTTTCCTATCCGTCATGGTGGCGCGTGGTCGTAGGGGCGCTCAAGCAAGGAACAGAAAAAAACCCCGGTCTGGGCAGACCGGGGTTTCTTCCCTGCGACTTGCTGCGAGAATCAGCGACAGTTGGCCGGCAGATACTTCGCCAGCACGGTCGTGCCGCCACCCGAGCAGGACCAGTCCACCGTGCTGTTCGAGAAGGTCGGCGAGAACTGGATGGTGCCGCCGGTGCCGACGCTGGTGTTGTTCAGAGCGACGTCGATCAGGCCACCGGCGCTGACGCCCACGGCACTCACGTACTTGGACACGATCGTGTTCGAGATACCGGCCTCGGTGTTGTTGGTCGGATAGGTGTTCGTGCTCAGGCGGTACTCGGACACGGAGGTCTTGGCGGCGGCGGCGAGACCCATCGCCTCGGACACCTTCGCGCGGATGGTGTAGTCCTGATAGGCGGGGATCGCGACGGCCGCCAGAATACCGATGATCGCGACCACGATCATCAGCTCGATGAGCGTAAAGCCTTGCTGGACTCGCTTCATTCCAATCTCCATCTACGGTTCGTTGCTTTAGGAAAATTTCGCCGGAAGCGCCCCGTCGCATCGAGCGGGACGGTTCCTGGCTCACCCCCCAGATAGCAGGTTCCATGCCAATATCAGCTGAAACCGAACGGCGTCGCCTCGGACTGCGCAGTCCGTCACAGTCGACGACTCGTTGGTGCGGCCCTCGTCACACCCAGCCGCGATCGCCAGTAAGGCGCTTCGGATTACCGCCGGGCGTCGGGAACCCTTTTCGGCAGCACGGGGCCTTTCTTGAGCGCCGCCTGCAGCGCGTCAACAGGAAGTGCTGAAAATCAGCACCGCCTGGCGGCCGCCCTTCGCCGACCCGTCGTGGAAACGAGCGGTGTTCCCACGACGACCCAAAGCGGCACGAGCGCCGGGATGTGAGCAGGCCTGCATCCCCTGATGGCTCGCCACGCGTGCATGCCTGTTCCTGATGCTTCGCAGCAAGCTAATCGAGACCGAGCTTTTGCATGCGGTAGCGCAGCGCGCCGAAGCTGATCCCGAGCAAGCGCGCCGCCGCGGTCTTGTTCCATCGGGTGCGTTCGAGCGCGTTCAGAATCGTTTCCTTCTCCACGCTCTCCATCACCGAGCCCAGATCCGCGCCTGGACCGTCCGAGCCCTGGCTCGCCGGATCGGCGCTCTCGGCGATGCCGAGATCGCCCGCGTGCACGGTACGGCCCTCGCACAGGGTCATGGCACGCTCGAGGATGTTCTCGAGCTCGCGTACGTTGCCCTGAAAAGCGTAAGCCTGCAAGGCGTGCACCGCATCCGGCGCCAGCGCCGGCGGCTCGGTGCCCGCCTGCCCCGCCAAGCGTCCCAGGATGTGCTCCGCGAGCTGCGGGATATCCTCGGGACGCTCGCGCAGCGCCGGCACCCGCAGCTCGATGACGTGCAGCCGGTAGAAGAGATCCTGGCGGAAGCGCCCTGCTCTCACCATCTCGCCGAGGTCGTGGTGGCTGGCGCTCAGTATGCGCACGTCCACCGCCACCTCCTTGTTGGCGCCGACCGGGCGAACGCTCTTCTCCTGGATGGCGCGCAGCAGCTTCACCTGCATGTGAAGCGGCAGCTCCGCCACCTCGTCGAGGAACAGCGTGCCGGCGTCGGCGGCTTGAAACAGGCCGAGCTTGTCCGCGTGAGCGCCGGTGAAGCTCCCTTTCTTGTGACCGAAGAACTCGCTCTCCATGAGCTCCTGCGGTATTGCGCCGCAGTTCACGGGCACGAAGGCCTTGTCGGCCCGCGGGCCCTGCTCGTGGATCATGCGCGCCGCCAGCTCCTTGCCGGTGCCCGATTCGCCGCTGATGTGGATCGGTGCCTGGCTGCGGGCGAGCTTGCGGATCTTGGCCCGTGTGCGTTGCATCGCGGCGGAGTCGCCAATGAGCTGCGCGCCCCTCGACGCCGGGCGCTCCCCGCCGAGCTTGAGCGCCGTGGACACCAGGTTTCTCAGCACTTGGAGGTCGACCGGCTTGGAAACGAAATCGAACGCCCCGTTTTTCAGCGCCTCCACCGCCGATTCGATATTTCCGTGTGCCGTGATCATCGCCACGGGCGTCTGCGGGTAGTGGCGCTGCATCAGGCGGACGAGGTCGATGCCGTCGCCGTCGGGCAACCGCATGTCCGCGAGACAGAGATCGAAGGTCTGAGCGTTCAGCGCCTCGCGCGCTTCGTGCAGGTTCGCCGCCGCCACGGTATCGATGTCCATCCGCCCCAAGGTGATGTCCAGCAGCTCGCGGATGTCCGGCTCGTCGTCCACGATGAGGGCCAGACGCCGGCTCATGACGCAGCCACCCCTTTGCGCCTGGGATCCGAGAAGGTGATCCGGAAGCGACAGCCCTGCTCGCTCGGGATGTGGCTGAGCGAAGCCTGATTGCCCTCGCACAGCTCGCGCGCGATATACAGTCCGAGGCCCGTGCCGTCGGGCTCGGTGGTGAAGAACGGCTCGAAGATGTGCTCGGCGGATTCCGCGGCAATGCCCCGCCCGCTGTCCACCACCTCGAGATAGGGTCGGCCGCTCTCCAGACGGATCCCGGCGCGCAGCTCGATCACCCCGTCGCTGCCGCTGTGCCTGAACCCGTTGTCACACAGATTCCACACCACCTGGCGAAGCTGGCTCGGGTCGACGCGCACACGCAGGTCGGCAACATCGACGCGCGGCTGTAAGCGATCCCGCGCCACGGAGGTCGTGCTCACATAGTCGTCCACGAAGTCGGTCAGCCACTCCTTGACCCTGAAGGTCTCGGGCGCGGCGGGCTTTCGCCGGCTCAGCCGCAGGACGTTCTCGATGACCGTGTTCATGCGATGCGAGTTGTCCTGGATGATGCCCGTGAGGCGCCGATCCGCCTCGCTCAACCCCGACGACTCCGTGAGCAGCTGGCCGGCGTGGCTGATGGCCGCGAGCGGATTGCGGATCTCGTGCGCGATGCTTGCTGTCAGCCGGCCCAGCGAGGCGAGCTTGAGCTGCTGTGCGCGCTGGGTCATGGCCGACGAGTCCTCGAGGAACATGAGCACGCCTTCACCCGCGTCCCGTCCCAGGCCGGCGAAGGACACCATCACCTCCAGCTGAACGTCGCGCGAGCGAAACAGATAGGTGGAACCGGCGCGCTCGCTGCGCCAGCGCTCGTGCAGCTCCGTCAGATCCGGCAGCACCGAGCCCAGGTGACGGTTCGTGACCTGCCCGCTCACTCCCAGCAGCCGGCGGGCGGACTCGTTGATGAGACGCACCTTGCCCGCCGCGTCCACCGCGAGGATGCCGGACTGCATACGTTGAATGATGTGCTCGCTCAGCTGCGCCAGGTTGGCGAGATCGATTCCGCGCTTCGCCGCGAGCGCCTCGCTCTCGCGGATGCGCGTAGCCGACACGAAGGCCAGGGTCGCCGTGGCGAAGAAGGCCACACCGAGTATCCCGGCGTGCGGATAGCTGGGCCCGGGAGCGTAGGTTTCCATATAGGCGTAGGTCTGCTGCGCGAGCACCGCGAGCGAGGCGACGGCAGCGAACAGCACCGCGATGCGTCCCGGCGCGAGGATGCTGCCGCCCGCTACGGCCACGATGAGCAGCATGCCGAACCCGCTGACGACGCCGCCGCTCGCGTGCATCATGACGGTGATCGCGGTGATGTCCGCGAAAACCTGGATCACGACCTGCACGTCGAACGCCGGCTGGCGGTGCCGAATCGTGAAGGCGCTCGCGATGCTGAACAGGAAGTACAGCAAAGCGGACGCCTGAAACAGCTCCGGGTTGAACAGCCCCAGCGACCCCGGAGCAATGCCCAAGGAGGACAGCACCGTGAACAATCCGGCGACCAGCGCGCGATACAGATTGAAGTAGTGCAGCGGCTTCCACGGCTGCTCGGGCGGAGCAACGCGCTCGACTTCGTTGAGGAGGGTCGGCGAATCCAGATGCATGCGCCTCAGCTCCGCTCACGGCCCCTGGCCGCGCGCCGCCGCCTTGCTGTGCTCCTCGCAGCAGTAGCTTCGACCTTCGCGCACGATCGCCTCGGTCCTCGGCACGTGCAGCCCGCAGCGCTCACAGCGTGCCATCGCCACCCGCCTCGGCGGGCGCCGGGCGAGCGCGCTCGAGCGCCGCTTCCACGCCCTGAACGCGTACCAGACGGCCAATCCCACGGCCAGCAGCAGCAGAAGTCGCACGATGCCCATCGCGAAGATCTCGAGCCCAGGTCGGCCGTGCAGGGGGCTGCGGTCGGACCGCCGACTCAACTATGGTATGCTCACCGGCAGCGCCGCGCGGGCGCCACGACAAGAATTCCAAGTGTAAATAATTCATCGACGAACGCTATGAATCTTCACGAATTCCAGGCAAAGCAGCTGCTCGCCGAGTACGGCGTCCCGGTGCCGCAGGGCGGCGTCGCACGCTCGGCGGATGAGGCCGCGGCACAGACCCGGCGGCTGGGCGGCGAGCAGTGGATGGTCAAGGCTCAGGTCCATGCGGGCGGCCGCGGAAAGGCGGGCGGCGTCAAACGCGCCGAGAGCGCGGACGAGGCCGCGCAGATCGCCGGTGCTCTGCTCGGCACGCGGCTGGTCACCAAGCAGACGACCGCCGCCGGCCAGCCCGTGAACATCGTCCTCGTCGAGGCGCCCACCGACATCGCCTCGGAGTTCTACTTGAGCTTGCTCGTGGACCGCGGCAAACGCCGGGTGGCCATCATCGCCTCGGCCGCGGGCGGCATGGACATCGAGGAGGTCGCGGCTCGGGATCCGTCCAAGATCGTGACGGTGTTCATCGAGCCGAGCACCGGGCTGCTGCCCTATCAGATGCGGCGCGTGGGCTTCGCCCTCGGCCTCGATCGCAACCAGCTCAAACAACTGGCCCAGATCCTGTCGGGGCTCTATCGGCTGTTTATCGACAAGGACCTGAGCCTGCTTGAGCTGAACCCCCTGGTCACCACGGGCGGGGGCGAGCTGGTGGCCCTGGATGCCAAGATCAACGTGGACGACAACGCGCTCTACCGCCACGCCGATCTGCGCGAGCTCTACGACCCGACCCAGGAGGACGAGAAGGAGACGCGGGCGAAGGCTTTCGACCTCAACTACATCACCCTCGATGGGAACATCGCGTGCATGGTCAACGGAGCCGGGCTGGCGATGGCGACGATGGACGTCATCAAGCTGCACGGCGGGGAGCCGGCCAACTTCCTCGACGTCGGCGGCGGCACGGATGCGGAGAAGGTCGCGGAAGCCTTCAAGCTGATCCTCTCCGACGACAAGGTCAAAGCGATTTTGGTCAACATATTCGGCGGCATCGTGCGCTGCGATCTCATCGCCGAGGGCATCATCAGGGCCGTCGAGGAGGTCGGCGTGGAGCTGCCGGTGGTGGTGCGCCTCGAGGGCACGAACGCCGAACGCGGACGCGAACTGCTCGCGCAGAGCGGACTCTCGGTGACCACGGCGGAGTCACTGGCCGACGCCGCCAGTAAGGCCGTGGCGCTGGCGTCCTGAGGGGGGAGGAGCATGAGCATTCTCGTCGACAGAGACACCAAGGTCATCTGCCAGGGCTTCACCGGCAAGCAGGGCACCTTCCACTGCGAGCAGGCCATCGCCTAC
>CAZPFD010000069.1:0-15582 GCA_964585725.1 uncultured Ectothiorhodospiraceae bacterium | reverse complement strand
TATCGCTGTTCCCGACCCTTGGCGGTCATTTGGAGCTATCAACACGCACCACCTTAGCGATCCGACGAGTACGCCGAAAGCGCGAGCCTATGAATGTCACATCCCCATGGTTACAATTCGCAGTAGTCGGGCCCACGCGGGCTAAAGTGCGGTGACTAACCAAGTACTCCAAGGCGGGAGACGTCCCGTTACTGATAATCGAGGTTACGAGGAGGAGACGTGCACGAGCAGTCGAGAGCGGATTTCGGGCAGAGCCTGCGGGGAGAGCTTATTGAGCCGAGTGATCCCGGTTACGAGGAGGCCTGCAAGCTCTACAATGGGATGATTGAGAAGCGGCCTATGATGATCGCCCGCTGCGCCGACGTCGCCGACGTGATTACGTGCGTCAAGCTTGCACGCGACCAGGGGTTGCTCGTCGCCATTCGCGGTGGGGGCCACAACGGACCCGGATTGGGTAGCTGCGACGACGGGCTGGTGATCGACCTGTCCGGGATGAAGAGCGTACGCGTGGATCCCGGCAGCTGCATGGTTCGGGTCGGGCCGGGCTGCACCCAGGGCGATGTCGATCACGCGACCCATGCGTTCGGTCTGGCCGTGCCGGCCGGCATCGTGTCCACGACCGGGATCGCTGGCTTGGCTCTCGGCGGCGGCACCGGCTATCTAACCCGCAAGTTCGGTCTGACGATCGACAACCTTGTCGAGGCCGACGTGGTATTGGCCGACGGTGGCTTCGCCACCGCCAGCGAGAACGAGAACCAGGACTTGCTCTGGGCGCTGCGCGGCGGCGGTGGGAACTTCGGCGTGGTGACCAGCTTCGTATTCCGCGCCCACCCAGTCAGCACGGTTTACGCCGGCCCGATTTTCTGGGACATCGAGCACGCCCGCACCGTGATGCAGCGTTATCGCGACTTTCTTCCGGATGCGCCCGAGGAGCTCGGCTCGTTCATCGGGCTGAAGACCGTGCCTTCCACGGATCCTTTCCCGTCCGAGCACTGGGGCAAGCGGATCTGCGCCGTCATTTCCTGCTACAACGGCTCTGCTGAGGAGGGAGAGAAGGCAATGGCGCCTCTGCTCGGTGCGTTGCCGGAACCCATGCTCAATTGGATGGACGACATGCCGTTCCCGGCGCTGCAGGCCATGTTCGATCCGCTTCTGCCCAAGGGGCTGCAGTGGTACTGGAAGGGCGACTTCGTCAAGGAGCTGCCCGACGAGGCTATAGACGTGCACCTAGCGCACGCCGCCGAAGCGCCCAGCGAACTCTCACTCATGCACCTCTACCCCATCGACGGTGCGGTGCACCGGGTCGCTTCCGGCGACAGCGCCTGGAGCACGCGAGGGGCTACATGGTCCATGGTCATCGCCGGCATAGATGCGGATCCCGAGAACGCCGACGCCCTCAAGCCCTGGGGCAGGTCGTACTGGGAGGCGGTGCACCCGTTCAACCTCGAGGGGGCCTATGTGAACTTCATGTATAACGATGAAGATGATGGTCGGGTGCAGGCCACCTACGGCGACAATTACGCCCGCCTGGCGGCGCTAAAGCACAAGTACGATCCGCAGAACCTGTTCCGCGTGAACCAGAACATAAAGCCCGCGGCAGCGTGACCTTGTGACAACCGCGCTACGTGCCTGAGGGTGCGGTGCGCAGCGCCGTCCTGCCGGGAAAGTCGAGTGGCCGCCGAAGCTGCTGGGCGCCAGAAGTGACCGCTTTAGACTCTATCCCTCGAATCGAAGGCTCGAAGCTCACCAAACTCGATAAATCGTTCGTGCCCGCCGACCCGGCATTTTCCTTACGACGCCGCCGACGGCGCCCGCACGTCGAGGCCGAACATCTCCGGTCCGACCTTGCCGACCTCTATAATGACGTCGGCAGGAATCTCTGCCCTGCGCGCCGCCGTGCGGATGGCCTCGGCGCTCGGCGCCTCGTATAGGCAGTAGGTCTTCTTCTTGTCGGCGCTCAGGAACGAGTAGATCCAGCGTACCCCCTCGTCGTCGTTAATCCGCTCGACATGGTCGACACTTTCCTTGGTAAATTCGAGCTGGTCGGCGAAATTGCGCTCGATGAGATACAGAGGCATCGGGAAACCCTCCTCAAGTTGAACGGTTAGGTTACCATCCGTGGCCCGCCCCGAACATCCGGCCCAAGCGCCCGGATGCAGCGCTCGAGCGCTCTCATGCCGAGCTCGCGGGCGGTCGCGAGGGCACTCTCGAGCAGGCGTGCCGCGCGCGCCGCGTCACCGGGTCCGTTGCGCGCGAGTAGCATCTCGGCATAGCGGCACTCGGTGTGGGCGAGCCAAGGTCGTGCGCGCAGGGCGGTGTTCATCTCGAGCGCCTGCTCGAAGTGGCGCTCGGCCGCGTCGAGGTCGCCCCTCGTCGTCGCGAGCAGGCCGAGATAGCGGTCCGCCGATCCGTACGAGACCACCGCGACTCCAACCGAGATCGTGTACCCCGCATAGGGTAGAAGCAGACCGTAGAGCTGTTCCGCCCGCTCGGCGTCGGACAGGCATGCGCAGACCTCCGAGAGGTACGCGAGCGCGAGCGGAAAGATCGCATCGCGCGAAATGCCTTCGAAGCCGTCCGAGGCGAGTGCCTCGAACGCCTCGCGCGCCGCTTCGCGCTGGTTGAGCTCGGCGTAGATCAGCGCGAGCCCGGGCCGCCAGGCCGCCGACTGGGGATGCATCTCGACGAAGCGTTGGATGACGGGCGCGACCTCCTCGAGGCGGCCCTGCTCGCGGCGGATGGTGAACATCTGCACGCCGTACTGCCCCGAGACGTCGATCTCCTGCAGCCCGGAACCCATTCGCAGCGCGTCGTTCGCCAAGCGCTCCGCTTCCTCGAACCGGCCGGCGAGCAATGCGCCGACCACCTCGCCCCCGGCCTTGAGCCACAGGAAGATGGGCTGGTGCAGCTCGTCGGCGAGCGCGGCAAACGCTTTGCGCCAGCGCTCGAAGCCCTCGAGATCGCCGCGCTCGAGCGCCATGAAGAATCGCCAGCTCTGCGCGTGGAGCAGCCGGGAGCGGTCGTTCATCTCCTCGGCGATGCGCACCATCTGGTCGAAGGTCGCGATGCGATCGTCGATGGTTGCCGGCCCCTGCCAGAGGTAGAACCGCATGTTGAGCGCGTCGAACAACGCGTCGGGCTGATTCACGCCGCGCGCCATCCCGATCGCCTCCTCGCACAACGTCTGCGCCCGCTCGAACTCGCCGGTCGATGCCAGCGCACGCGCGAGGCTCGCGAGCAGGCGCGATCGAGCGGCGATGTCGGACTCCGGGATCACCGCGAGCGCCCGCTCGGCGAGACGCACGGTCGCGTGGGCCGGTCGAGCGGCGTGGAACTCCGCGTGCTCGAAGCCGACCGCGGCGCGCACCAGCCGCTCGCGATCGCCTATCGACAGCGCGATCTCGGCCGCGCGCCCGTAGGCATCGAGCGCGACCTGCAGCTCGCCGTTGCGCCAGTTGGCCTCCGCTTCGACCAGTCGCAGCCCGAGCTCGGCCGGCTCGCGCGCGGCTGGGTCCTCGATGCGGCCGAGAAGCGTGAGCCCGCGCGCGGCGTAGCTGGCCGCCTCGCGGTACGCCCAGCGTGCGAGCGCCTGCTTGCCGGCCCGCTCGAGGTAGGGCACGGCCCGCCCGGCCGCGCCCGCCTCCTCGTGGTGGCGGGCGAGGATCGCGGGCTCGGTCTCGCCCACCTGCGGGAAGCGCGTTTCCAGGGCCTCGGCGATGGCGCGGTGGTGCTCGCGCCGCCGCGCCACCAGCATCGAATGGTAGGCCGCCTCCTGGATGAGCGCGTGCTTGAACGCGTAGACGATCTGCGGCACCACGCTCTGGCGGTAGACGAGCCCCGCGTCGACGAGCGCCTCGAGCTGGCGCTCGTGCTCGGCCGAGTCGAGCGGCGACACCGCTTCGAGCCATTCCAGCAGGAACTCGCGTCCGAACACCGCCGCCAGCTGGGCGGTGTCCTTGGCCGGTCCCAGGTGATCGAGCCGCGCGGTGAGCGAGTCCTGGAGGGTCGCGGGGATCGAAAGCGTCTCGATCCAACCGGGTCCCGTCGAGCTCGCCTCGAGGACCGCCTTGGTGAGCTCCTCGACGAAGAGCGGTACCCCGTCGGTCTTGTCGACGATCGCGTCGACGACGACTTCAGGCAGGTCCCCGTCGCTCGCCACCTTCCGGACCATTTCGATGCTCTGGCGCCGCGTGAGGCGGCTGAGCGCGAGGCGCGTCGCGCCGGCCTGGGGCGCCCAGCCCGGCTCGCCTTCGGGACGGAAGGTGAGCACGCAGAGCAAGCGCGCGGAGCCGAGCCGGTCGATGAGCTGGACGACGAACTCGCCGGTCGAGGCGTCGAGCCAGTGCGCGTCCTCGACCACGAGCAGCACCGGACGCTGCTCAGTCATCGCTCGCACCATCTCGGTCAGCGCCTCGAGCGTGCGGCCTTTGAGCTTGTCCGAGTCGAGACCGTGCGGGGGGTAGCGTCCGTCCTCGGGTAGTCCGAGGAGGGCGGTGATATACGGCGCGTGATTCTCCACATTGAGGCCGAGCTCGCGGAGCACCGCATCGAGCTTGTCGAGCTTGGCTGCCGGCGGGTCGTCGCGCCCGAAGCGCAGGGCCCGCCCGAGCTGGCCGATGATCGGATGAAAGGCGCTCGCCTGATGGTAGGGCGAGCCGAAGTAAAGAATCCGGTTGTGCGGCTCGAGACGGATTCGATCCTGCGCCGCGCGCAACACGCGCGATTTCCCGATGCCGGCCTCGCCCTCGAGCAGCACGACCTGCGTGTCGCCCTCCTTCGCCTGCTCCCACCGCCGGAGCAGGAGCCGGACCTCCTCCTCGCGGCCGACGAGCGAGAGCAGCCCCTCGGAGGCCCCGGCGTCGAAGCGCCGGGCGGCTTCGGACTCGCCGTCCACGCGCCACGCGTGAACCGGCTCGTCGATGCCCTTCAGCATCTGCGGTCCGAGGTCGGCGAGCTCGAACCGGCCTTCGACCAGCCGCCGGGTGCCCGCTGCGATGACGACCGTGTTCGGGTCCGCGACGCCTTGGAGTCGCGCGGCGAGATTCGGTGTCTCGCCGACCACCGCGCGCTCCTCCAAGGGGGCCTCGCCGATGAGATCGCCGACGACGACGAGGCCGGTGGCGATCCCGACGCGCGCCGCGATCTCTACCCCGTCGAGTTCGGCGAAGCGCTCGCTGAGCGCGGCGGCGCCGTCGAGCGCGGCGAGTCCCGCCCGCACCGCACGCTCGGCATCGTCCTCGTGCGCGATTGGATAGCCGAAATGGGCGAGGATGCCATCGCCCATGTAGCGGGCAACGTAGCCTGCGTAGCGTTCGATAACCGCTTTCCAAACGTCCTGACAGGCAGTCACGACCTCGCGCAGATCTTCAGGGTCGAGGCGCCGGGACAGCTCCGTCGAGCCGACGAGGTCGCAGAACATGACCGTGAGTTGGCGGCGTTCGGCCTCGGATTGGAGGGTGGTGGGGGTTGTCGGTTCGGGAGCAGCAACCGCAGTGTCGGGTTGCTCGGCCCGCCGGGCCGAAATGGCAAGGGATAGTTTCTTGCGGGGACCGAGTGGCAGGCCGATATCTTTGAGATCCTCGTCGGTGAGATGGGGCAGGATCTCGAAGTCAATCTCGTTCTCGGCGAACACTTTGGCGTACTTGCCGAGACCGAGGGATTCGAGCCACTTTGCAATGTCGCTCATGGTTGTTTCCGAGGAGTGTCCACGCCACCTCGGCTATGGGAGGGCGCCCGCCCCACAGGCGGGAAGATTGCGGGGCAGACGCTCTGCCACGAAAGAGCGGCCTTCTTCGCGTTCAGGAAATACTACCGTAGGAACTTGTGAGTGGCGAGGGGGCAAGCAGGCCAAGAGCAGACATTGAAGATACCGATTCCCCCCGCTAGCAGAAAGTCCGGTTATGGCCGCGAGCCGTCTGGTGCGACGCAGAAAAACCACCTCTACGGGTGAGGAGAACGCGATCGGGTCGTTCCGACCCAACGAGGTCGCTCACTCAAAGCAATTTGCCTCGCCCGGACGGTAATGGCCGTAATCGCCGAGGCCGTGGATCGCGGGAGCCGGAGTGAGGCTGACGATGAGGCCGGCGCAGAAGCCGCCTCTCGGCGCGCGTAAGGCAGAGCCATGGTAGGCGTTCCGGGAGGGCCCCGCGAACGGGCATCGACACCGGCTCGAGAAGGCTCCTGCTTCTCGGTTGATCCTCAAGACACTGGTGGGCTATGGTCCGTGCACATCCTCTCAAGCATCAACGAGCGCCGACTCGACAGACGACTGCCTGCCGACGCGGCCACATCCAGCCCTGCGGATGAACGTTCCTGAGACACGCTACGCCCGGACCGCTGAAGGGATCCACATCGCCTATCAAGTGGTCGGCGAGGGATCGGTCGACGTGGTCTTGGTCATGGGATGGGCGTCGAACATCGAGGCCATGTGGGAGGAGCCGAATCTTCGGCGGTTCCTCACTCGCTTGGCCTCTTTCTGCCGGTTGATTTTGTTCGACAAGCGCGGCGTCGGACTATCCGACCGCGTGCCCGAGAATCGTCTGCCGAGTCTCGAGACGCGCATGGACGACGTCCGAGCGGTCATGGACGCCGCGCATTCAAAGCGCGCGATTGTTTTCGGCGTATCCGAAGGCGGTCCAATGTCTCTGCTTTTTGCCGCCACGTACCCGGAGCGGACGGCCGGCCTGATTCTGCTCAGCACGGTCGCCGATTTCACCGCCCGCAACCCCCCTTACAAGCAAGACTTCGCCGCGTACGTCGATTACGTAGACTGGAACTGGGGAACCGTGGAGCACGCGAAGAAGCAAATCCGTGATTGGGCCGCGCCGAGTCACGCGGACGACGAGGCGCTGGCGCGCTGGCTCGCGTCCTACCTGCGCCGCGCTGCGAGTCCGGGGGCGGCGGTTGCCCTCGAGCGGATGAACAGCCGGATCAACGTTAGCGAGGCGCTGCCGGCTATTCATGTGCCGACCTTGGTGATCGGGCTTGAGGGCGACGTTGATTTCCCGATCGAGGATGTAAAGGCCACCGCGGCCAGGATTGCAGGCGCGCACTTCGTCGAGCTACCGGGCGACAGTCATTTTTTCTGGGTGGGCGACTGGGAGCCGATTATCGGAGAAGTGGAACGCTTCGTGTCGACGACTCGCACCACGGAGACGGCCTTCGATCGCGTGCTGACGACGCTCTTGTTTACTGACATCGTCGACTCGACGGCGCAGACGGCCGCGCTCGGCGATACTCGATGGCGCCAGGTGCAGAGGCGCCACGACGATATCGTGCGTACGCATCTCGCACGCTTTCGCGGCAAACAGATAAGAAGCACCGGCGACGGGATTCTCGCCACGTTCGACGGGCCGGCGCGTGCGGTGCACTGCGCCCGAGCGATCATCGAGTCGGTGCGCCCCCTTGGCATCGAAGCGCGGGCCGGGCTGCACACAGGCGAAGTCGAACTGCACGGCGATGACATCGCCGGCGTGGCAGTCGCGATCGGCGCGCGCATCGGGGCTCTAGCCGGTCCGAGCGAGGTATGGGTGTCGCAGACCATCCGGGATCTCGTCGCCGGCTCCGGTCTCGGCTTCGAGGATGCCGGTGAGCACGTCCTCAAGGGTGTTCCCGGACGCTGGCATCTCTACCGCGCGACCGGGGCTTGAGCGTCGGCTCCGGCAAAGCCTCTCCTTTGGAGCGCGTTCTGTGCGTTCACGCCGCGCCGGGCCTCAGGCCGAGATGTCACGTTTAGGTGCCGAGCCTGTGCAGCCCGGAGTCACATGACGACCCGCGTTCTCGCCCGAAACGGAAGCATTCACCATCAAGCGGCATCCGCCTGGCGTTCGCGCCCCGCGCGCCGGTCAATCTGGAGCACCCAGATCGTGGCCATCAACCCCATGAACGAGCAGAACAGCATCATGCCCAGGAGCGCATAGGGCCCGTTCTCTTCGGTCACGATAGCGCTGGTGATCCAGGACAGCACCGCGCCGCCCGCGACTGTCAGCGCCCCCGCCAGCCCCGAGGCGCTGCCGGCCAGCATGGGCCGCACCGACAGCGCGCCGGCATTGCAGCTCGGCATGGTGAGCCCGTTGCCCAAGCCCACAAGCACCACTGCGCCAAAGAGCGAAGCCACGTGCACGAATCCGGCCTGAAAGAGCGCCAGCCCCACGATCAGCCCGGCGCAGGCGACGATCCTTCCGGACATCATCATCGTGGTCAGCGCATGCCGTTTCGCGTAGCGGCCGGAGATGAAGCTGCCCAGCATGAAGCCTGCCGTGATGGTGCCCATGTAGAACCCCAGTACCGCCGGCGACAACGCAAGCACCGTCTGCGCCACCAGCGGCGCACCCGCCAGAAACGCGTAGAACGCGGCCGTCGAGAACGTCATGCACAGCGCATAGCCCCAGAACCGGTGTGACCCGAGCAACTCCGGATAGGTGCGAAATTGCGCCGCAAAGGTCTTCGACGGCGCCTTGTTGGTCTCGCCCAGATCGACCCAGCACAAGCCAAGCACCGCTGCACCCGCGCCGGCGAAGACCAGGAAGCTTGATCGCCATCCGAACAGCTCATCCAGCGCTCCGCCGAGCATCGGTCCCAACATGGGTGCGACCGCCATCGACATGGCGACGTAGCCTATCAGGCTGGCTGCCTCCCGCTCGGGCGCGGTATCCCGGATGACCGCGAGCGACAGCACCCAGCCCGAAATGACCGCGCCCTGCAGCATGCGGAAGAGCAGGAAAACCCGGACATCATCGGCCAGCGCGCAGCCCAACGATGCCAGTATGAATACGGTCAGCCCTCCCAGAAGCACCGGCCGCCGCCCGTAGCGGTCCGACAACGGGCCTATGATCAGCTGCAATGCTCCCGTAACGGCCAGATAGCCTGCGATCGACACGCTCACCAGCGCATAATCGGCTTGCAACGCCTCCGCTATGCCGGGCAGCGAGGGCAGGAACATGTTCAACGACAGAACCGACAGCGCGGCAAGCAGTATCAGCGTGAAGATTCTCGGCGGAGAGGCAGCCGCATGAAGCATATGACCCTTTCAGCCGGGCCAAGCCCGGCAACGACGTTTTCATCTCTCCTGCGACACCAGGAAAGTCAAAAAAAGCCCCCGAACTTGTCGGGGGCGCATGGGATACCGGTATCGCGTCCATTTACCGACCCATGCGCCAATTCCCTACCGAGATGAACACCAATCTCATATACAAAGAGTCCCGGCGTTGCGGAGAGGGGGTGAGCCGAAAATCGAGCTACTCCGTCACTCCCGCCCTGCGGAGGCCTTCCATGAATCGGTCCCAGTCCGCGGGGTTCTTGTAAGGAAGAATTCGCCCTTTTCGCTCCAGCGAGTACCCGGGATTGATCTTGATGGCCTCGGTCCAGGCTTTTCTTGCCTCGCCCTTGCGGCCGAGATGCCCGCAACACGACGCCAGCAGCACCCTCGAGGTATCAGTCTCGGGGTGGAGCCGGATACGCCGTTCCAGGAGCGCCGCGGCCTCCGCATAGTTTCCTTGGACGAAGTGCGCGTGAGCCAGGAAATGGAGGTAAACGTTCGGGTAGCGCGGATCGAGGCGCATCGCTTTCTCCAGACTCTCGATCGCCTCGATGGGCCGGCCGGCGTAACTGAAAATATGCCCCCGGTTGGCCAGAGCGTGTGAATTGTTCGGGTCGAGCGCGAGAGCTTTCTCTACATTCACGATCGCACCATCCAGATCACGTTTCCACATGTGGGCGATGGCCAGGGCCCAGTACCCCTGGGAGTCCTGGGCGTCGAGCTCCACCGCCCTCACGGCGAAGCGGAACCCCGTTTCGAGAGTCTCCTCCGTAGCGCCATTCCAGTTGTTGATGTAGTCCATCAACAACGTGACCGCCAGCATTGAATATGCAGTCGTGAATGTCGAATCCAGCTCGATGGCTTTCTGGAACAGCGCCTGCGCTTCCGCGTTGGTGTCGGCGGCGAAGCGAAGCGCCAGTTCGCGCCCCCTGAGCACGAAGTCGTAAGCCTCCACGTTTTTCGTGCTCGGCCCGCCGATACGGACTCGCTCATCGGGAGTGAGTCTGACTCTCAGCGCTTCGACGATGTGCTGCGTGACCTCATCCTGAACCACGAATATGTCATCCAGATTGCGGTCGTATCGATCCGCCCACAGATGCCCGCCGGTTGCACCATCCACCAACTGCGCGGTGATGCGGACGCGGTTGGCCGACTTTCGGACGCTCCCCTCGAGGACGTAGCGCACGCCGAGATCGGCCGCCACCTGCTTCACATCCACCGCTTTCCCTTTATATGCAAAGGAGGAATTACGGGCTATGACGAAGAGCCCCGAAACCTTGGAGAGGTCGGTGATGATGTCTTCGGTGATACCGTCGGAGAAATACTGCTGTTCCGGATCGCCGGACAGGTTGTCGAACGCCAGCACGGCAATGGAGGGCTTGTCGGGAAGCTCCGGTGCTCGCCCTTGCAGTGAGGTCGTCTCCGCTTCTGTCTCCTCGTCCATTACCACGCGGTAGGCGTGTACGGGCTTGGCGATGTTCTTGACCGACTGTTGCCCCATGGACTCGTAACGCAGCGGCAACTTGTTGCCGATGGCGGTGTGGACCGACTCCGAGATGCAGATGCCCCCCGGCTCCGCAAGGCTCTCCAGCCGCGCGGCGACGTTCACTCCGTCGCCGTAGATATCGCCGCGGTCGACGATGACCTCGCCCAGATTGACTCCGATACGAAAGCGAACCTTGCGATCGCTGGGCAGGTCCCGATTGCGGTCTTGCAGGCCCCGTTGAACGGCGGCGGCGCAGGTCAGGGCGTCGGTCACGGTGCCGAAGTCGGCCAGCACCGCGTCGCCCGCGAAGTGAACGACCTTGCCCTGGTGCTGCTCGATGGCGGCGCTGATAAGACTCAGGTATGCACTCAGCCGGCGATGGGTCCCTTCCTCATCCTCCCCCGTCAGCCGGCTGTATCCGGCGACGTCGGCATAGAGGATGGCGGCGAGCTTGCGCGGCAAGCGCTCTTCCATGGGAATGCTTCTCCGGTCCCGTACGATGAACAGCCGTCATTATGGCCAGGATTGCCGGTGCTCGCGAGCCGCGCTCAGTCCGCGTGGCGGCGCTCCCACGGACCGGTCACGGCGAGGGTGAGGCCGAGCTGCTGGAGGTTGACGAATAAAGTGGTGGCATCCGGCGAGAAGGTGGCGCCGGCCAGCTCCGAGCCGCCGCGGGCGTTGGCGGCGAGCTGGTACACGCCGCCCGCCGGGGTGACGCCGATGAGCCGCTGGCGGCTCGCGTTGTCCTCGCACACGATGAGGTCGCCGTTGGGCGCGACGGTCACGTTGTCGCCCTGGTTGAGGAGCGCGCCGTCGTTGGGTTCGAGGAAGAGCTGCACACGCCCCGGCGTCTCGTGCGGGGTGCCCTCGCCCTCACCCGGCTGATAGCGCCAGAGCTGACCCCGCCCGTTGCGCCCGCCCGCGGTGCACACGAACCAGATGGCGGTGACCCCCCGCTCGGTGTCGCGCTCGACGGTCATACCCTCGCCTCGCGCGAACACCGCGGCGCCCTTGGAGCGCCCCTGATGACGCAGATCGTCGCCGGGCGAGGCCACGTTCTCGATGGGGACCCAATCGGCGGCGAGCGGTTCACCGACGGGGATCGTCGCTGCTTCGTGGTTGCCGGTGAACGCGCCCGGCAGATCGCGGATGCGGAGCGCCTCCAGGCGCCCGCCGCGCGCGTAGCGCCCGGGGCTTGCCGGGACGAAGCGATAGAGAAGCCCGTCCATCAGATCCTCGGTCTGATAGGCGATGCCGCTGGCCGGGTCCACCGCTACCGCCTCGTGGTAGAAGCGGCCCATGGCGGTGAGCGGCACGGCCTTCACGAGACCCCGTGCGGCGGCGGACACCTCGAAGTTGAAGCCGTGATCGCGCGTCGCCCCGTACTGGCCGGTGCGCGCGACAATCTCCTCGCACGAGATCCAGCTGCCCCAGGGGGTGGCGCCGCCCGAGCAGTTGCGCAGGGTGCCGCCGAGGCTGAGGAATTGCCGCTCGAGGCGATGGCTTCGGGTGTCGTAGACCAGGGTGGTGACGCCGCCGCGTCCCACCAGCAGGCCCCGCCCCGGGTCGTAGAGGAGCGCGCGCTGAGCCTCCGTCGGGCGGTTGCCCTGGTCATGAAACGCGCTCCGAGGCGACCAGGGGTAGAGCTCGTGGTTGCGCAGCAGGATCGTTCTCCCCTCGGGCCCGGGGAAAGCCTGCATGCCGTCCGGGAGCTCCGGCACGCGCAGACCGTCGGCCATGCGCTCGCCCGTGCGCGAGATGACCCGGTAGCTGAATCCCGGCGGCAGGTCGAACAGGCCTTGGGGGTCAGGGCCCAGCTTCCCGTACCCCGCTACCGCGCGCGCGCGGGCGGCGCGCGCGAGCTGAACGCCCAGCGGCAGGAAGGCGGCGGTGGCGGCCGCGCCCGCGCCGCGGAGAAAACGCCGGCGGGAGATCATGGGTCTGCTATTTGCGATCCACAACAGGAAGCTCGCAAGCAAGCTCGCTTCTACAATTTCGATGCGAGCGTGAGCCCGTCGCCGATGGGTACCAGGCTCAGGGCGATGCGCGGGTCGCGGTGGCGTCGCTCGTTGAAGGCACGGATGGCCTCGGTGTCCTCCGAGTCGTCCTCGGGGTCTATCACCTTGCCGTTCCAGAGGGTGTTGTCGACGGCGATGAGCCCGCCCGTTCGAACCAGCTCGAGACAGCGCTCGAAATAGCTCTCGTAGCCGGCCTTGTCGGCATCGATGAAGGCAAAGTCGAAGCGGCCGGCTTCGCCGCCGCCCAGGAGGGCATCGAGGGTCTCCACGGCGGGCGCCAGACGCAGATCGATCTTGTCCTCGACCCCCGCCTCGCGCCAGTAGCGGCGGGCGATGCTCGTATATTCCTCGCTCACGTCGCAGGCCACGAGGCGCCCGTCCGCGGGCAGGGCCCCGGCCACGCAGATGGAGCTGTAGCCGGTGAAGACCCCGACCTCGAGCGCATGCCGCGCGCCCGCGAGGCGGGCCAGAAGCGCCATGAGCTGGCCCTGCTCGGGGGCGATCTGCATCCCGGCCCGGGGGTGCTGCGCCGTCTCCTCGCGCAGCCGGCGCAGGACATCGCTCTCGCGCAGCGAGACGGAAAGGATGTAGCGATAGAGATCGTCGGGGACGGTGAAGGTCTTGTTGGACATGGCCGTGATTTTCCCTGGTTGGCGCACGCGCGTACCCGCAAGCGCGGGCCGCGGGACGGGCGCGCCACGCGCCCGCAAAGCTTGTATTATGGCCCCCTTGGGTCGGGCGAGAACACCTCGCCGCACCTCATGCCGTCAAGCGAGGGTGATCATGTCTGCCGTCAACAAGGTCGTCCTGGCCTACTCCGGGGGGCTCGACACCTCCATCATTTTAAGGTGGCTCCAGGACGAGTATCGCTGCGAGGTAGTGACGTTCACCGCCGACATCGGCCAGGGAGAGGAGCTGGAGCCCGCGCGGCGCAAGGCCGAAGCGCTCGGGGTGCATCAGATCTACGTCGAGGACCTCGTCGACGAGTTCGCGCGCGACTACATCTTTCCCATGTTCCGCGCCAACACGGTCTACGAAGGGGAGTACCTGCTCGGCACCTCCATCGCGCGCCCGCTCATCGCCAAGCGGCTGGTGGAGATCGCCCGCGACACCGGCGCCGACGCCATCGCGCACGGCGCCACGGGCAAGGGCAACGACCAGGTGCGCTTCGAGCTGGGAGCTTACGCGCTCGACCCCGACATCCGGGTCATCGCGCCGTGGCGCGAGTGGGATCTGACCTCGCGCGAGAAGCTGCTCGACTACGCGGCCCGGCACGGCATCCCGGTGGAGTACATGCAGGGCAACCGCTCGCCCTACTCCATGGACGCCAATCTCCTGCACATCTCCTACGAGGGCGGCGTCCTCGAGGACCCCTGGGTCGAGCCGGGCGAGGACATGTGGCGCTGGACCACCGCTCCCGAGCGCGCCCCCGACGAGCCGGCCCACGTCGAGCTCACCTTCACCCGCGGGGACGTGACCGCCGTCGACGGCGTCGCGATGAAGCCCGGGCAGGTGATGCACCGCCTGAACGCCCTGGGCGCCGCGCACGGCATCGGTCGCCTCGATATCGTGGAGAACCGCTACGTCGGCATGAAGTCGCGGGGCTGCTACGAAACGCCGGGCGGCGCCATCCTGCTCAAGGCCCATCGCGCGATGGAGTCCGTCACTCTCGATCGCGAGGTCGCTCACCTGAAAGACGAGATCATGCCCCGCTACGCGAGCCTCATCTACAACGGCTACTGGTGGAGCCCCGAGCGCAAGCTGCTGCAGGGACTCATCGACGAGTCGCAAGCCCCCGTCAACGGGCGCGTGCGCCTCAAGCTCTACAAGGGCTCGCTCACGGTCACGGGGCGCATCTCGGAGAGCGACAGCCTGTTCGATGCCGACATGGTCACCTTCGAGGAGGATCGAGGCGCCTACGATCAGAGAGACGCGAGCGGGTTCATCCGGCTCAACGCCCTGCGCATGCGCATCGCAGGCAAACGCGGGCGCGGTTGAAACCGGGTGAAGCGAGGTCACGACGACGGAGGGAGGTATCACGATGAACGGCTTGCGTAACTGCGCCTTCGCCTATGCCGCAGGCGGCGTCGGCGGGCTGGCGAACAGCATCGCCGTATGGCTGTTCGGAGCCATCGGCATCACCGCCGCGCTCGGCGTCGCCATCAGCCCGGCGCTGACGCCGCCGTGGCTGTATCCGCGCCTGGTGTGGGGCGGCATCTGGGGAGCCCTGCTGCTGCTGCCGATCCTCCACAACCGGGTGGTGCTGCGGGGGCTGCTGTTCGGGCTGGGACCCACCATCGTGCAGCTGGGGATCGTGTTCCCGGTCAAGGCGCAGAAGGGAATGCTCGGACTCGATCTGGGCACCCTGACCCCGGTCTTCGTGCTCATCTTCAACTCGGTGTGGGGAATCGTCGCCGCCTGGCTCTACGCCCGGCTGCGCCGCACGGGCCGCTGATCGATGGCGGACGAGCCCAACGAGCCCAAAGGCTTCGAGAAGGAGTACTCGGAGCACGACTTCTGGAAGAAGGTCGGCGGCTATGCGCGCAGCGCGGGCCGCGAGGTCGTGGAGCTCGCGCTCCAGCTCTACTACGCGGCTCAGTCCCCGGACACCCCGCGCTGGGCCAAGGCGGCCATCTACGGCGCTCTCGGGTACTTCATCAGCGTCATCGACGCCATCCCGGACCTCACCCCCATCGTCGGCTACACGGACGATCTCGGCGTGCTCGTCGCAGCCCTCGCTGCGGTGGCGTCCAACGTCACCCCGGAGATCAAGGAGAAGGCCGCGGACAAGGCCCGCGAGTGGTTCCCCGACTGAAAAGGGGACACTCTGATCACCCACGAAGCTCAGCCCGTCGTGCGGGGCGGCGGGTGCCTTGCGAAGAGTGACTGGCGGAGCGCGGCACGCGGGGCGGACAAGCCCCTGGCCCCAAAGGGGCCAGGGGAGCGGGCCAGGGATGGCCCGCTCCGAGCGTTGAGACAGGGATGTCGCGGGAAAGTGGTGTCAGACACTACTTTCCCTGCCCACAGTGCCACAAGGACAG
>CAZPFD010000068.1:0-15684 GCA_964585725.1 uncultured Ectothiorhodospiraceae bacterium | reverse complement strand
AGCAGCAGCTCGAGCGCCTCCTCGTAGAGGGGCGCGATCTCGAGGGCGCCGAGCACGGCGCGCCGGGCCGCTGCGGCGTTGCCGGCGCGGTGGTGCGCGCGGGCGAGCAGGTAGCGCGCGCCGGCCTCGTCGGCGGGCTCGAGGGCCACCACCGCGGCGCGCGCCTCCGCCGCGCTCTGCCACTCGCCGTGTGACTCCCGGATCTCGGCCAGGGTGCGATACAGCGTCGCATCGAAAGGCTGGATCAGCAATGTCCGCTCCAGCATAGCCGCCGCCGCGCCCGCATCGCCCGTCTCCCGGTAGAGCTGCGCCAGGCGCAGGTGGGCATCGAGATCGTCGGCGTCGATGGCGATGGCGCGCTCGAGCTGCGCGATGGCCCGCTCGGGCTCCCCGCGGCGCAGGTGCAGCGCGGCGAGCATGTGATAGGTGCCGGCGCCGCCCGCGTGCTCGGGAAATAGCGCCTGGGCCTCGGTGAGCGCGTCGAACGCGCGCTCGAGCTCGCCCGCGTCGAGCGCCGCGTGCGCCTCGCGCAGCAGGTGCGGGTAGCGCCCCTCGGGCATCGCGCCGTCCTCCGCATCCGCGACCGGCGCCAGCGCTTGCAGCGCATGGCCGAAACGCTCGCGCACGAAAGCCTCGAACGCGGCGTCGAACGCCTGCGCGTCGCGCCCCAGCACCTCGGACAGAAGCTCCGCGGTCGAGCGCCCGTCGCGGTAGCCTTCGAGCATGCGCACGATGGCCTCGAAACCGTGATCGCGCGCGATCATCTCGATGACCAGCGCACCCTGGTAGTACGCGTGCACGATCTGCTCCGGATAGCGCGGGCGCAGAAACGCCTGGTTCAGCGCGCTCGCCGGCGCCAGGCGCCCTTCGCGGAAGGCGACGAGAAAGCCCGGGCTCACGTCGAAGCCCCATCCCGGGCGCGCGCGGCGCTCTTCGAACACTGCGAGCCCCTCGGAGAACCAGCGCGGCACGCGCGAGCGGGTGAGCCCGAGGTGAAACGTGTGCGCGATCTCGTGCCACAGCGTGGAGCCGACGTTGACGGGGCCGAATACGCCCGCCGACGGCGAGTCCAGCGCCACCACCGGTCCGAAGGACACCCCCAGGATGTCGACGCCGACGAGCCCGGTGGTGCGCACCGAGAAGTCCTCGTGGCGGCGGTAGATCTCGATGCGCACCGGCGTGGGCGGGCGGTAGCCGTACGCCTCGGCGAAGTGATCGAAGGCCTGCTCGGCGATGGGCAGCAGGCGCGGTGCGAGCACCGGGGCCTCGCGCGGATCGGCGACCAGCACGAAGCGCGCCGAGCGCACGTGCTCGAAGCCGTCCAATCGATCCAGCAGCTCGAGGGCGTTCTTGGTGCGCGGATCGTAGGGGTCGCCGCGAAACGCCGCCTCCAGCGCCGCGCGCCCGGCGTCCATGCGCCCGAGGCGCAGGCGGTTCACGCCGAGCAGGGCGCGCGCCCGCCAGGCGTTGTCATCGAGGCTCACCGCGCGGCGCGCGAACTGCTCGGCCGCGGCGTAGTAGCGGTTCTGGGCCGCGACCTCGGCCAGGGTCTCATAGAGCGCCACGTGCCCGGGCGCGATGGTTCTCGCGCGCTCCACCTGCGCCTCGAACGCCTGCTCGTCGCCGTGCAGGAAGGCGAGGGCGGCGGCCAGGGTCAGGGCCTCGGGCGAGCGCGGGTTCACCCCCAAAGCGCGCTCGATGGCCTCCTCGGCGGCCGCGTACTCCTCCAGCTCCAGGTGCAGGCGCGCCATCAGGACCCGCGCGCCGACGTCGGCCGGGCGCACCTCGAGGGCGCGGCGCGCCGCGTCCAGGGCGCGCGCGGAGTGATCGAAGTGCAGGCTGTGCGCGATGCCGCGCAGCGCAGGCACGAACTGCGCGTCGCGCTCCAGCGCCGCGCGGTAGGCTTCCAACGCCTCCTCATTGTTGTAGCGATCGAGGAGCAGATCCCCGATGGCGACATGGGTCGCGGGATCGTCCGGCGCGCGCGCGATGGCCTGCTCGTAGATGCGCAGGGCGGTGGCGTAGAGCGCGGCATCCTCCGGGGCCAGGCGGCGCGCGGCGTCGCCCGCCGCCACCAGCTCGCGCGCGGACAGACTCCCGCGCCGCGCGCGGTACGCATCGAGGATCCGGCGCGTACGCTCGCGCGCGAGCTCCGCATCGCCGTACACGCCCTCGAGGCGGGCCATCGCCATCTCCACGTCCAGGCGCGGCCCGTCGGGCCCGGGCGGCACCCGCCGGTAGGCGGCGAGCGCCTCCTCGATTTTCCCGGTCGCGGCCAGGGCGTCGCCGAGCGCGTACCAGGCGTCCGCCGCCTGCGGATGCTCGGCGGTGCGCGCGCGGGCGGCTTCGATGGCCTCGGCGTAGCGGCCGGCTTCGAAGTGCGCGCGCGCCGCGCCCGCCTCGTCGCCGGCGGCGGCGAGCGGCGTGCCGGCGGCGCACACGAGCACGAGCCAGGCTGCCCGCATCATTGGATCTCCCGGTAAGCACGCCGGTTCAAGGCCAGCTCCACCAGCAGCCGCTCCAGGCGCTCGAGGTAGTCATCCGTCTCCAGGGTGCGCTTGTCGCGCTTCAAGGCTTCGATGCGATCGACCAGCCGGCGCGCCTCGACCTCCAGCGCCAGGGCCTCGCGCCCGGCGCGGGTGTCCGCGCGGTGCGCCGGCGCCGCCAGGTGGACACGGGCGGCGAGGCGCCCGTCGCCGCCGCCGGCTTCGGGGTCGCGGCTGCCGGCGCCGTCGCCGTCGTCGTCGAGCAGCGCGTGCTCGGTGCGCAGCAGCCCTTCGGTCTCGTACGCCCGAGCCACCTCGCCGGTGGCGTAGCGGAACGCCTCGAGCACCGACACGCGGCGATCCTTGTCGGTGTCCGCGGCGTCCTCGGCGAGCGCGTCGATGAAGTGCCCGCCGAAGCGCGTGTGCTGGTTCTCCGACGCAGTCGCGGTGGCCGTGATGACGATGCGATCCGCGCCCGAGAGCGCCTCCACGAACGGCGCGCTGGCCGGGGCCGCGACCACGACCACCACGGTGCGCCCTGCCAGGGCATCGAGAGCGGCACCCAGCTCGGCGGCGGAGAGATCGGGTCCGGGGAGGTTGAACAGCGCCCGCTCCCCGCGCGCGGTGCCGTGCCCCAGCAGCACCAGCGCGACCACGTCGCCCGGCGCGGAGCGCTGCGCCAGCCGGTGGATGGCCTCGAGGACGTTCTCCTTGCGCGAGACCGCCGCCGCCGGATCGGCCGCCCGCGACGGATCCTCCTGGAGGCGGACGAGGTGTTGGGGGGCGATGCCGAGGCGCTGCGTGGCCACCTCGCTCAGGGTGTCCACCCAGCGCTGGAACAGATCCGAGTAGTAGCTCTCCCCGCCGAGACCGCCGACGATGACCAGGTGCGGCTCGTTCGCACGCGCGCCGGCCGCGGCGGCGAGGGAGAGGACGAGCGCCAGGGCGCGAGCGGTCATGCCATCCCCCGCCGGCGGCGCCACGCCCACTCGAGGCAGGCGAGGCCGATCAGCAGCGCCAGCAGCAGCGGCGCGTCGCGCAGGGGCAGGCGCCGGTGCTCGCGGCGCGTGCTGGTGGCGTCGTCGACGGCATCGACGACGCCCGCCGCCTGCCCGGCGCGGAAGAAGCGTCCGCCCGTGGCCTGCGCCAGACGCGCCAGGCGCGTCTCGTCGAGCTCGGCGCCGTGGAACTCGCGCCCCACGCCGCTCACCTCCACCGCGGTCCCGACCGCGATCTCCTCGCCCCCGGGCGCGTGCAACGCGACGCGCAGGTGGTGGCGGCCGACCTCGCGCGCGACGAAGCTCGCGCGGTGCAGACCCTCCCCCTCGAGGGCGCGCTCCAGAGGGATCTCCTCGACCTCGCCGGCGGGCGTCATCACCCTGAGCGTCACCTCGGCGTCCGCCGCGGGGCGGTAGCCCGCATCGAGGGCCTCGGCCTGCACCGAGACGGTATCGCCGAGCGCAGCCTCCGGCGGCTCGACATGGAGGCGGATGCGCCCGCCGGCGGGCCGCGCCACGTGGCGCAGCAGGTTGCGCCACAACCGCTCGTGGGTCTCGTCCTCCAGAGGGACGTCGGCGTGCATCTGCCAGCGCCACGAATCGCGCACCGGAAACGCGGCCACGGTGCCGCGCCCGTAGCGCTGCCAGGCCAGCACCACCAGCGGCTCGCCGGCCTCGTCCGCGCCCTCCAGCAGGGTCATCGCCCCCGGCTTTGCGCGCCGGATGGGATTGACCACGGTCAGCGGCGGCAGCTCCTCCCAGGCGGCGTGCAGGCGATCGCCGCGCGCCAAGCGCAGCAGCGGATCCTCGCGCCCGGCGGCGGTCGGGCGCACCGGCACCCGCACCCGGTAGGCGCTCGCCGCCGGGGGCAGCACCACCGGCGCCATCCCGGCGAGGGTCGAGCGCGAGTAGCCGCCCTCGGCGAACGCGCGCGAGCCGCCCAGCAGCACCAGGCCCCCGCCCCGGCGCGCCACGAAGTCGCGCAGGCGCGCCTGCTGCGCATCGTCCAGGAGATCGTTGCCGATGCTGCCGAGGACCACGGCGTCGTAGCGAAACAGGGCCTCGCCGGTGTCCGGGAGCCCGCCGGCCAGCTCGCTCGCGTCCTCCACACCGAGGCGGTAGTACTTGTTCTCGGCGGTGCGCACCAGGGAGACGAGGCGGATGGCATCGTCCGCGGCCACGGCGCGGCGCAGGAACTTGACCTCGAAGCGGGGCTCGCCCTCGACGTGCAGGATGCGCACGGGCTCGCTGCGCACGTCCACGGCGCGGTGGAGGACATTGTTCTCCACGACCGTCTCCCCGGGCTGCGGGGCGATGCGGAACGCGACCCGCCGGGGACCCCCCTGGGTGAACTCGAGAGGCACGCGCACCGTCGCCGGGCGGGCGCCGGCCGGCAGGGTCAGCGGCTGCTGCGCGACGATGGCGCTCTCCTCCTCCACCACCAGGGTCAGCGCCTGCCCGGCCATTCCCCGGTGAGTGATGACGACCTCGGCCTCCACCGCGTCGTCGCGCAGCACCCGGCGCGGCAGGTGCACGCTCGAGACCTCCACGTCGCGCTCGAAGCGCGCCGCGCCGACCCCGACGGCGTGCAGGGTCACGCCGGATGCGTGCAGCGCGCGCACCGCCTCGTCGAGCGCGCCGGGGTCGTCGGCGGCGCCGTCGGTGACCAGCACCACCGCGGCCAGGGACCGCGCGTCGGCGCCGCGCGCCACGTGATCGAGGGCGCGCGCCAGATGCGAGCGCGCGCCGGAGAAGGTCGGGTGCTCGCCCGGCCCGAGGCTGCCCACGGTGTCGGAGAAGCGCAGGTAGCGAATGTCGAAACGCCGCTCGAGCGCCGTCGCCAGCGCGCCCGCGCCCGGCGCGAAGGCGCGCTCGATGAACTGCGCGCGCGCCGCCCCGTCCAGATCACGGATGCGCATGCTGAGCGAGTCGTCGAGCAACACCGCCACGTGCCCGCGCACCGGCTCCTCGACCTCCACCGCCAGCCGCGGGTCCAGCAGCACGAACAGCAGCAGGGCGAGCAGGGCGCTGCGCAGCGCCCACAGCCCGATGCGGTCGCGCCTTCGCGTCGCGGAACGCCCGTAGCCCAGCGCCAGCGCCACGAGCACGGCGATCCCGAGCACCGCCGCCGCATATGCGCCCCAGGACCACGCCAGCTCGAGCGCACCGCGGGCGAACAGATCCGGATCGTACTTGAGGGCGAACTCCAGCAACTCAGTAGGTCATGGCATAGATGATGAAGTTGATCCCGATCTTGAGCGCGTAGGTGGAGTAGCGCAGCGGGTAGCTCGGCAGATCCGCCCACTCCCAGGCGTCGCCCAGATCGGTGTTCCAGTTGATGGCGACCATCAGCCGGCCTTCGTCGTCGAAGATGCCGCGCACGTGCGGCACGCGCCCGTCGTACTCCCAGGTCGGCCCACCGGAAGCCTGATGCACGTTCGGGACCTGGATGATCTCGGTCACGTCGTAGAAGGCGTGGAAGACGGGATGCTCCAGCGGCACCTCGACGATGGGGCGATCCGGGAACACGCGCTGCATCTGTGATTCGAAGTTCTGCCAGGCCCACGTGCCCCAGAAGTCGTCGACCAGCATGAACCCGCCGGCCAGCAGGTACTCGCGCAGCGCCTTGGCCTGAACATCGCTCAGCGACAGCGAGCCCACCTCGAGCACGTAGAGAAAGGGAAAGTCGCGCAGCGTCGGATCGGCCAGAGGGAGCGCGTGATCCGAGTCGAACGCATCGACCACGGTGAGCCGGCGCAGCGCCACCAGGAACTGCTGGTCCGCCTTGGGGTAGTCGATGGCCCAGCGCGGCCCCCAGCTCAGCGTATCGAGATCGCCGCCGTAGATGCCGCGCGTGAAGTAGAACTCGTGCTCCGGAACCCCGTCGCCGTTGGCCGCGGCCGTGCCCGGCAGCGCGAGGGCCAGCACGAAGGCAAGCGCACGACCCCAAGCGACCATTCGATCGCCCGCACGGACGCCGGCTATGCCCACCGCACCCGCCGCCGCAACCAGAGCTGCCCGCGCCGGTGCGCGGTTCCCGCTCGCGGCATCGATGATTCGGGACGCGGCCGGGAGCACGGCGCTGCGCTCAGTTGCCGCTCTTCGCCGGAAGCACGAGCTCGACGCCGCCGACCAGCACCTTGTCCCCGTCCTGGTGCACCTCCTCGAGGAGGATGACCACGTCGCGCCCGCCCGCCTGGCTCAGATTGGGATCGCCCTTGAACACGATGCGCGCGTTCAGCTGCCGGTGGTCGGGATGGTCGACGACGACGTGGATGTGCTTCACGCCCCAGTACTGCCCGGGCAGGACCGTGGCGACGTTGAATGTTCCGTCCTTGGCCGTCTCCAGCTGCGCCCGGTAACGCACGTCGCGGTACGTGCCCGTGCCGTCCGCGTGCCACAGATTCACCACCGCGCCCGCGAGCGGGCGGCCGTCGCCGCCGAGCACGCGGCCGCGAAGAAACAAACGCTCGCCGGGGTCGCCGGGCTGCCACAACACCGCGCTCTCGGGGCCCTCCGCGCGCTGCATCATGGGATCCGCCTCGTGCTCGGCCGCCGCGGCGATCGCAGGCGCGCACACCAGAGCAAAGAACATCCAAGCCATCACGCGACGCGGGCAACCGGACATCGTTCTGCTCCTTCGGAGGATCCGGGAACACCCAAGACTATAACGAAAGAACGACGTGAATGGAGGAGGAAATCGATACGCAGCTCGGGTGCACCGCGAGAGCGCGTCGCAGCCACCGGCCGCGGTGCGCGTCAGAATGGACAGCGCAAGCTCGCGCCTGCGTCGTGCACGCGATGCTCCGCGTCCACACTCGCGAGATTCCGGGCGCCTCGGCCTGGGTGGAGGTACCTGCGATGCGCTCGCAGGTACCTCCGCCTCTCCCGACGTATCGGCTGCGATAACATCACCCAGCCTACCCAGCTCATCCGTGGCCGGCAGATCTATCTCACTTCCACGGGCTTTCCGTTAACGACCTGCCCGATACGAACGTCGACCATGTTCTGCCCGTTCTCATCGAACTCCAGCGTGCCGTACGGACCCTCCCACTTCAGCTTCTGTATGGCCGCCGCGATGTCCTCCGGCGAGGCTCCTTCCCCGGCCTGATCCATGCCGAGGGCAGCCACGTAGAGGGCCGTCCAACCGAGCGACGCCGTCACGTCCAGAGGAACGGCCCCAAACTTGCTCTTGTATGCCTCTTGAAACCTCCGGGCGCCCGGTTCAGCGTCATCCGGAAAGTACAGTGTCGGGAAATAGATACCTTCCCCCGCTTCACCGGCGTCCTCGATGAACTTCTGCTGGCTGAAGCTCACGTCCCCGGCCACGAACCCCGGTCGATAACCAATAGATTTCATTTGCTTCACGACAGAAACGTTCTGAGGAAGGCGCGCCACAATGTAAAGCCCGTCAGGACTGGCGGATCTGATGCGCGCGAGGACCGACGTAAAGTCCTTGTCGCGATACTCGAAGAACCCCTCGAAGACGGTCTCAACACTTCCGAGCCTGGCGAGATTCTCCTGCAACTGTCCGACCTCCGACCGACCATAGTCATCATTCACTGCCAGGTAAGCCATGGTCTTCGGTTTGATCTCCTCGTGTATGAACGCTGCAAATCCCTTGGCAAATTCTGCACTGTTATGAGTTACCCGGAAGAAATACTTGTGCCTTTGGTTCGGGTCCGTGAGCTTAGGCGAAATGGGCGCTGCGGCGATGTGAACCGTCTTGGTCTCGCCCGTTATATCTTGGATGGCAAGTGTGGCTGAGCTGCACAACGCGCCGATCAGTACGGAGACGCTATCCTGATGAATGAGCTTCTTTGCCGCACTGACGCTTTCTGACGGGATACATTTGCCGTCTTCGGCCACAACCTTGATAGGACGCCCACCTAAGATGCCGCCCGATTTATTAATCTCCTCTGCGGCGAGGTTTATGCCGCGCAAGACAGTTTGCCCGGACGGCCCGGCTTGTCCCGTCAAGGGTTGCACTACACCGATTTGCACGGGTGACTCCTCCGACTGCGCCGCTGCCACCGCGAACAGGCTCGGGACCAAAAGTAGTGCGATGATGTTATTCTTGAGATGCATGTCTCTCTCCTCCCATGCTCTTATGTCATTGCGCTTGTACGTACATTCAAATCCCGAGATATGCTTCGCGCACTCTCGGGTTGCTCATTACGGTGGGCGCATCACCGGACAAGCCCACGCGTCCTGATTCGAGTACGTAGCCCCGATCTGCGACACCAAGAGCCGCGTGCACATTCTGTTCTGCGAGCAGCACCGGTATATGTTCGTCGCAGATCTGGGCTATAACCTTGAAGACCTCTCTTATCATGACTGGGCTCAGTCCCAGCGACGGCTCGTCCAGGAGAAGGCAACGCGGTTTCGCCATCATTCCCCGCGCTATTGCCAGTACCTGCTGCTCGCCGCCGCTCAGCGTGCCTCCCAGCTGGTCGTGGCGCTCCTGGAGCAGAGGGAAGCGGGCAAAAGCCTCGTCGATTCGGCGTCGAAGTTCGCGTGCTGATGTGATGAATGCGGCGCCGACCGCAAGGTTCTCGCGGACCGTGAGGTCCGGGAATATGCGTCGCCCCTCGGGAACGTGGACGATGCTGTGCCGGGCTATGATGTGCCCGGGCAGCTTCTCCAGGTTCATGCCGTCAAAGCGGATATGGCCCCGCCGTGGCGCAACAAGTCCCGATATGGTCCTGAGAAGGGTGGACTTTCCAGCCCCGTTGCTGCCCACCAGGGCTACCGCCTCCCCCTGGTCCACGTGCAGCGTTACACCACGCAGAACCTCACTGGTACCGTAGCCGACATGCAATGCGTCAATCTCTAGCACCGCCATGCTCCTCCGCGTCGCCGAGGTAGACCTGTATGACCTTTGGGTCCCGACTCACCTTCGACGGCGGACCTTCTGCAATTGACTCTCCGTGGTCCAAGACCACAACACGATCACAGAGCTTCATGATCAGCCGCATGTTGTGGTCAATGAGCAGAACGGCGATTCCACGGTCCCGGATTGCCCGGATCAGCTTCATAAGTGCTCCCGCTTCCTCCGGATTCAGGCCTGCTGCCGGCTCATCCAGCATCAAGAGCTTCGGTCCCGCCGCCAGTGCAATTGCGACACCGAGTCGGCGCTGGTCGCCGTACGGCAGGTGTTGAGCCGGCACGTTGATGCGGTCCTTCAGGCCCACGAACTCCAGGGTCCGCAGAGCGTGCTCCAGCACGGTTCGTTCCTCCTGCCGTGTGGCGCTTCGGCCGAAGACCGCCGTCCCGATACCTATCCCCGTCGACAGATGCGCGCCGATTTGCACGTTCTCCAAGACCGTTAATCTCGCAAACAGGCTGGTGCGCTGGTAGGTTCGTACTATGCCGCGGGTCGCCACCGCCGCCGGGGACAGGCCTATGACGTCCTTGCCTCGAAACAGGACGCGCCCCTGTGATGGCGTCACATCCCCTGAGACGACGGTCAACAGCGTTGTCTTTCCCGCTCCGTTCGGCCCGATGAGACCGACCACCTCGGACTCCGCCACGTCGAAACTGACGCTTCGCAACGCCGTCACACCGGCGAAGTTCTTGGACAGACCACTTATCGCCAATAACGCCATTGCAATCTCTACCCACGCCGCGCGTCTCGGGCACTCCAGGCTTTGTACCATCCTGCAATGCCCTGCGGCAGAAATGTGATAGCGATCAGCAGCAGCACCGCGAAAACAATCATGCGGTAACTTTCCGCAAGCCTTAAAGACTCCGGCACTATCGTCAGCAGAAGCCCGCCGATTATCGGTCCGGCTATCGTGCCTCTACCGCCCACGATTACCATGGTGAACACCACGAACACGTAATAGAACGAGAACAACAGCGGGTCCACTACTTGGATGTAGTACGCGTACGCACCACCCCCCACTCCGCCGATGACTGCGCTGGCAACCCAAGCGACCATTTTCAGGCGGAATGGATCCACTCCGACGGACGCTGCGAGATCTTCGTTTTCGCGAATTGCAATAAAGGCTCGGCCGTAACGGCAGTGTATGAGTCTATGGCATGTGTAGACTGTCGCAGCCGCCAAAAACAGCGCTATATAGTAGAAGCTGACTTCGTTGTCGATGCTGACGGATTCCAAGCCGGGGAGTGTAATTGAGGGTGACGGGATCCCCGATAGCCCCATTGGCCCGCGCGTCAACCCGATCCAGTTGTTGGCGACGAGCCGGATGATTTCGGCAAAGGCGATCGTCAGGACGGCAAAATAGGGGCCGCGGAGCTTCAGGCACGGGTAACCCAGCAGATAGGCTACGCTACCGGAAAAGACTGCGGCGAGCGGGATGTTTATCCAAAAAGGCGCAGGAGAATGGAGCGCCAACAATGCGGCGGCGTAGGCGCCCAGGGCAAAGAAAGCTGTGTACCCGAACGCCAGCTGGCCCGCGTAGCCGAGAATGAGGTTGAGACCGGATGATACGACCACGAACAGTCCCGACAGGACCAGCACGTGCAGGTGATACGGGCTATCGAGAAATATCGGCACAGCGCAGAATACGATAACCGCCACAGTGGGAATGACCAGTCTCGATGCAGAGTGGAACATGATCGACCCGACTAATGCATTCGTCCCATCAAGCCTTGAGGACGGCGGAGAAGGATTAATATCAACAGAGTGAAGCCGATGGCTTCCTTGAATCCCGTTGATACTATGGCGCCGAAGCTCTCGACTATTCCCAGCAGCAGCCCGGCGGCCATCGCTCCATAGACGCTGCCCAGTCCCCCCAGGATCACGACGACGAAGGCTTTGATGAGCACGTACTCCCAGGCCGTCGGTTCCACCCCGAACAGGGGAGTCAGCAAGCCCCCTGCGATTCCAGCGAGGGCCGCTGCCAGAAAGAAAGTCTGACCGTACACACGGTCTACCGCGATCCCCATCAGAATCGCGGTTTCTTTATCTTTCGCGACGGCGCGTATGCCGAGTCCAATGCGGGAGCGTCTTAGAAAGAGGTCTACCGCGATAAACAGGATTATGCTGACGACTAAGATCAGGATACGCTGATGATTTATGACGAGATTCCCGACAACGGATATATCTTCGACATATTTTGTTGGCACTTCGTAGGGAGTATTGTCTGTCGCCAGACGAGCGATATTCTCAACGAGCACGGCGAATGCAAAGGTGGCGATTAGCACGGCCTCGGGCTCGCGAAGGATCGGTCTGACCGCAACGCGTTCACACAGCAAGCCGGCTATTCCCCCTCCCAACGCTGCAGCGAACAGGGCGACAGCGTAGGGAAGACCTACGATAACGACTCCCATGTAGGTGCAGTATGCACCCACCATGTAGAAGGTACCTTGCGCCGAGTTCAGCACGTAAAGAACGCCGAAAACCAGAGTGAGTCCGACCGCCATCAGTCCGTATACGGCCCCGAGGACAATTCCGTAAGCGAAGAGCTGTATGATCAGCGAAGAGTCCATCGTGGCTCGCGAGCTTTTCGACGCTCCTCATCCAGAATGGTCCATGGCCGCCGCGCGGGGCGACGCGCGCAGGCGTGGGGCCACGCGGCGGGCAGTGCCCGCAAGCGCGGGCTGACGGGCACGCAGACTTTCTGGTCACTTGAAAGCCGGCAATACCTCTTTGCCAAGCCTCTCCACGAGCTTGAATGGATCGCGGGCGCGTTGGCAGATAATGAACGTGTCCACGCCGGCCTCTATGTGCGGCTTCATCTGGTTGACGCACTCCGGCCCCGTCCCGAAGATCGTCCATCTGCGGATCGTCTCATCGGGCACCGGCATGGCGTGGTACTTGTATTCCCACCACTTCACGTCCTCGAATGCGCGCTCGGTGTCCTCGTCAACATAGACTCCACGGCTGTAAATCCCCTGGATTGTGGACGGATCGCGGTTGTATTCTATTTGCGCAATGGACCTTACGCGGTTAAGGGTCTCCCGGTACTCGTCGGGTGTCGCATGCACGCCCAGCCAGCCATCGCCCAGGCGCGCCACGCGATCTATCGGAGCGACGAATCCAGTACGGTTCTGATCCTTCTCCTGATCGCCGAATGGACCTTTCCCAGACTGGCCGCTCCTGAAGATGCCGGCAGCTACCCAGATCGGAGGGTGGGGTTTCTGATGGGGGCGAAGCCCTAGGCGGACTCTGTCCAAGTGATAGAACTCGCCTTCAAAGGTTACCTCCTCTTCTGTCCAGAGCATCTTCAGAAGACGCAGGGTTTCATCGAACACGCGACCGCGCTTGGACTTTTGGATGCCGCACAGGCGATGCTCTCTTTCCACCAGTTCCGTTCGCCCCGCTCCGATTCCAAGGCCCAAACGCAGGCGTCCGTTGCTGAGCTGGTCGACCGTGGCAAGCTCCTGGGCGAGCATCACCGGGTTGTTGTAAAGGTGAGGCATCAGGATATGCGTACCGATTTCGATGCGCTCTGTCTTCGCAGCGATGGCTGCCAGCGTGGGAATTGGCCGCCAACGCGGCTTGGCAAGCAAGCTGTCACCCACTGAGACGAAGTCGAAGCCCAACTCCTCGCAGTACACCGCCAGATCCACCAGGCGGTTCAGTCCAAAATCGTACCCTTCCTCAGGCAAGAACACGCTAGCCCGATTGTGAAGATCTATTCCGATCTTGATTTTTCTCATGCACTGACTCCTTGCGTGTTCCGACGCCAATGTGAAGCCGCCTCGGCTGCGGTAGGCAGCCACACACCCGGAAAACGCCGCACGTAGGAGATGAACTCCCGTAGCATTCTCATCCGTGACGGACGGCCGATGATCTGCGGGTGAAGTATCAGATTCATCATCCCTCCCTGCTCGTAGATCCCGTCGAACTCCTCCTTCCAGATGGTTAACACGTCCGCCGCAGAGTAGATGGGGCGAGCGGTCGATGCCGCACCGAATTGCATGAATGTGGCGTCCACGAGAACCCAATGGATAGGCAGCTCCACCAAGGGCTTCGCGCCGGTCACGGACTGATGGATATAGGGAAATATGTCGTCCATCATGTTGCTCGCATAATCAAACTCGTGACGCTCCAGAAGCTCCATGGTGGAGTGACTAATCTGACCGAAGGGCGCGCGGTAGCCGATGGGGCGGCTACCGGTGGCGCGTGTAAGCAAATGAATGCTTTTCTTTAGGATTTCCTCTTCGTCCTCAACAGAGATCGTTCCGGGTATCTCGTGGGCGTGGCCGTGGGCTCCGATCTCACAGCCCGCCCGGCATACGGCCTCTATGGCTCTCGGATAAAGCTCGGTGACCAAGCTGGGCACGAAGAAAGTGCTTCGGAGATCGAACTCCCGCAGCAGGTCGAGAATAGCGGGAACGCCTACTTTGGGACCGAATCTGCCTTGCGAGACCAGAACCGGAAGCAGCGGCTTATTCGGCTCGCGCGACATCCACGTCGTCTCGGCATCGAGATCGAAGGTCACTAATACCGTGCATCGGCAGGCCCCGGGCCACAGCGGACCCTGTTTCGTCTGTCGGGCTTCAGGTTCGTCGGACATGTTTCACCGAAGAGCGGCAGCCGGAGCCGAGATTTACGGCCGCGACTGCGCGCGCGTCTCGCGGGCTAGTACGTTATTGGTGTAAATCTCGGCATAGCCGGCTTTGATTACATCGATGATTTGGCTTAACCTGCGGCTGATATGGTTGTCCACCAGCTGCATGGCCTTTTCGACGTCCTTTCTCTTTATCGCGCGAACGATCTTCAAGTGTTCTCTTTGGGTTTGAGTGCGCCCACCGTGCTGGATGTCAATCCAGCGGACGAAATGGATACGACTGTTGACGTTCTTTAGGGCTCGCAAGAACTCGTTGTTACCGGACAGCCGCATGAGGCTTTCGTGAAACTCCTCGTCCAGCTTGAGAAAGTTCACACCTAGACCGTCATCCTCAGCCTCGGCACTCGAGCGAACAAAGCGCTCCAGCTTCGCAATAGCATCCGGAGTAGCACGCTCGCACGCCAGTCGCACGGCCGAGGTTTCGACCGCGCACCGAAATTCATACAAAGCAAAGATCTCGTTGACATCCAGGTGGGGTATGTAGAAGCCGCGGTTGGCTTTAGAGGCAACGATTCCCTCAATGACCAACCGGTTGAGCGCTTCCCGCAGCGGTGTGCGGCTTACCTTCAGGTGATTGGCGAGCTCGACCTCGTTGATGCGTTCACCGGGTCTGATTTCATACGTGACCGCCATGGATTTGACGGCTTGGTAGACCCTGTCCGCGGAACGCGATGGCTTCTGCAATTTACGGGACGGCGTGGGTTGCATCCGTGAGTTCCGAAATGGCCGTGCAGTCTATGAAAGCGCTATCCGGAGCTTTAAATAGGTACCGGCGATAACGCCTGCTGCTTCGCCCAATTTCCCGCAGCGGCGTACCCCGGCGAGGGTGATTTGAACCCATGTCCCGGGCGCAAAGGGCAGTGAAGGCAGGGCGGCGAGCTCTTATGTATTCTTTCCTGTATACAGTACAGCATACTGATCCGGCGGGAATTCGCAAGAGGCGGTTTACGGGAGGGGCTTGGAGGGCGTAGCCAGGGGTGGTGGGCTGGCGGGTGCGGCCCGAACGGCCGTTGGGCGGCGTCCGACCCGGTCTGCGGCGCCCGGGAAAAGACAGACCCACCGGCCGTCACCGGGCGCGCGGATCGGTAGGGCTATGAGCAGCCCGGCCGTGGAACTGCTTTCGCAGGCTCTCTGCCGAGACGAGCGGACCCGGAAAACGCAGCTACAGCATGCTCTCTATGCGGCCGACCAGCCGCGCGTCCTCCGGCGTCACCCGGCTGCCGTAGGCGGCGACCACTTGGCCGCTGCGATCGATCAGGTACTTGTGAAAGTTCCATCGCGGCCCTCCACCGGCGACCTTGGACAGTTGCCTGTAGAAAGGGTGGGCGTTCGGGCCCCTGACGCTGATCTTCTCGAACATGGGGAACTCGACGCCGTAGTTGATGCGACAGAACTCGGCGATGTCCTTCTCCGTGCCCGGCTCCTGGCGGAAGTCGTTGGACGGGAACCCCAGCACCACGAAGTCCCGATCCTTGTATCGATCGTAGAGCTTCTGCAAGCCGTCGTACTGCGGCGTGAAACCGCACTCGCTGGCCGTGTTCACGACGAGGATGACCTTGCCCCCGTAAGCCTTCTCGAGATTGACGGATTCCGCGCTCAGCAGCGGGCGCATCTCGAAGTCGAGCAGCCCGTCGGCCTGCACGCACACGGGCAGTA
>CAZPFD010000067.1:12335-15694 GCA_964585725.1 uncultured Ectothiorhodospiraceae bacterium | reverse complement strand
CTAGACGGTCCAGTCTATAGTACACTCCGTGGCGTCGTCAACGAGCGGGTCGCCTTCAGCGAGGTGCCGTGGCCACGTATACGAACTCCCCCGAACCGCGCCCGTCGGCCAAGGAGGGCGCCATCACCGAAGCTGCCACGCGCGCATTCCTGCGCGACGGATACGGTGGGGCGAGCATGGACGCCATCGCGCAGGAGGCGGGCGTCTCCAAGCAGACGATCTACAACAACTTCGGCAGCAAGGAGGCGCTGTTCGGCGCCATCGTTCGCGATCTGTGCGACCAGCTCCTGACGCCGCTGCTCACGCCCGAGACCAAGTCCCAGGGTTTGCAGGCGGCGCTGACCTCCCTGGCTCGCCAGTATCTCGATCTGATGCTGGCTCCCGACTCCCTCGCCCTGTACCGGGTCCTGATGGCTGAGGTCACCCGTTTTCCCGAGCTCGGGCGGGTGACCTATGAGGCGGGGCCCGCGCCGGCCGTGCAATCCCTCGCGCGCTTTCTGCGCGAGCAGAGCGACGCGGGTCACATCCGCGCCGCCGACCCGGAGCTGGCCGCCGAGCAGTTCTACGGCATGCTGCACGGATACCTGCAGCTGCGCGCCCTGCTGGGCGTGGAGCAGTCATGGAGCAGGGAGGAGCTCGACCACTACCTCGAGCGTGCCGTCGACACCTTTCTCGCCGCCCACCGCCTCTGACCCGCCGCGCCTGCCCGCCACGCCGCCCTTTAACACGAAGGACACGAAGATCACACGAAGACCACGAAGAAAGAATACATGAGAATGTGAAATCGCGGTGCCCTCGCCTGGTCGCCTCGTGCCGTCGGGGAGGCCATGCTGCTCTGGAGCGCTGCAGCCGAGGGCATGGCGCCGTGCGGCGAGAATTTACACTGAGCCTGCGGGCGCTCGCCAAGCATCCGAGAAGCACAAATAATTTCAGAATCTTTCTTCGTGGTCTTCGTGTGATCTTCGTGTCCTTCGTGTTACGGATCGGCGTCAAAAAAGCCTAGCCGGCGGAGACGATGACGACGATGCCGAGGGCCAGCACGAGCGACCACATGAACCGTCTCGCCAGACGTCCCTCCTTGAGGACGAAAACACCCATGAGCACCGACAGCGGAATGGATGCCTGGCGCAGCGAGCTCACGGCGGCGACGTTTCCGCCCAGGCGGAAGGCGGAGAGGATGAGGAGATACGAGGCATACGAGAGCGTGCCCGCGACGAGCAGCCGCCACGGCGTCTCGCGCCAGGCGCCGAAGAGCTGGCGCAGCGGTGAACGAAGCACCGGCCGGGTGGTCAGGAAGAGCGCCACGTAGAGCCCCGAGAGCAGCACGTACACCCATAACAGGAACTCGCTCGGGGCCACGCTCTGCATGGCGACCGAGTCCGCCAGCGTGTACACGCCGGAGCCCATCATGGCGAGCAGAGCCGTCGCGAGAACCGCGGGCCGGTGCAGCAGGCGCATGCCGCCCCGGTGCTGGAGAAAGAAGGCGCCGATCACCACGAGCGCGATGCCTGCGAGCAAGGACGGCGAGTATCGGTGTCCGAGCACGGTCCAGCCCCCGATGACCACGACTGCGGGCGAAGCGCGGATGATGGGGTAGTAGACGGACAGCTCGCCCCGGCGCATGGTCGACAGGGTGCAGAAGTAGTAGACGAAGAGCCCGCCCGCCGAGATCACCACCGCCGGCCACACCTTGGCCGCTGCCCATGGATCGAGGCCCAGCAGCGCGAGCTGCAAGAGGGCGCACGCGATCCAGATGAGGGCGACCCCCAGGTAGGCGCTCTCCCCGTAGGTGCTGCCCTTGAGCACGAGATCCCGAACCGGATGGAGCGCGGCGGAGAGGAGAACCATGGCGGCGATGGCGGGCTCCATGACGACTGCTCATAGCCGGTGCGGATGAGCGGGTCAAGCGAGCGCCGGAACGGGCGCGCTCGAACGCCCGTGCGCAAGCGCAGGCGGCGGCTCGCAGCGCGCACCGCGCGGCTCGGAGGGTTCGTCGCGTGCGCGTGCGCGTGCCTGGACCCGCAGCGCGGCGGCGGATTATGCTGCGCGTGCGGCGCGCGTGCACATGGGGTGCTCGGGGGCGCTGGGCGACGAGGATGGCGACGGAGGTTTGTGGATGAGCGCCAGGAGGAGCGGTGTCGATCGGGTGCGTGATGCATTGGCGGCGCTCGGGCTGGAATGCGAAGTGCTGGAGCTGCCGGATTCCACCCGCACCGCGCCCGAGGCTGCGCGCGCCGTCGGGTGCGAGCTCGGGCAGATAGTGAAGTCGCTGGTGTTTCGGGGCACGCAGAGCGGCCGGCCGATACTGGTTGCCGCCAGCGGCAGCAACCGCGTCGACGAGGCGCGCGTCAGCACGGCGGTCTCGGAGCCCATCGAGAAGGCGGACGCGGCCTTCGTGCGCGCCAAGACCGGGTTTGCCATCGGCGGCGTCCCCCCGCTGGCCCACGCCGAGCCCATGGTGCTGTTCCTCGATCGCGATCTCCTGCAGTACCCGGATGTCTGGGCGGCGGCAGGGTCTCCGAAGGCGGTCTTTCGTCTGACTCCCCAAGAGCTCCAACGCACCGGCGACTGGCGCGTCCTGGAGGTCGTGTGAGCGGCTCGGCGGCACAAAAGACGCCCAGGCACCGGCTCGTCCTGTTGCGGCACGGCGAGAGCACCTGGAACCGGGAGAATCGGTTCACGGGCTGGACCGACGTGGATCTCACCGAACGGGGTGTGCAGGAGGCGCACGCCGCCGCGCGAGCCGTCAGGGAGGCCGGCTTGAGCCTCGATGTGGCCTTCACGTCGCTGCTCAAGCGCGCCATTCGGACGCTGTGGATCGTGCTCGACGACCTCGACCTGATGTGGATCCCCGTGCACCGCTCGTGGCGCTTGAACGAACGTCACTACGGCGCGTTGCAGGGCCTCGACAAGGCGCAGACCGCGGCCGAGTACGGCGAGCAGCAGGTGCTGCTGTGGCGCCGCAGCTACGACGTGCCCCCGCCGCCGCTGACGCCCGACGACGAACGCTATCCGGGCAACGATCCTCGATACCGCGGTCTGAAGCCGGAGGAGCTGCCCCTGACCGAGTGCCTGAAGGACACCGTCGAGCGGTTCCTGCCGTACTGGCACGAGGCCATCGCGCCCGAGATCCGGGCCGGCAAGCGCGTGGTCATCGCGGCTCACGGCAACTCGCTGCGCGCCCTGGTCAAGTATCTCGACGAGATCGCGGACGAAGACATCCTCAAGCTGAACATTCCCACGGGCGTCCCCCTCGTCTACGAGCTCGACGACGCTCTCAAGCCGCTGCGGCGTTACTACCTCGGCGACAGCGCGGAGATCGAGAAAGCCGCGCGGGCCGTGGCGGAGCAGGCGAAGGC
>CAZPFD010000067.1:0-12235 GCA_964585725.1 uncultured Ectothiorhodospiraceae bacterium | reverse complement strand
CGTCGGCGTTCCGATCGCGTCCACGCAGAAGGCGGCGAGCTCATCGACGGCGCGGGCCAGGGCGCGATTGATGGCCACCACCGCGCCGTAGGGCGTGCCGTCCGGCGTCGCCTCCTCGGCGCGCACCGTGCGCGTCGCGAGCACCCGCCGGCGCGTGATATCCGTGAGTTGCGCGCGCAGCACGACCCGGCCCCGGTGCGGGTTCGAGCCCAGCTCGTGCACGAGGCGTACGATCTCGGTATCCAGACGGTACTGCGCGAGCGCCGCATTGGTTTCGGTGACCACCGCACCGAAGTGTCCCGTCTGCTCGAGTGTGCTCACCAGTATCGGCCGGAGCATGCGCGAGGGGGCGTCCAGCCATTCGTTGCGGCTGTAGAAGCTCAGCTCGTAGGGGCGCGAGGTGTAGGCGATCTGCGGCGAAGCGTAGCCCGCATGCGCCTGCGGGACGGTCACCAGCAGCACCGGCTCCGCTTCCCGATTGTCGACGCGGCTCTCCTCGGGTGTCGCCGGCGCGAGCGCGTAGGTCGCCGGCGCGCGCGCGCTGTCCGGCTGCGGGAGCAGCGAGCAGCCCCCGCTCGCCATCATGGCGGCGCCGAGCATCCACGACCCGTACTTCAGCGTGACCCGCATCGGGTTGCCTCGCTCATTCCCCGGGGCCCGGTGGCCGCGGCGGACGCCCGTACAGCAGCATCTCCGGGCTGTTCTTCAGGTCCTGAGTGAAGCGTCGCAGCGCTTCGGCCAGCTGCTGCATCTCGAGCAGGGTCGTGTTGAGCTGGGGGAGAGTCTCTTGCGCCACTACCTGAAGCCCCCGTTCCGAATCCGCCGCCAGGCGCTCGAACTCGCCGGTCACCTTCGCGATGGAGGTGGCGGCCTCTTCCACCGCCCCCAGCGCCCCGCTCGCGCGCTCGATGAGAGCGGGCACGTTCCGGCTGGCTTGGGCGGTATTCTGGGATACCGTGGCCGTGTCCTGCAGAATGGCCGACACGCTGGAAACCTGACTGGAGAGCGCGGCCGTCAGCTGCTCCACGTTGTCGAGGATCGCCTTCGCCTTTCGCAGGTTGGAAGAATCCAGAAGACTCGTGATCTGCTCCGCCACCCGGTTGCTGTTGGCTGCGAAAGCTTGCAGCTCCGAGAGAAGCTCCGGCACCGCCGCTTCCAGCCGCTCGAACACCGACGGGCGCGTGGGGATTTCCGGATACCGCTGGCCCGGCTGCGCGCGCAGCGGCGGCGACTCTTTGGTGGAGCCGGTGAGCTCCACGTGGGTCAGGCCGGTGAGTCCCTGGGTCGAGAGAATCGCGACCGTATCCTGCTTGATCGGCACGTGCGGCTCGATCGCCAGCAGCAGGCGCACCCTTTCCGGGTTTTCGGGATCCAGCTCCACGGCCCGCACCTTGCCCACCTCCACCCCCAGGTACTTGACCGATGAGTTGGTGCCCAGGCCCGAAACCGACTCCCGCATGAACGCGACATAGGTCTCGTAGGTCTTCTGCGCCGTGCCGCCGCTCAGCCACAGGACAACGCCGACGAAGACGCCGGTCAGCATCAGCACGAACAGGCCGATCAGCGCGAAGCTGAATCTACTGTTCACTTGCGACCCCGCGTGAGTCGGGTACGGGCACCCTCGAAGTACGCTCGAACGAGTGGATGCTCGTCTTTGCTCAGCTCCTCCATGGAGCCCTGTCGGACCACCCGCTTCTCGCCGAGAAAGGCGACCCGGTCGGTCGTGCGCCAGAGCGAGTCCACGTCGTGCGAGATCATAACAATCGTCAAGCCGAGCGAGGCCTTGAGCTGCAAGATGAGATCGTCGAAGGCGTTCACGCTCATCGGATCCAGGCCCGTGCTCGGCTCGTCCAGGAACAGAAGCTCGGGATCCAGGGCCAGGGCGCGTGCCAGCGCCGCGCGCTTCATCATGCCGCCGCTCAGCTCCTTGGGATACAGCCATGCCGCTTCGGCGGGGAGGCCGACCAGGGTCACCTTGAGCAGGGACAGGCGCTCGATCAAGGACTTCGACAGGTCCGTATGCTCGCGCAGCGGAAAAGCCACATTCTCGAGCACGGTGAGCGAGCTGAACAGTGCTCCCTGCTGGAACATGACGCCGAAGCGCTCGCGAAGATTTCGGGCTTCCTCCGCATCGAGGTCCGCGATGGAGTGCCCGAGCAGGCGGATGGTCCCGCTCGTAGGTCGTATGAGCATGATCAGGCTGCGCAGGAGCGTGGACTTGCCCGAGCCCGTGCCGCCCACGATGCCCAGAATCTCCCCGCGGCGCACGTCGAGATCCAGGTTCTGATAGACGCAGGTGGAGCCGTAGTAGGTGGTGAGCCCCTTGACCTCCACGGCGTTCGCCGGCTCGTTCGTCATGTGTCACCCGCCGGGCTCGCAGCTCGTGCTGTAGCACACTTCTGCGCACCCATCTAGATGCCGAACCAGCTGAAGAGAATCGAGAACACGGCGTCCGCGACGATGACCCAGAAGATGGAGTGAACGACGCTGACAGTCGTCTGTTCGCCGACGCTGTCGGCGCCGCCGTGCGCGCGAAAACCCTGAAAGCAACCCACCAGCGCGATGATCGCAGCGAACACCGGCGTCTTGCCGATGCCCACGAGGACCGTGGTCAGGGATATGGCGTCCGGAACACGCTGCACGAACGCCGACATCTCGACGTTGAGTATCATGGCGGCCATCACCATGCCGCCGAACACCCCCGCCAGGTCGGAGAAGACGGTCAACAAGGGCAGGGCCACGACCAGCCCCAGCAGCTTGGGCAGCACCAGCAGCTCGAGCGGCCCGGCGCCCATCGTGCGCAGGGCGTCCACCTCCTCGGTGACCTGCATGGTGGCGATCTGCGCCGCATAGGCCGAGCCGCTGCGTCCGGCGACGATGACTGCCGCCATCATCGGACCGATTTCGCGCAGCATCGTCACCGTTACCAGGTCGACGATGAAGATATTGGCGCCGTACGTGCGCAACTGCACGCCGCCCTGATAAGCAATGACGATTCCAATGAGGAACGAGAGCAGGCCGATGATGGGCAAGGCGTTGACGCCCGCCATCTCGATGTTGGCCGCCAACAGGCGCCAGTACACGCGCGCAGGATGCGCCACGCTTCGCATCAGGGTCCACGCCACCTCCCCGATGAAAGCAAGGAGATCGTAGCTCTGCTCGAGCTGCGTCCACGTGGTGCGCCCGATGCGTTCGAGCATCCCCGTTCCCGGCTTTGGTGCACTTTCTTCGGCCGGGGGCAGGTGGCTGATGACAAGGTCGAAGAGCTCTCTCCGGTGGCCGCTCAGACCCTCGAGCTGCACGTCCGTGTGGGTGCGGGAAAGCCGCGATACGATCCCGAGCAGCACGAGGGCGCCCGCAGTATCCAGTGCGGTGAGGGCGCTTGCGTCGATGACGACCCGGTGATTGGCAGGCAGGGCCAGCCTGGCCAACCGTTCCTCGGAGCCTTCAAGCCCTTGAGTGGTCCACGCGCCGGTGAGGGAGACGCTCGAGGCGTCCGCCGCGACGCTGAACCCGGCCGGCTCCCAAGTGCGCTCCATAAGACGTTCTCGACCGCGAGCGGGCTGTCCCAAGCCGCAAGTCCGACGGCGCCTGCCAGCCCGCATTTCTCACCAGCCGGCGGCTGCGGACGCGGATCTAGGCAGAAGGGGACAGCTCTACTTTTCGCTGAACCTCGTGAGTTGGCATATCGCGGGGCGAAAGATAGATCTGTCCGCTTTCGTCAGGGAAGCCTCACAAGCGCGCGACGACCTCCCTCACGCGGTCTGGTAGTATCCATACAGCTTGCTGTACAGGCCGCCGTTCCGCATGAGCTGCTCGTGCTCGCCCTGCTCGATGATCCTTCCGGCGTCGAACACGTAGACGCGATCCGCCTGCTTCACCGCGCTCAATCGATGGGCCACGATGAGGGTCGTACGGTGCTCGAGGAATGCGTGCATCGCCTCGTGCAACCGCGCCTCGGTGTCGGTGTCCAGCATCGAGGTGGCCTCGTCGAGAATGACGACTTTCGGATTGGCGAGCATCATGCGCGCGATGGCGAGGCGCTGGCGCTGACCGCCGGACAGACGCAGCCCCTGGCGCCCGACGATGCTGTCGAGGCCCTGAGGCATGCCGGCCACGTCGTCGGCGAGCTGGGCGATGCGCAACGCCTGCCACAGAGCAGTATCGGGACATTCGCGGCCCAGCGTCAGGTTGTTGCGCACCGTGTCGTTGAGCAGCGCCGGGTGCTGGAGCACGACCGCCACGTGCTCGCGCACCACGTCCAGTCCGATCTCGGCCGTGGGCACGCCGTCGAACGATACCCTGCCCGAGGCGGGCGCATATAGCCCCAGGATGACCTGAACCAGGGTGGATTTTCCGCCGCCGCTGGCACCTACCAGCGCGACCTTCTCGCCGGGGCGGATGGTGAGCGAGAGATGGTCCAGCACCGGGGGTCCTGCCTCGCTGTAGGCGAAGCACACATCGTCGATATGCACCCCGACCGTGTGCTTGCCGCTGAAGGGATCCTGCCGGTGAGGGTACACCGGCTCCGGGCGCAGGCCCAGGAGTCGATTGATGCGCGCGAGGGCCGCGTTGGCGCCGTAGTACGCGTACTGAATGTTCAACACTTCCTGAACCGGGGTCATCATGTACCAGAGATAGCTGAATACCGCCATCATCTGGCCGATAGTGAGGTCGGAGAACACGACGAGCAGCATGCTGACGGCGCGAAAGACGTCGATGCCGATCAGAAAGATCAGAAACGAGAGCCGACCGGCCGCGTCGCTGCGCCAGGCGAATTGCGTCCCGTGGTCGCGCACACCCCGGGCTCGGTCCATGACCTGGCGTAGATAGTGTCGTTCGCGGTTGCTCGCCCGGATCTGATGGATGGCATCGAGGGTCTCGGTGAGAGCCTGCTGGAAGATTTCGAACGCTGCGTTCTCGCGGCGCTTGAGCTCCTTGACGTATTTTCCGAGAACCATGGTGAAGTAGACCACCAGAGGGTTCATGAACAGAATGAACAGGGCGAGCGGCCAGTGCATCCAGAGCAGGACGAGGCTCGTGCCCGCGAGCATGAGCACCGCGATGAGAAACCGGCCGATGGTGGTGCCGACGAACTGGTCGATGGCCTCCATGTCGGTCACGAAATGCGAGCTCACCCGACCGCTGCCCAGGGTTTCGTATTCGGCCATGGAGATGCGCTCGAGCCTCGCGAGGAGATCGCGCCGCATCCGGTAGGTCACGTCCTTGGCAATGCGCGTGAACTGCAACGACTGCCACACGGTGAACCCCATGGTGGTCAGTCGCAGGGCGATGGACAGCAACAGAACTGCACCGATGTAGAGGATCGGACCGTGCCAGACGGCGGGGAATACCTGCTGCATGAGGGCCACCGCAGTGCCCGGTTGGTCGAGCAGCACCTCGTCGACCAGCAGCGGAAGCAGCAACGGGATGGGTACGCTCGCGAGCGCCGCGGCAATGGCGACGATGTGCGCCAGCACCAGCTCCCGTTTGTGCTCGAGCGCGATGCCGGCGATGTACCGCCAGTCGTACGCGGCGGAGGTCGAGGGGTCGGGGGTGCTTCTGAGGGGCATGGGGGGCGGCTGAGCGGCCCATGCAGCCGGGGATTCCGATCCTCTGTCGACCACGCCCATCGTGCCCCTTCTGCAGCCTAGCCCTTGGTGCTCTTACGCGTTCTGTCTGCGGGCATCTGCGCGCCGCTTCCCGCACCGACAAAAGCGGACAGATCCACTTTTATCGAAGCACGTCGGCTCGCGTCTCCCGGGGCGAAAAATACATCCGTCCCTCCACGCCCCCGCGGCGGTTGGAGGCGTTTCCAGCCTCGATGGGCTGCTGCGAAGCCCTTTGATCAGCGATTGATCATACTGGCGGCGGCGCGCATGAGCCAGGGCGGAACGCCGCGCCCGCCGCCTCAGGCGAGAAGCCAATCCACCAGCCTTCGCAGCCATCCCTTCTTTCGGGGCGGCGGCTCCGGCGGCTTCTCCGGCATGAAGGCTTTGACCTCCCGATAGGCGTTCTCGACCGCCTCGTTCTCGATCGCCTCCACCGAGATCTCGAACTCGCGCTCGGCGCTCTTCATGACCCGGGTCAGCACGAGCCTGTTGTCGGCCTTGACGGCGTCGAAGAGCCTGCGGATCTCCCCGCGAATGTGCTGGGTGACTGCGTGGCGGCTGCTTGCGCCGCTGCCCCGCTGCACGAGCCGGTAGATCTGCTCCTTGCCGTAGTAGGAGTGAAAGGACACCACCTCTATCAGGAGGTTGCGTGCCGCCAGAAGCAGGACGCCGTCGATGTGGTCCGTAGCGTAGGGGTGCCCGACGGCCTGGAAAATGGAGTCCACGCACCGGATCAGGTCGTTGGTGGGAATGAACATGAGCTGCTCGTCCACGAGGAAGATGCCGTCGATGGTTCTCTCCACGGCACGGATCTTCTCGCGGTACTCGTAGAGCGCCTGTACGGCCTGCTCGACCTGGTGCATGAGGTGGCCGCCGATAATCCGGTTGAGCTCGCGCGACCGGTCCATGGCCGCGCTGAGCAGGTCGAACAGCTCGTGCAGCTCGTCCAGGTTGAAGCGGTCCATGGAGTTGCGCAGCAGGTACTCGTGAGCGTTGCCGAGGGCCTCGTTGAGCTGCGCGTGGTAGTCCTGGAGAATATGAAACTCCTCATCGCTCAGCGTGATCTTCGCGAGATCCTCGCCATAGGTCATGAAGAGGGTGCGCCCCGGCGAGTACTGGTTCAGGAGGTCGTTGAGTCGCTCGTAGCCGCCGAGGGCTTCCGCGAAGAGGTAGATCTTGCGTAGATCCTCGTTCTCGGGGATGTAGCGCTCGGCCGCGTCGGGCGGCGGCGGCTCATCGCTGAGAGGATCACGGGGTTTGGCGCCGCCGGTCTTGAGCAGCCCCAGGGTCTTGCGGAACAACTCGTCCATCTCGTCGCGGACGCGCTGGACCTTTACCCGCTCTCCTTTGTAGACGCGGGCGAGGTCGGCGAGGTCCAGAGTACGTTCGCGTGCACCCGGACCGGACTGGAAGGCGGCGATCGACATCCTGCGCTGTCCGCGTGAGAGGGCTGTGCGAGGCGATGCGCTTACGACCTAATATCGCGCGCAGGCTGGGAAACCTTAGCAGGCGGGCGTGACCTCACGCCGGAGCTTTGGGGCCGCCGGCGGCGCCCGGGCCGCGACAGAGGCCGATCGGGCACGGCTCGCAAGATGCCCGGCGCTGCCCGGATCCAACCCGGGCCGCCCGCCCCCGGCGGGCCGCGAGCCGTTACACGAAGGGCAGCAGGGCGTTCAGCACCGCGTCGGGCTTCTCGATTATCAGCATGTGACCGCAATCCGGGAGCACCAGGGTCTTCGGGCTCGGAAGCGCGTCGATGAGCTCGCGGGCCGTTCGCGGCGGGGTCATGAGGTCCCGCTCGCCGAGCAGGATGAGCACGGGGCAGGTAACGCGGGCGGCGCTGCGCAGGCCGTCGGCGTAGTCGTTGCAAGCGCGCAGATCGTTGTGCAGAACGCCGGGATGCGAGCGCTCGAGGAGGCGCAATGCACCCCCCGTCATCCACATACCCGGGCTCGGATTGCCGCCGATGCGGGCGCTGTCGCTGTGACCCCAGAGCGTGACCATGTCGAAGGCGGCGTGGTCGTCGGCCTGCGCCGCGGCCAGGAGCTGCTCGTGCACCGGCATCGGCGCCGTGATACCGAGCAGGGCCAGCGCCTTTACCCGCTCCCCGTGGCGAGCGGCCGCCTCCAGGGCGGCCAGCGCGCCCATGCTGTGGCCGACCAGGCTTGCCCCGGCGAGCCCCGCCGCCTCCAGCAGCCGGGCGATCCAGTCGGCCATGTCGCCGATGGTGGGCAGCGGCGCTCCCTCGGACCCGCCGTGGCCGGGCAGATCCGGCGCCAGCACGTTGCGCCCGTGGTGCGCGAGGTAACGGCTCTGGAGGTGCCAGGCGGTGTGGTCCTGGCCTGCACCGTGCACGAGCACCACGGAAGGCCGCTCGGGGGCGAGGGCTCGGGTTCCCGTGTAGGCGTAGACCCGCCTGCCGTCCACCTCCAGATGCATGCCGTTCCTCTCCCGGGCCTCAGCCCTTCTGGGACAGATACAACGCGCGCCCCAGGTCGTCGACGAGGTCCTCGGGGTCTTCGAGGCCGATGGAGAGCCGCACCAGGCCCTCCGAGATCCCCGCGGCGCGCAGGGCGTCGGCGTCCATGCGGTGGTGGGTCGTAGAAGCCGGATGGATGACCAGTGATTTGGCGTCGCCCACGTTGGCCAGGTGGGAGAACACGCGCAGGGCCTCGATGAAGCGACGGCCGGCGTCGCGGCCGCCCTTGATGCCGAAGCTGAACACCGCCCCGCAGCCCCGGGGGAGCAGCCGCGCGGCGAGCTCGTGGTCCGGATGCTCGGGCAGCTCGGGGTAGGCCACCCACTCCACGGCGTCGGACCGGGTGAGGAACTCGACCACCGCCCGCGTGTTGGCCACGTGCCGCTCCATGCGCAGGGGCAGGGTCTCGATGCCCTGCAGAATGTGGAACGCTGTGGTGGGGCTCATGCAGGCCCCGAAGTCACGCGCCCCCTCCCTGCGCGCGCGCATGATGAAGGCGGCCGGTCCGTATTCCTCGACGAAGTTCATGTTGTGGAACCCGGCGTAGCGCTCCGTCAGCGTGGGAAACTTGCCCGAGGCCGTCCAATCGAAACAGCCCCCGTCCACCAGCAGGCCGCCGATCACCACGCCGTGCCCGCCCAGAAACTTGGTGGCGGAGTGGAAGATCAGGTCGGCGCCGTGATCGAAGGCACGGAGCAGGTGCGGCGTCGTGAAGGTGGCATCCACCAGCAGGGGAATCTGCGTATCGTGGGCGACCTCGGCCACCGCGGCGATATCCAGCACATCGAGGCCCGGATTGCCCAGGGTCTCGCCGAAGAGCACGCGGGTATTGGGGCGGACGGCCGCGCGGAATTCGTCGGGCCGGCGCGGATCCACGAAGGTCGTCTCGATGCCGAAGCGCGGCAGCGTGTAGGTCAGAAGGTTGTGCGAGCCGCCGTACAGCGAACGGGAGGCGACGATGTGCGAGCCTGCGCCCATGAGCGTCGCGATAGCCAGGTGGAAGGCGGCCTGGCCGCTCGCGGTGGCGATGGCCCCCACGCCGCCCTCGAGGGCGGCGATGCGCTCCTCGAGCACGGCGTTGGTGGGGTTGGAGATGCGGGAGTAGACATGGCCGGGGCGCTCGGCGTTGAACAGCGCCGCGGCGTGATCCGTATCCGGAAACACGAACGAGGTCGTCTGATAGATGGGCGTCGCCCGCGCGCCCGTCGTCGGATCGGGGCGCTGCCCGGCGTGCAGGCAGAGCGTGTCGGGGCGGAGGTATCTGGGTCCGGCCATGGTCTGGAAGCCCTGAACCTCGAGACTCGGGGGGTGGGAAGCAAGATACAACGAGCCGCCGCGATGCGTCCAACGAACCTCGGATCCGGCACCCTGCAACGGTGCGGCCGGGCGCCCGGCGGGCGGGTTTGAGATAAGGGGGAGGCCCGATTAGACTGTTCCCTGAGCAGGCCGGCACCGGCAGGCCGGCAGGTTCGAGACCAATAATGACAGAGGAGGAATCATGAGCGAGATCAGCACGACACTACGCAAGGGTGCGGCCGTCCTGGCCGCTCTCGTCACGGCGGCGCTGCTGAGCCTCACCGCCTCTGCGGACATCCTGGAGGAGGCCCGCGAGCGCGGCTACATCCGCGTGGGATTCGCCAACGAGGCGCCCTACGGCTTCGCGACGTCGGCGGGTGAGCTGACCGGCGAGGCGCCGGAGATCGCCAAGTACATCCTCAACCAGCTCGGAATCGAAGAGGTGGACGGCGTGCTCACCGAGTTCGGATCGCTGATCCCGGGCCTCAAGGCCGGGCGCTTCGATCTGATCGCGGCCGGCATGTTCGTCACTCCCAAGCGCTGCGAGCAGATCGACTTCTCCAACCCCACCTACAAGATCGCGTCGGCGCTGCTGGTCAAGGAAGGCAACCCCCGCGGGATCGGGAACTACGAGAGCATCGCGCGCAATAGAAACCTCAAGCTGGCGGTGCTCACCGGCGCCGTGGAGAAGGGCTACGGGCGCGCGGCCGGGGTCAACGACGGCCAGTTCCTGACCCTGCCCGACCCGCCCGCGATGCTCAAGGCCGTGCAGTCGGGCCGTGCCGACGCGGCCGCGCTCACCACTCTCTCCATCGCCAATCTGGTGGAGAAGGGCGAGGGCGTGGACATGGTCGGACCGATCGACAAGGCGGGTGACCAGTCGGTGGTGGGCTACGGCGCCTTCGGCTTCCGCCCGGGCGACGACAAGTTCCGCGAGGCGTTCAACGCGGAGCTGGCCAAGCTCCTGGGCACCAAGAAGCACAAGGAGCTGGTGTGGGAGCACGGCTTCGGTCGCGACTTCATGCTCCCGGACAAGACCGCGGCGGAGATCTGCCGAGGCTAGATCCGCCGCGCACGACCGGCGGATGCCGGGCCGTGCTCGAGGGGGCCGGGGCGGTAGCGACAGGCATGCGCCCCGGCCCGCTCTTCGGGCCAGGACCGATTCCATTCCGACTCTCATGACCGAGCGGCGCAATCGCCCGCACCGTTCCCGGGGCCGGGCGGCACGGAGCCGCGGATGAGCTACCGTCACATCACCGTCACCGCGCTCCTTGCCTTCACCGCCGGGCTCATCGTCGCGAGCTTCGCGGGCTTCAGGGAGTTTCTGCCCGGGCTTCTGCGCGGCTCGCTCATGACCATCCAGATCACCTTTTTCGGCTGCGCGCTCGCGGTGGTGATGGGGGTGATCGCGGCGATGGCCAAGATGTACGGCCGCGGACCGGTGCGCTGGGTGGCCGTGAGCTACATCGAGGTGTTCCGGGGCACCTCGGCGCTGGTGCAGCTCTTCTGGATCTTCTACGTGATGCCGCATTTCGGCATCAACGTCTCGGCGTTCGGCGCCGCGGTCATCGCGCTCGGGCTGAACGTAGGCGCCTACGGCGCCGAGGTGGTGCGCGGCGCCATCAACTCGGTCCCCAGGGGCCAGTGGGAGGCGGCCATCGCGCTCAACATGCACCCGGTGACGCGCATGCGCCGGATCATCTTCCCGCAGGCGTTCCTGGCCATGATCCCGCCCTGGGGGAACCTCTTCATCGAGCTGCTCAAAGCGACGGCGCTGGTCTCGTTCATCTCCATCACCGAGCTCACCTTCCGCGCCAAGCAGATGAACCAGACCACCCTGCGCACGGTGGAGATCTTCTCGCTCGCGCTGGTGATGTACTTCATCATCTCGCTTTTCATCACCTTCTTCATGCGCGGGCTCGAACGGCGCGCCGCACGCGGCCTCGCCCGGGGGAGGGCCGGCTAGTCATGCCCGAGCTCTGGGACTGGGGGTTCACGCTCGAGATCCTGCCGATCCTGGCAAGGGCGTCGCTCATCACCATCCAGGCGACGTTGCTCGGCTTCGTGCTGGCCGCGATCATCGGATTGCTGCTCGCGGTGATGCGCATGTCGCGCTCGCCGTGGGTCGCGTGGCCGGCCCACGGGTTCGTCGAGTTCGTGCGCTCGACGCCCCTGCTCGTGCAGCTCTTCTTCATGTTCTTCGTGCTGCCGGAGTTCGGGGTCGAGATGGGGCCGCTGACCACCGGCATCCTGACCCTGGGGCTGCACTACAGCACGTACTGCGCCGAGGTCTACCGCGCGGGGCTCGACAACATTCCCAAGGGGCAGTGGGAGGCCGCACTCGCGCTGAATTTGAGCCTCTACGTCACGTTCCGCGATGTCATCATTCCGCAGGCCATCCCCCCGGTGGTGCCGGCGCTGGGCAACTACCTCGTAGGGCTGTTCAAGGAGACGCCGCAGCTCGCCGGGATCGCCGTCGCGGAGCTGATGCTCACGGCGTTCGAGATAGGCTCGGAGAACTTCCGCTACGTCGAACCGGTGACCCTGGTCGGTGTCTTCTTCCTGATCCTCAGCTTGATCTCGGCAGCCGGAATCCGGCGCACCGAGGCCTGGCTGAACGCACGCATCAAGAGGTGAGTCATGGCTGCAACCCCGGAAGCGCAGAGAGCGGAGGCCGAGCCGACGGCCGGGCCCGAGGAGGCGATGGTGCGCTTCGAGAAGGTCACCAAGCGCTACGGTGATCTGACCGTCCTCGACGAGCTGGATCTGGACATCGCGCGCAATGAGAAGGTGGCGATCATCGGTCCGTCCGGCTCGGGCAAGACCACCGTGCTGCGCATGCTGATGA
>CAZPFD010000066.1:0-15966 GCA_964585725.1 uncultured Ectothiorhodospiraceae bacterium | reverse complement strand
TTCCCTTGAAGCTCGGCTTGCGCTTGGCCTTGAACGACTCCACGCCCTCGCGGAAATCATCCGAGCTGCGCAGCCGTCCGTAAGCTTCGCCTTCGAGCTCGATGGCGACATGCAGCGGCGCGTCCTGCGCCCCGTCGATGACGCGCTTCGCGGTGCGCTGGGCGAGCGGCGAGAAGCCGCGAAGCTCCCCGACCAGGCCGTCCACCGCGTCCTCGAGCTCGGCGTCCGGCACCACCGAGAGGGCGAGCCCCCAGGCGTGCGCCTCCGCGCCCGAGATGCGCCGCGCGCGCATCACCATGTCCTTGGTGCGCGGGACGCCGATATATCCGACCAGGCGCGCCGATCCGCCCGAGCCCGGGATCATGCCGATGCGCTGCTCGGGCAGCGCGAGCTGAGCCGACTCGGCGACGATGCGGAAGTCGCAGGCGAGCGAGAGCTCGAACCCGACCCCGAAGCAGTACCCGCGGATGGCCGCGATCACCGGCTTGGTGCAGCGTTCCGGCGCCGCTACGTTGCGCGCCAGCTGGGAGACGTGCTCGGGCGTCTGCTCGAGGAAGCCGGGGATCTCGCCCCCGCTCGAGAAGTGCTCGCCCGCCGAGCGCAGCACGATGACGCGCACCGCGGGGTCGCGATCGAGCGCCTCGAAGACGGCGCGCAGCTGCTCGCGCTCGCGCATGGTGATCACGTTCAAAGGCGGGCGATCGAGAACGATGTCCGCCCGCTCCGCATCCTCGTCCACCGTCACGCGAAACCCGTCCAGATCCTTCAGCCTGGGATCCGTCGTGGTGAAATCCTGGCTCATGTCGCCTTGCCCTCCTCCGGTTCGTAGTCTCCCGCCTTCAGCATGCGCCTCAGAATCTTCCCGACCGGCGACTTCGGGATGGCCTCCACGAAGACGTACTCGCGGGGCCGCTTGAATCGGGCGAGCGCGGAGCTGCGGCAGTGCTCGTCCAGCGCTCCGGCATCCACCGCCCCGCGCCGCTTCACGAAGGCGGTCACGCGCTGGCCCCAGCGCTCGTCGGGGAGGCCCACCACCGCCACCTCCTCGACCGCGGGATGCAGCGAGAGCACGCTCTCGATCTCCACCGGCGAGACGTTCTCGCCGCCGGTGATGATCATGTCGTCGACCCGGCCGGTGACGAACAGATCCCCGGCCTCGTCGAAGTACCCGGTGTCGCCCGTGTAGTACCAGCCGCCGTGCAGCGCCTTCTCGTCCGCGTCCGGGCGGTGCCAGTAGCCCTCGAACGCTTCGTCCCCCGCCAGGCTCGCGATGATCTGGCCTTCCTCGCCGGGTGCGGCCAGATCCGCGGGGCCCTGCGCGTCGAGGCGCACCACCCGGATCAGCTGGTTGAGCCCCGCCTTGCCCGCGGAGCCGGCTTTGGCGGGTGCATCCTGATTGATGGTGTGGGTGTACACCTCCGAGGAGCCGTAGTGATTGACGAACAGATCCGGCTTGAACGCGTCGGCGAGCTTGCGCAGCAGCCCCTCCGGCATGGGCGCCCCGGCGAAGCCGAGCTTGCGCACCGAGGAGACGTCCGTGCCCGTGAACGCCTCGTGGTGCAGCAGGTCGTGGTAGAGCGTCGGCACCAGGTAGAGGTTGGTGATGCGCTCGCGCTCGAGAAGCTCGAGGGCGCGGGCGGCCTCGAAGCGGGGCTGGCACACGAAGCAGCCGTTGATGAGCGACATCGCGAGCAGCGAGCGCACGCCCATGGTGTGATACAGCGGCATGACCCCGAGGGTGCGCTCGCCGTACGCGTAGAGGTTCTGGGCCACGTGGGCCAGCGCCGCCGCGCGCTCGCTGCGGTGGCGCCGGGGCACGCCCTTGGGGCGCCCGGTGGTGCCCGACGTGTACAGCATGAGCGACACGTCGTCGGGCCCGGCCCGCGGATCGCCGCCGGCGGGCTGCGACGCGAGCAGATCCTCGAAGCGCGCACTGCCGCCCTCGGCGCCGCCCACGGCGATGCGCGGCAGCCCCTGCGCGGCGGGGGCGCCGGCCGCCGCATCGGCCGAGGCGGGCTCGAACACCACGGCCCGCGCCGCGGCATCCTCCACGCAGTAGCCGAGCTCGTCCGCGGTCATGCGCCAGTTGAGGGGCGTGATGATGATGCCCGCGAGCTGGCACGCCCAGTGCAAAGTGGCCGCCTCCCAGCGGTTCTGGAGGGCGGTCACCAGATGATCGCCGCGCGCGAGGCCCATGCCCTCCAGCGCGCCGGCCACACGCAGGATGCGCTCCCGCCACTCGGCGTAGCTCAGGCGCAGGTCGCCGTCGACGATGGCCGTCGCCTCCGGCTCGCGCTCGACGGATGCGATGAAGCTCTGCCCGAGATCAAACATGCTCGCCCTCCGCACCGCGAGCGCCGGCGGAGACGACGTCCATCGCGGCGCGCACGATGCCCGTGTAGCCGGTGCAGCGGCACAGATGCCCGCTCAGCACCTCCCGAACCTGCTCTTCCGAGGGGCGGGGATTGCGCTCGAGGTAGCTGGCGAGCGAGATCAGAATCCCCGGGGTGCAGAATCCGCACTGGAGCGCGTGGTGGCGCCGGAACGCGCGCTGCAATGCGGACAGCTCCCCGTTCGCCGCCGCGAGCCCCTCCACGGTCTCGATGGATCTGCCCTGCGCCTGCACGGCGAACATCAGGCACGAGCGCGCCGGCTCGCCGTCCACGCGCACGGTGCACGCGCCGCACACCCCGTGCTCGCACCCCACGTGGGTGCCGGTGGCGCCGAGCGCGTGGCGCAGAAAATCGCACAGCAGGGTGCGCGGCTCGGCGCGCCCGCTCACGGGCCGCCCGTTCAGCGTGAGCCGGATCAGATGATCGCCCTCCCCGCTCATGCGCGGCATGCCATCGCCTCCCCGACGACCCGCGGCCCGATGCGCCGCACCAGCTCGCGGCGGTAGGCGGCGCTCGCGTGGCCGTCGCTGTAACCGCCCATCTCCCAGGCGAAGTCGTTCAGCGCATCGGCCAGCATCGCGTCCTCCAGGATGGGCCACTCGCGCACCTCGGGCCGATCCGTGACCCCGCCCACGCCCAGCCGAATGGACGCCCGGCGCACCTCGGCGGCCAGCGCCACCAGGGCGAAGTCGCCGCGGCGGATGGCGATCTCCTGGAAGGCGTAGCCCGCACCCTCGCGGCGCAGCGGAAAGCGCACCGCCTCCACCAGCTCGTCCGCCGCGCGCGCCGTGGTCAATATTCCGGTCTGGAACTCCTGCGCCCCCAGCGTGCGCCGCCCGCGGCGCGAGCGCAGCTTCACCTCGCCGCCCAGGACCGCCAGGCACAGCGGGAGCTCCGAGCTCGGATCCGCGTGCGCGATGGATCCGCACACGGTGCCGCGGCTGCGCGTCTGCCAGTGCCCCACCCAGGGCAGGGCCCGGGCGAGCAGGGGCGCGCGCTCGGCGAGCCCGGGCCAGGCCTCGAGCTTCGACTGGGTGGCGGCCGCGCCCACCTCGAGCCACCCGTCGCGGGCGCGGATGGTGTCGAGATCCCCGAGGCGCATGATGTCGATGAGGGCCTCGGGCTCGGTCAGGCGCATGTTGAGCATGGCGACCAGGGACTGCCCGCCCGCGAGCACCCGCGCCGCGTCTCCGAGCTCGGCCAGGGCATCGAGCGCCTCGTCGATCCTCTCGGCCTGGATGTAGTCGAAGGCCGCGGGCTTCATCGCTGCAACCCCAGCCATGCCCGCAGCCTCCGCCACCACCCGCGCGGCCGCGGCGGCGCCTCGCCGCCGGCCTGCGCGGCCAGGCGCTCGAAGAACTGGCCGATCAGTCTGCGCGCGACCCCCTGGAGCATGCGCCCGCCCACCGCCGCGAGCTTGCCGCCGACCTCGGCGCGGTAGCGGTAGCGCACCCGGGTGCCCCCGTCCGCGGGCGCGAGCTCGATGCGCCCGGTGGCGGCGGAGGATCCGAGCGCGCTCTCGCTGCTGCCGGAGAGCGTCAGCGAACGGGGCTCGTCCAGATCGGAATAGCGCACCTCGGCGGTGAAGCGCCCGCGCACCGGACCGACGCCGAGCTCGAGCTGCCCGCGGTAGCGGTGATCGCCCAGCGCCTCCAGCTCCCGGCATCCGGGAATCACGGCGGCGAGCGCTGCGGGATCGAGGAGCACCCGCCACACCTCCTCCGGCGCCGCGGGCACGCTGGCGGTGCCCTCGCCCGTGAGCCCGCCCTCGGCGGCCGGCTCCGGGGGCGCCTGCGCCTGCACCCGCTCGGAGGGCGCACGCTCCGCGCCGTGGACGAGCGCCGCCACCCGCGGCGGGGTCAGGGGCAGCTCGATGTCGCGCACGTCCAGGGCATCGGCCACCGCATTGGCGATGCACACCGGGGTGCTCATGCAGTTGCCCTCGCCCACCCCCTTGGCCCCGAGCGGCGTGAACGGCGAGGGCGACTCCATGTGCAGGATGATCGGATCCGGCACCTCGTTGGCCGTCGGCACCAGATAATCCATGAACGAGCCCGAGGCGAAGCTGCCGTCCTCGCCGTAGACGAAGGACTCGTAGAGCGCGGCGCCCAGCGCGTGGGCGAACCCGCCGCGCACCTGGCCGTCCACGAGCTCGGGATTGATGATGCGCCCGGGGTCGTGCAGGGTCACGTAGCGATCGATGCGCACCCGCCCCGTGTCGGCGTCGACCTCCAGCCCGCAGTAATCGAAGATGAACCCGTAGGCGCCGGAGCTGTTGATGCGATCCGCGTCGTCCGGCGGCTCGAGCTCCGGCATCGACCAGAACTCGGTCTCGCGCATGCCGGGCTCGACGCCCTCGGGCAGGCTGCCGGGGGACCAGTGGGCGGCGCCGGCCACGCGCCGCAGCGGCACGCTGTTCTCGGGATTGCCGAGCGCGTAGATGCGCCCGCCCCCGAAGCCGAGCTGCTCGGGGGCGACGTTGAGCTGCGCGCTGGCCATGCGCGCGAGGCGCGCGCGCACCTTCACGGCCGCGCGGTGCGCCGCCCCCGCCACCGCGCCCGAGAAGCGGCTCGAGTAGTTGCCGCTGGCGATGGACCAGGCGTCCTTCAGGGTGTCGTGCTCGACCTGGACGGCGATCTCCTCGGGCGCGAGCCCGAGCACCTCCCCCACCACCTGGGCGATCGCCGTGCGATGCCCCTGCCCCTGGGGCGTGGAGTCGATGCTCACCGCCACCGCACCCACCGGATCGATGCTCACCGTGGCCACCGCCGCCCCGCCGCCCTTGGGCCCCGCGCGGCGGCGCTCCTCGGGCGTCAGCACCGTGGTGATGTAGCCCATGTTGGAGATGCTGGGCTCGACCACCGCCGCGTAGCCGATGCCGTAGAGACGCCCCTCGCGCCGCGCGCGCTCGCGCCGCGCCTGGAGCTCCGCGAGGCCGCCCTCCTCCACCGCGCGCGCCACCGCCGCCGGGTAGTCGCCGGAGTCGAGCAGCGAGCCCGCGGGCGCCCGGTAGGGGAAGGATCCGGCCGCGACGAGATTGCGGCGGATGACGTCCAAAGGATCCAGCTCCAGCTCGCGGGCGATGCGCTGCATCAGGCGCTCGAGGGCGAAGTAGAGCTGCGGCCCGCCGAATCCGCGGTTCAAGCCGGTGGGCGTCTTGTTGGTCAGCACCACGCGGTTGCGCACCGCCAGGTGCTGCACGCGGTAGGGCCCGGTCAGGGTGCCGTGCATGCGATAGAGGGTGGCGGGCTCGGGCGCGCGCAGATACGCCCCGCAGTCCTCGAGCTGATCGAAGCGCAGGGCGAACACCTCGCCCGCCTCCGACACCGCCGCCTCGATCGCGGTCACCCGGTTGGTGGAGGACGTCATCGCGGTGAGGTTCTCGAGGCGGTCCTCCACCCACTTCACCGGGCGCCCCGCCTTGCGCGCGGCGAGGCACATGGCGACGATGTACGGAAACAACGCCTGCTTGACGCCGAAGCTGCCCCCGGAGTCCGCGGGCGTGCGCAGCCTGAGGCGCGTGCCCGGCACGCCCAGCGCCCGCGCCATGACCGGGTGCAGGGTGAACGGCCCCTGGAAGTTGGCGAGCACGTCGTAGGCGTCCCCGGCCGGATCGTACTCGGCGACGATGACGCCGCACTCGATGGGGGTGCAGGCGCTGCGCGGATAGCGCACCTCGAGGCCCACGCGCCGGAAGGCCGAGGCGAACGCCGCATCCGGATCGCCGTAGCGGAACGTGCGGTCGCTCACCACGTTGCTGCCCACGTCCGGGTGCAGCAGCGGTGCGTCGGCCCCGGCCGCGGTCTCGGGATCGACGACCACCGGCAGCGGCTCGTACTCGACCCGGATCCGATCGAGGGCGTCCTCCGCGCGATAGCGATCGCGGGCGACCACCACCGCCACCGGCTCCCCCACGTGGCGCACGCGGTCCACCGCCACCGCCCAGTGCTCCATGGGCTGGCGCACGCCCACCATGAAGGGCGCCGACCACGCGCGCACGTCCTCCCCGGTCAGCACCGCCTCGACGCCCTCGAGGGCGAGCGCCTGCTCCGCATCCACGCGCAGGATCCTCGCGTGCGCGTGGGGCGAGCGCAGCACCGCCGCATGCCGCGTCGCGGGTGTGACCGCGAGGTCGTCCGCGAAGCGCCCGCGCCCGGTCAGCAGCGCCGCATCCTCGAGGCGCTCCACCGGCCGGCCGACGAGGGCAGTGATCGCTTGTTGCTCGCCCATGGTCACGGAATGATAAGAACATCCGCAGGGAGCACGCTTACCGGGCGGTCGGCGGATTTACCCCGCAGTCGGATCGCGGCGCTTCGTCCGGTTACTGGAGTGCGGAGCGGTCGACCGGTTCGAACACGTCCGCCACCTTGCGGTACTCGCTCGGCGGGACGCCCTGGTGGTGGCGGAAGAAGCGGCAGAAGTGGCTCTGGGCGCTGAAGCCGAGGTCCAGGGTGAGCTCCGCCAGGGACACGTTGCTGCGGGTGATGCGCTCGAACGCCGTCTCCATGCGCAGCACGTTGAAGTAGATGCCCGGCGTCAGGTTCGTCGCCTTGCGGAAGAGCTCGAAGAAGTGCGCGCGCGAGAGGCCCGCCACCCCGGCGAGCTCGGCCATGTCGGGGCGCCGCCCGAGGTTCTCGCGCATGTAGCCGATGGCCCGGCGCACCCGCGCATCGCCGATCAGGCCCCCGGGCCGCAGGGCGCGCCACTCCGAGAATCGATCGATGACCGCGATCATGAGCTCGAAGATGCGCTCCTCCGCCATGCGGCCGTTCATCACCACGCGATAGAGCATGTCGGCGACCAGGGCGTCGGTGAGCGCGCGCACCCGGCGCGAGATCTCGACGCAGGGGCTGGGGTAGAAGTGCGGATGCGCGCTGGTGGCGAGCGCGGTATCGAGCTTCGCGAGCCACCCGGGCTCCACGTAGAGCGCCAGGATCAGCGTCTGCGGGGCGTTCCGCCGGTGGCCGTAGAAGTGCGGCTCCCAGGCGTTGACCAGCACCGCCGTGCGGTCGGTCAGCGGCTGCAGCGTGCCGCGCACCCCGAACCACGTGTCGGCGCCGCTGGCCTTGAGCAGCACGTGGGTCTGCGAGTGGGCGTGGGGCACGAGGGGCTGATCCATCTGGAGCAGCGCCGCCCGTCCGAATCCGCCCTGAAGAATGCGAACCGCACTGGACATGCCTCCCTCCCCTGCGCGCGGTCTTTTCAACAAATTATAGCCCGCGGCGATCCTCCATCTGCAGGAGGCCGGGCCGGGCGCGTTAGAATGCCGCGAAGGGAGGTTCGCGCCATGGCGCCACCGCGAGCGCGCCCCGCGGCAGCGGGGCCCTTCACCGAGCTGAGGACCTGGCTCCGCCACCTGGCGGGCAGCGGGCGCCTGCGCGCGGCGCGCCCCGGCCTCGCCCTGCGCTACGAGCTGGCCGCCGTCGCCAAGCGCCTGGAAGCGGAGTCGGCGGTGCTCTTCCCCGAGCCCGACGGGCACCCTGTGCCGGTGGTCAGCAACCTGCTCGCGAGCCGCGCCTGGGCCGCGGAGGCCATGGGCGTCGCCGAGAGCGAGGTCTCCGAGCGCTACCAGGCCGCCACCGATGCGCCCCTGCCGTGGCGCGAGGTGCAGGACGCCCCGGTCCAGGAGGCGGTGCACCGCGCGGTGGACATCCCGCGGCTGCTGCCGATCCCCACCCACAACGAGCACGACAGCGGCCCCTACATCACCGCGGGCCTGCTCATCTCGCGCAACCCGAAGACCGGCGTGCAGAACGTCTCCATCAACCGCTGCCAGATCAGCGGCCCGGACCGGATCGGGGTGCTGATCCTGCCGCGCCACACCTTCGCCTACGCGGAGATGGCCGAGGCCGAGAACCAGCCCCTGGAGGTGGCCATCGTCGTCGGCGTCGACCCCCTGACCCTTCTCGCCTCCCAGGCCATCACTCCCATCGACCACGACGAGCTCGAGATCGCGGGCAGCCTGCACGGCGCGCCCCTCGAGGTGGCCCGCTGCGTGAGCAGCGAGCTGCGCGTGCCGGCGCGCGCGGAGATCGTCCTCGAGGGGCGGCTCCTGGCCAACGTGCGCGAGCCGGAGGGACCGTTCGGCGAGTTTCCCCAGTACTACGGGCCGCGCGCGAACCAGCGGGTGATCCAGGTGGACGCCATCACCCAGCGCCGCGCGCCCATCTACCACACCATCGTGGGGGGCGGGCTCGAGCACCTGCTGCTGGGCGGGATACCGCGCGAGGCCACCCTGCTCGCCTACCTGCGCCGCTCCTTTCCCAACGTGCTCGACGTGCACCTGTCCTTCGGCGGCGTGTGCCGCTACCACCTCTTCGTGCGCATCGACAAGCACCAGGAGGCCCAGGCCAAGAACATCATCCTGTGCGCCTTCGCCGCCCACTACGACATCAAGCAGGTCATCGTGGTGGACCGCGACGTGGACGTGCGCGACCCCGAGCAGGTGCATTGGGCCGTGGCCACGCGCTTTCAGGCCAACCGCGATCTGCTCGTCATCCCCGAGGCCCAGGGCTCCAAGCTCGACCCCTCCGCCCGCGACGGCGTGAGCGCGAAGATGGGGCTCGACGCCACCGTGCCGGCGGGCGCGGATCCGTTCACGTTCACGCGCATCCGGGTGCCCGGCGAGGACCGGGTCGACCTGGAGGCGGTGCTGGCCCCGGACGCGGAGGCGCAGATCCGCCGGTGCCTCGATTAGGGAGCGCTGCCGCCATGACGTGATAGGATGCGCAGACACTCAGAAGAAGAGGAGGAAGACGAATGAGAGTTCTGAGAACCCTGTTACTGATCGGCGCGCTCGGCGCCGGCATGAGCCCCCTGGCATCCGCGGCGGAGCCGGTGGACGTGCGCTTCGCGACCTGCGGTCTCGGCTCCTCGTGGTACAACTACGGCGCGGGCATCGCGGAGCTGGCCAAGGCCAATCTGCCGGAGGGCTCCTCGGTGAGCGTGCTGCCCGTCGCCTGCGGCGTCGGCAACGTCAAGCTGCTCCAGCAGGGCGAGGCGGAGCTGGGCATGAGCTTTCCCACCGCGACCAAGCCGGGATGCGAGGGCCGTGCGCCCTTCGAGGCGAAGCAGGACAAGGTTCGCGGGGTGCTCGGCGGCCTCGACACCTACTACTTCGGGGCGTTCGTCAGCGCCAAGTCCGGCATCACCTCGTGGGACCAGATCGTGAGCGGCGAGAGGAAGGTGCGCCTGATCACGGCCAAGGTCGGCGGCACCGGCGAGCAGACCGTGCGCCAGGTGCTCGACGCCTACGGCGTCGACTACGAGTTCATCGAGGCGCAGGGCGGCAGCGTCAAGTCGCTCAAGCGCGCCGCCACCTCCAGCGCCATCTCCGACGGCCGCGCCGACATGTGGGCGCACATCGTGACCAAGGGCCACCCGGCCGCGACCGAGCTCACCACCGTGAACCAGATGCGCGTGCTGCCGCTCTCGGGCGAGGTCATCGAGAAGATGAAGGCGCACGGGTTCGTGCCGGCCACGCTGCCCGCCGGCACCTTCCCGGGGCAGGACGAGGCGGTGCAGACGATCAAGACCGCCACCAACATCATCTCGCGCCCGGGCGTCTCGGAGGACGTGGTGTACGCGTTCACCAAGGCGATCGTGGAGAACGCCGGCAAGCTCGACCAGATCCACGCCGCGCTCGGCGCGTTCAACGCGAAGGACGCCGCGGATCCGGCCCTGAACGGCGGCTGCCCGCTGCACCCCGGCGCCGTCAGGTACTACAAGGAAGCCGGCCTCATGTAGGGCGCGATGAAATCCCGCCGCAAAGGCGGGATGTAATCCCCCGCAAAGGTGGGCTGAAAGCCGCTCCCACGGGGCGCCGAAGCCTGACGTAGGGCGGGATGTAATCCCGCCGGACAGGCTTCACCGTGGGAGCGGCTCAAAACCCACCCGCCGAAGCCTCGGGGAAAGGGTTACCGATACTGAAGGCCAGCAGGCCGGTGCCGATCCAGAACATGACGACGCCGGTCGCGAGGTTGAACAGCCGCCAGGTGCGCGGGCGCTCGAACAGAGGCGAGAGCAGGCGGGCCCCGTACCCCACCCCGAAGAACCACACGAACGAGGCTGCAAGCGCTCCGCACAGGAACCAAAGCTTCTCGTCGAGAGTCAACGTGCCCCCGATCCCCCCCACCACGACCACGGTGTCGACGTACACGTGGGGGTTGACCAGGGTTATCACCAGCGTCGCGATCACCGCCTTTTTCAACGACGATCGGGAGTCGCCGCCGGCCGATCGCACCTGCATGCGCGCCTGTCCCTGGTAGGCGTGGTACAGCGCGTGAAACGCGTAGCCGTACAGGAAGAGCGCACCCGCCAGTGCCAGCACCACCATGAGCTCGGGTGACGAGCGCACCAGCATACCGAGGCCCATCACCCCCGCGGTCATCAGCAGAACGTCGCACAGGAAGCAGATCCCCGACACGTAGAAGACGTTGTTCCTGAGCAGGCCCTGCTTGAGCACGAAGACGTTCTGTCCGCCGATGGCGACGATGAGGCTTCCGGCCACCAATGCGCCCATCGCGGCGATGTCTAGCATGGCCTTGCCTCCCGCCTGCGGACCTCGATCCGGTGATCCGTCAAGCACCGGGTCACGGCGAACAGGTGCTCCTTTTTCACGAGTATGTAATCCGTATCGAAGGAAGAGACGACGAGCACGCCGACCCCCGCCTCGGCCAGCGGCGCGAGCACCCGGTGCAGGATTCCGGACAGGCCGAACTCGAGAACGCCGTCGATCTGGAGCACTCTCCACCCGTCCTCGTGCGCCAGCGCCCGCTCCTCGAGCCCGGCGTCCGCCTCGTGTATGAGCGAGACCTGGTTGCGCTCGAAGACCGCCGCCAGCACTCCCGTGCGCCCGCTCAAAGAGCCCGCGTCGAGCGCTGCGAGCTTGCTGATGCACACCTCGCCCGCGAACAGATTCAGCTTCAGGCGCCGGGGCGCCTGCAAGTCCGCCCCGCGCGGCGCCGGCACGGCCGCCGCCTCGCGCGACAGACCCGCTGCCTCCAGATGCCCCGTCGGATTCGATGCGTTCATGTGCACTCCCCTCACGCCGTCCCCACGGTGAAATCGAAGCCGATGGTCGAGCGTACGCCGGGCCGGCCCGCATCGCGGCACTGGATGGGCGTGACCGCGTGCCACAGATCCGTATCGCGATCCGGCTGGAGGATCCCCTGGCCGGGCTGCAGCTCGATCTCCAGCAGCTTGGTCTGCTTGTCGTTGCCGTAGACGATGCTCTTGCCGCCGGTGACGTTGTCGCGGGCCACGACGAGCGCGGAGACGATGTAGTCCATCCCGTCCTGGTGAATGCCCTCGGGGGAGTTGGTCGCGTACTGGTCGGGGTAGCAGACGATCTGCGTGTGGTGCACGAAGGCGTTGAGCGCGGCGATCGTGGGCTCCTTCTCGCGCAGCTCGGCGGCAAGCGCGCGCAGGAGATGCAGCAGATCGTCGTCCACCATGTCGTCGCGCAGCTCGTTGAACGTGCGCTGCGTGGTGCGGTAGTCGCACGCACCCTCCTCGGCTATCAGCGCGTGGTCCTGCCCGAAGCTGCTTGCGGGCACGCGCTCGATGCGCCAGTGCCCGTTGAAGCGCAGCCTGAACTCCGAGATCGCCCGGCGGCGGATGGGTCTGATACCGTGGTACCTGGCCCGTTGCGCCTGCGACAGGTCGGCGAGGAGCGCCTCCACCTCCGAGCGCGGCGCCTCTCCGAGATAGAACGCGAGCCAGAACCTGTCGCTGCGCGCACGCGTCCGCTCCTCGGGAAGAGTCGATTGCAGAAACTCGATCTGCTGCTGGCGCAGCAGGTAATCGTCCCACTCCAGGTCCTGGCAGCATTCGGCGGTTCTGGCCAGGAAGCGGGTCGAGTCGAGGCCGTAGTCCTCGAGGTTTATGATTGTTATGGGTCGCTTCAGCTCGTTAATCAGCATGAGTCTCACCTCGGTCAACGGTTCGCAGGCCGATCGTATGCAGGTCGCCGGCTGACGAGCGTGGGTTGATCAGGCGAAATCGCGAAGCGCTCGTTCTTTTTTCTGATGAAGATGAAGACTCGAGCTCGTATGGAAAGTAATCTCGGCGAGGGGCATTAGTGAAATTAATATAGTGACAGCGGCATTAGCAGAATGAATATAAGCATTAGGAAAATGAATTGACGGCACCTGGTAATTGCGTGCAAGGCGCGGCGCGCCCTGACCGGCGCGAGAGGTGCGTGCTGCGAGGGGATCAGGGCGCCGGAAGCGGCGCCGGGCTAGCCGGCGACGGATTCGCTCGGCACGTCGGGCTCATGCTTCAAGGGCACCGCGCTCAGCAGCTGCTGCGTCACGCCTTCGAGCAGATTGCCGCCCTGGCGCCAGTAGTGCCAGTACAACGGCACCTCGAGCACGTGCTCCGTCGCGAAATGCACGAGCCGCTCGCTGCGCACCTCGTCGGCGACCTGCAGCTCCGGCAGCAGGCCGTAGCCGAGCCCCGAGAGCACCATCTTCACGAGACCTTCCGACGAGGGGCAGAGATGGTACGGATAATAGCCTCCGTAGCCGACCTTCTCGAGGAAGCGCTCGTGCAGCCGGTCGTAGGGACCGAACACCACGGCGGGCGCGCTCGCCAGGGCGCTGCTCGTCAGCCCGTTGGGGAAATACTGATCCAGGTAGTCCGCGCGCGCGTAGGCGCGGTACGCGATGGTGTCGAGATACACGCAGCGCGCGCCCTGGACCGCCTGCTCCGAGCTGCATAGGCAGGCAGCCACCTCGCCCGCCCGCATGCGGCGCAGACCGACGTCCTGATCCTCGAGCACCAGGTCGAGCAGGATGCGCTGCTCGCGGCAGTAGTCGCAGATGGCGCTGAGCCACCAGGTGGCCAGGCTGTCGGCATTCAGGGTGATGCGCAGCCGCGTCTCATCGCGGCCGAAGATGGGAATCTCGCTCTTCAGATCCTGCTCCAGCAAGTGCACCTGGGTGACGTGGTGCAGCAGGCGCTTGCCCAGCGCGGTGGGCTCCAGGATGGGCGCCCGGACGAGCACCGGCTGGCCGAGGCGCGCCTCGAGCAGCTTGATCCGCTGCGAGATCGCCGATTGGGTCAGGCTGAGCGCCTCACCCGCACGCTCGAAGCTGCCCTGCTCCACCACCGCGGCGAGCGCTTCGAGCAAGTTGTAGTTGAGCACATCAGTTTTCCTAATGCGATGAGCGCAATATTAATTTTAGTTATCCCATTAATCAACAATAGTCTATATGGAGGAGATGAAGTCTCCGACCGGCACCATGAACATCCCCGGCTACGACATCGAGACGCTCGTCGCCCAGGGCGGCATGGCGTCGGTGTTCCTGGCGGTGGAAGCGCCCTCGGGGCGCCGCGTGGCGCTGAAGGTCCTGGAGCCTTCCCGGGCCGGGACCCCGAAGTACCTGGAGCGCTTCCTCACCGAGGCGCTGGTCACGCTGTCCCTGAGACACCCCAACGTCGTCGCCGTCTATCAGGCGGGAAGAGCCGGAGATACGTACTACACGACCATGGAATATCTGGAAGGCGGCAATCTCAGGCGTCCGATAACCGAGGGCATGTCGCCCGCGGACGCGCTCGGGCTGGTGGAGACCACGGCCCGCTGCCTCCACGCCTCGCACCGTGCCGGGATCATTCACGGGGACATCCAGCCGGGCAACATTCTGTTCCGCGGCGACGGCACGCCGGTGCTGACCGACTTCGGCGTCTCGGTGCGTCTCAGCGGCCACCTCCCGCCGAGCGAGGGCGCCCTGGGAACGCCCGACTATGTGAGCCCCGAGGTGGTCCTGGAGGAGGCGGTGGACGGACGCAGCGACATCTACAGCCTGGGCGTCGTCCTCTACGAGATGCTGACGGGGGAGAGCCCCTATCACGGAGACTCCGACACCACCACCACGATGAACCACCTCAACGAGCCCGTCCCCGCGCTGCCTCCGCACCTCGCGGGCCTACAGCCGCTCGTGAACCGCATGCTGGCTTACCGGCCCGAAGAGCGCTTTCAGGACGCCTCCGCTCTCGCGGCCTACGTGCGGACCCTGCGCCAGTCGGGGCTGCTCTCCGGCGAGGGGCGGCTCCTATCCTGAGGCACCGGCATCTTCGGGCGCCAACCGACCCGCTCGGCGAGGCGATGGGTCGAGGGTTGGAGCAGCTGTGTTCTAACGCAATGATCCGAGAAAAGATCGCCGCGGTGGTCTCCCGGTTGCAGGATGCATTCCCCGGATCAATCGTGGAGGACAGCTACGCGGGTGACATCTACGGCTTCCGCGTCAATCTACAGAACGCGACGCGCTGGCTGTACATCAGCCGCGCGACGCTCGAGGAGCAGGACAACGAGACCCTTCTCGACCTGGTCGACGCGCACCGGGTCGTGGAGCATTTCAAGCGCGGCACGACCAGGCTTCTCCTCACCCCCTCCGGACTGTACGAGGTAGGCCCGGACCCGGGGAAAGAGCAGGGGTAGCCCGCTTGCGCCCCCCGCCTGCGCCTCGTGAGGCACCGTAGGGCGGGATGGAGCGCAGCGTAATCCCGCCGAAAACCTGCTGCCGCCAGCGGCATCGCCGCCGCGACCCGGGCGAGACACCCGAGCGCGATGGCGCTGATTCCGTACACTGTGCCCATGCGCGAGATCTCCCTGAAGCGCGCCGCCGCCATCACCGCCCTTTTCACCGCGGCGCTCTGGGTCATCCAGACCGCGGCGGCGGCGCTGGGCTTCCCGGTGGGCCTCTTGGGCATCCGCCCCGGGCAGCCGGAGGCCCTGCACGGCGTTGTCACCGCCCCGCTGGTGCACGGCTCCTTCACGCACCTGCTCACCAACACCCCGCCTCTCCTGGTGCTCGGCACGGCCATGCTCTACGGCTTCCCCCGCGCCGCCAGGATCGCGCTGCCGATGATCTGGCTCGGCTCCGGTGTCGCCGTCTGGCTGCTCGCCCGGGAGGGCGCCCACCTCGGCGCCAGCGGCCTCGCCCACGGGATGCTGCTCTTCGTCTTCGTGATCGGGGTGCTGCGCCGGGATCGGCCCTCCATGGCGCTCGCGATGATCGTTTTCTTCCTCTACGGGGGAATGGTCTGGGGCGTCCTGCCCACCAGGCCGGGCGTCTCCTTCGAGTCGCATCTCTTCGGCGCCCTCGCCGGCGTGCTCGCGGCCTTCCTGCTGCGCCGCCGCGACCCGCTGCCCCCGCCGCGGCGCTACGAGTGGGAAGAGGATCCGTCCCAGGACGCGGACGACGTTTGATCCTTTCGACCGCATGCTGGCCGCGCAGAGCCTCATCGAAGAGCTGCGCCTCGTGAGCCGCCATCCGATATTCTCGGATCTCGGACTCGAGCCGCTGTGGTGAGCGCAAGCGTGATACGCCCGTCGCCGTGGTCTCCCCGCTGCATTCCCCGGGGCCATCGTGCGGGTGATATCTACAGCTTCCGGGTGAATCTCGAGAACGCGGCGCGCTGGCTGTTGGAGCATTTCCAAGTAGGCGCGGAGCTCGGGCAAAAGCAGGCGTAGCCGTCCCTCGCGGGTGCGCCTTCGTTCGAGCGCGTTCCGGCGCGATCGCCGCGGCTGACGGCCGCGCTCACCCCGCCTGCCCCGGTTGTTGAGTAC
>CAZPFD010000065.1:9597-16028 GCA_964585725.1 uncultured Ectothiorhodospiraceae bacterium | reverse complement strand
GACGCAGCTTCAAGTATCACCGCCCGCGCGGCATCTTCGCCGCCGACGCCGAGGAGCCCAACGCGCTGGTGCAGCTGCGCACGGGCTGGCAGAGCGAGCCCAACACCCGCGCCACGCAGACGGAGCTGTTCGAGGGGCTGCACGCCCGCAGCCAGAACTGCTGGCCGTCGCTGGCGTGGGACGCGGGCGCCCTGACCGGGATGTTCTCCGCTCTGCTCCCTGCGGGTTTCTACTACAAGACCTTCATGTGGCCGCGCGGCGCGTGGATGGCCTACGAGCGCTTCATTCGCCGGGCGGCCGGTCTGGGGCGCGCGCCGGAGACGGCGGACGAGGACCGCTACGACAAGCGGCACGCCCACTGCGACGTGCTGGTGGCCGGGGGCGGCCCCGCCGGTCTGGCCGCCGCCCTGGGGGCGGGACGCGCGGGCGCCCACGTCATCCTCGCCGACGAAGGGTTCGCCTTCGGGGGCTCCCTGCTCGGCCAGCGCGCGCAGATCGGCGGTGCACCGGCGCAGGACTGGGTGGCGAGCGCGGTGGCGGAGCTCGCGGATCTTCCGAACGTGCGGCTCCTGCTGCGGGCCACGGTGTTCGGGTACTACGACCACAACCTGCTCGGCATCGTGGAGCGCATCGGCGACCACCGCTCCGCGCCCGAGGCGCACCAGCCGCGCCAGCGCCTGTGGCGCGTGCGGGCCCGCCGCGTGGTGCTGGCCACCGGCGCCATCGAGCGGCCGCTGGTGTTCGCGGACAACGACCGGCCCGGGATCATGCTGGCCTCGGCGGCACGCACCTACCTCAATCGCTACGCGGTGCGCGCGGGCACCCGGGCGGTGGTGTTCACGAACAACGACAGCGGCCGGGACGCGGCCTCGGATCTGGCGGCGGGCGGCGTGCGCGTGGCCGCCGTGGTGGACGCGCGCGCCGAAGGCGCCGGGCGCTCTGCCGGAGCCCGCGGACACGACATCGAGATTCTGCCCGCCTCGGTGGTGGTGGCCGCCCGCGGCCGCAGCCGCGTGCGCGGGGTCGAGGTGAGGCGCCTCGACGAGAGCGGCAAGGCCGTGCACGCGCGTTCCCGCTACATCGAATGCGATCTTGTGTGCGTCTCGGGCGGGTGGAATCCCGCCGTGCACCTGCACGCCCAGTCGCGGGCGCGCCCCGAGTGGGATGCGGCGGCGTCGATGTTCGTGCCCGGGCGCAGCATCCAGGGCGAGCGCTCGGCGGGCGCGGCGCGCGGCGCCGGGTCCCTGGGGGAGTGTCTGCGCGACGGTCTCGAGGCCGGCGCCGGGGCCGCGGCGGAGACCGGCCACGGCGATGGGCGCGTGCCGCCGGTGCCGGAGACATCGGAGCCGCCGCCCGGCACGAGCCGCGCGATATGGGTCGTGCCGCTCGCCGGACGCCGGCGCGGCAAGCAATTCGTGGATTTGCAGAACGACGTCAGCGTGGACGACGTGAGCCTGGCCGTTCGCGAGGGCTATCGCTCCGTCGAGCACCTCAAGCGTTACACCACCCTGGGGATGGGCACGGACCAGGGCAAGACCAGCAACGTGAACGGGCTGGCGGCGCTCGCCGCCCACCTCGACGCCGACATCCCCTCCGTCGGCTATACCACCTTCCGGCCCCCTTACACGCCGGTCACCCTCGGTGCGCTGGCCGGGCGCGAGAGCGGCGCGCTCCTCGACCCCGTGCGGCGCACGCCCATGCACGCCTGGCACGAGGGGGCGGGGGCGGTGTTCACCCCTTCCGGGCTGTGGCTGCGGCCGCGCTACTACCCGCGCGCGGGCGAGGGGTTGTCGGAAGCGTCCCGGCGCGAGGCCGGTGCAGTGCGCGCGGGCGTCGGCATGGTGGATGTCTCCACCCTGGGCAAGATCGACATCCAGGGACCCGACGCCGCCGAGTTTCTCAACCGGGTGTACATCAACGGTTGGAAGTCGCTCGAGGTGGGACGCGCGCGCTACGGCATCATGCTGCGTGAGGACGGTGTGGTCTTCGACGACGGCACCACCACCCGCATCGCCCCGCAGCACTATCTGATGACGACCACCACCGCCAACGCCGTGCGCGTCATGGCGCACCTGGAGTTCTACCTGCAAACCCGGTGGCCGGAGCTGGAGGTGCATCTCACCTCGGTCACCGACCAGTGGGCGGCCATGGCGCTGGCGGGTCCCGAGAGCCGCACCGTGCTCGCCCGGGTGGCGGAGGGCATGGACGTGGGCAACGAGGCTCTCCCCTTCATGGGCCTGCGCGAGGGCGTGGTGGCGGGGGCGCCGGCGCGCGTGTTCCGGATCAGCTTCTCGGGCGAGCTGGGCTACGAGATCAACGTCCCCGCCGACTACGGGCTGGCGGTGTGGGAGGCGGTGATGGAGGCGGGCCGCGAGCAGGGGATCATCCCCTACGGGCTGGAAGCCATGGACATTCTGCGCGTGGAGAAGGGACACCTCGTGGTGGGGGCCGACATCGACGGGCGCGTCACGCCCTACGATCTCGGTCTGGAGCGCATGCTGAGCACGCGCAAGGAGTTCATCGGCAAGCGCCTGCTGAATCGCCCCGCCTATCACGAGCCCGAGCGCGAGCGCCTGGTGGGACTGCGCTCGCGGGACGGCAGGACGCCCATCCCGCCCGGTGCGCAGATCGTCGCCGAGGCGGGGGGCGCGCCGCCCAAGCCCAGTCTGGGGCGGGTGACGTCCACCGCCTGGAGCCCGGCGCTCCGGTGCCCCATCGCCCTGGCGCTGGTCGCCGGCGGCGCCCGGCGCGAGGGCGAGGTGCTGTGGGCGGTGTCGCCGCTCACCGCGGAGCAGGCGGAGGTCACGGTGACGCCGACGGTCTTTTTCGATCCGGACGGAGAGCGGCTGCGTGGCTGAGAAGCTCGAACGGCGTTCTCCCCTTCACCAGATCCATCAGAGCGGCCGCTTCGGCTCCACGCGCGAGGAGGCCGCCGGCGTGATCCTCACCGAGCGCGGGCCGCTGGGCATCGTGCACCTGAGCGCGCCGCGCGACGACGCCGCTTTCCGGGAGCGGGTGGGGGAGAGCCTGGGGCTGGTGCTGCCGGACGAGCCCGGCGCCGCGGTCAGCCGCGGCGGGCGCACCCTGCTGTGGCAGGCGCCCGGGCGCTGGTTCGTGATCGCCGCGCGCAAGGGCGCGGACGTGGCCGGCGATCTGTCGCGCCTGTGCGAGGAGATGGGGGGCGCTGCGGCGGACGTGAGCCACGGCTGGATGGGGCTGCGTATCGAGGGCCCCGCCGCGCGGGATCTGCTGGCCAAGGGCTGCAGCCTCGATCTGCGCGCGGAGGCCTTCGGCCCGGAGCGCTGTGCTCAGAGCGAGTACCGCGGCGTCTACGTGTTCGTGCACGCCGTGGACGCGTCCCCGCGCTTCGATCTCTACTGTCAGCGCAGCTTTGCGCGCTCGCTCTGGCGGTGGCTCGTCGACGGCGCCGCCGAGTACGGCTGCGAAGTAAAGTAAAGATCAAAAAGATCAACCACAGAGAACACAGAGGAACAACACAGAGGTCACAGAGAAAACTGCTTATGAGTTCCAGTCTCCTTCAAGTTATCAAGCCTCACTATGTCTTCTCTGCGTTCTCTGTGCTTGCCTCTGTGACCTCTGTGGTAAGACGACCTCCGCGGTGGAGTGGTGGTTAGACCACCTGCAGGTGCGGGGTGATGGCCGTGAGCACTTCGCACCCCTGCTCGGTGAGGATGGCCGTGTTGGAGACGAAGTAGTCTCCGCGGCCCGTGCCCATGAGCCAGGACAGGAGGTGGAACACCATCCCCGGCTCCAGCACCAGGTCGCTGTCGTGGCGCAGCCCCACCACCATGCTGCCGCCGGTCCAGCTCGGCGGAAAGGCGAGACCCACCAGGTAGCCGCAATGGTGGCGCCGGTAGTGGGAGAGGCCGGCCTCGTTCACGCGTTCCTGCCAGGCTTCGTACACTTCGGCGGCGGTGACGCCCGCCCGCATCGCGGCCACGATGCGATCGAAGGCTTCCAGGCACACCGCCTCGATCTCCCGTGCGCCGGCGGGCGCCTCGCCCAGATAGATGAAGCGCCCCATGGGAGCGTGGTACCGGCGGATCGAGCCCGCCATCTCCAGGAACAGGGCCTCGCCGCGGCGCAGCTCCCGATCCCGCCAGGTCGTGTGCTCCTGGTGCAGGCGCGGCGTCGGGCGGATGAAGGGGGCGAACCCGGGGAACTCGCCGCCCGCGAGGATCATCGCTTGGTGCACCGCCGCCGCCACGTCGCGCTCGTTGACCCCCGGCCTCGCGGTCTCCATGGCCGCGCGCATCATGGCGTCGGTGACGGCGGCCGCGGCGCGCGTGTACTCGAGCTCCAGGGGAGATTTCACCAGGCGCAGGTCGGTGACCAGCCCCGAGGCGTCGACCCAGTGCACGCCGGGCAGCCCGGCGACGATGCCCTCGGCGATGCGCGGCGGAAAGTACAGGCTGTTCTTCTCCATGCCGAAGCGGCCGCGCGCGAGACCCATGTCCGCCAGCACCGAGCAAGTGACGGCGGCCGGGTCGGCGCTGTCAGCATGGCCAGTGAAGCGCACCCGCGGCGCCTGCTTCTCCACCGTGGCGCGCTCCATGGCCCGGGTGATGAGGTGAAGGTCGCCGTCGGGCGGCACGATGAGCATGTGAAAGGCGAAGAAGCCCTGGTGGTCGAGGCCCGAGAGGTAGTAGATGTTCTCCGGGGTGGACACCAGCAGTGCATCGAGACCTTGCTCGCCCATGCGCCGCCGGACGTTCTGTAGCCTCGTCGCATACTCCTCGTCGGGAAACGGCGGCAGCTCCGAGGGATCGTCGATATCAAGACCGTAGGCAGAGAGCGTCGGATCGTCCATGGCTGAAGAGGTGGGGTCGGACCTACGCAAGAGATTGAAGTTACGAGAATAGTAGCTGGAAACACGGGCTTTTTTGTGTTTAGAAGGTCATTTCTGGGGCCAAAAGCAGGGCTTTAAGAACCGTTGACATTGTGAGGGTTCGTGCGGTCCTCTTAGAGCATCCATTTCACCCGTAAAAGTGCGCCTCTAAGCATTAACTGGGCGTCTATGTCAGGTCAATTACCAATGGATTCAGAGCGTTACGTTGGTCCGACCCGGGTCACCAAGGAGGGGGTGGTGGCGGCGCTGCCCGAGGCGCTGATTCTCGACCTCACCGCGCGCATGGTGGCCATTCCCACGCGCAATCCGCCGGGCGAGGAGAAGCCCTGCGCGGAGCTCATCTTCCGGACGCTCAGGGACTGGGGCATCGAGGCGGAGCTCGTCTGCGAGCCCGACCCGAACCGCCCGCAGGTGGTGGCCTGGGTGCGCGGCACGGGCGATGGGCCGACGGTGATCCTGAACGGGCACATCGACACCGTGGGCGAGGGCGACCGGGCCGCGTGGCGCTTCCCTCCCTTCGAGGCGACGCGCCGGGGCGATCGACTGTACGGGCTCGGAACGTCGGACATGAAGGGCTCGCTCGCCAACGGCATGGCCGTGCTCAAGGTGCTGCACGAGGCCCGCGCCCGGCTGCCCGGCACCCTGATGTTCCAGGCGGTGATGGGTGAGGAGATGGATGAGGACGGCACCCGGACCCTGCTGCGGCTCGGCTACACCGGAGACTACGCCATCGTCATGGAGCCCACCGACGCGCGCATCGGTCCGGGCACGCGTGGCGCGTGCTGGCACCGCATCACGCTCACCGGCCCCGCCGCGCACTGCGGCCTCACCGATCCCGTGACGCCGGACACCATGATGTTTCTGGCGCGCCTGGGCGCCGCCCTCGAATCCTATCACTCGCGGGTGGCGGCGCAGCAGCATCACCTGCTGGCGAGCCCCGCGTGCCGGCTGACGCAGGTTCGCGCGGGCGAGGCGCACAACAGCACCGCCGGGCGCTGCGAGCTGGTGGTGGACCGGCGCATGCTTCCCCACGAGCGCTACGCTCAGGTCACCGAGGAGCTGCGCGGGATCCTGGAGGGCGTCAAGCGGGAGATGCCCGGCATCGAGTACGGCATCGAGTTCATCGCCGGCAACGAGGCCACGGAGACGCCGCTCGATTCGCCCCTGGTGGCGGCGGTGCAGCGCAACTTCCGCGAGATGCTGGGGCGCGAGGCGCAGATCTGGGGGCCGCCCTACGGCAGCGACATGCGCAACTTCGTGGTGGATGCGGGGATTCCGACCATCAACTTCGGGCCCGGTGACTTCCACGTGTGCCACCAGCCCGACGAGTTCGTGCCGGTGCCCGACCTCCTCGCCTGCGCGAGGGTGGTGATGGGCACTGCCTTCGATCTCCTCAGCGAAGTCCGTGATTCGTGATTCGTAACTCGTGATTCGCGACTCAACGGAGCCAACGCGTAGCGGAGTTCAATGCTGACAGCCGCCCGCGCAGCGGCCTTTCGCAGTCTCGGAGAGCGATTTGCAGAGCGATGTCGTTTGACGCTTGTTGCCCGCGCGAGCACAC
>CAZPFD010000065.1:4094-9497 GCA_964585725.1 uncultured Ectothiorhodospiraceae bacterium | reverse complement strand
CGAATCACGAATCACGAGCCGTGCCGCGCATGCAGCGGGAGAGCCGGACGCTGGTCTGGGCCAGGCGCTCGATCAGCGTCTGCTGGAATGCCTTGTGAAAACGCATCTGGCAGGGGATGGAGGCCCACTCCATGAGGCCCGTGTCGATCTTGAGAGCTACGACGTCGTCGCGGGCGATCACCGACGCGGTGCGCGGCACCTTCGCGAGATAGCCCATCTCACCGACGCAGTCGCCCTTGGCGAGTGCGCCGATCTCGGTGTCTCCGATGCGAACCGCCGCATCCCCGGAGACGATCACGAAGAAGGAGTCCTCCTTCCTGCCCTCGGTCACCAGGGGCTGATTCGCCGCGAAGCGTTCCCAGTGACTGGCGAACAGGACTTCCTCGAGCTCGGAGTCGGAAAACTCGTTGAAGAAGTACAGCGGCCGGATCGCCTCGTACTTCTCTTCGTCGGAGGGCTCGTCCCTTGATTCCTCGGCGTCGTGGTCGAGGAGCTTGGCCAGTTCCGCGGCCATCTCGGCGCCGGTCTGGTAGCGCTCCTTCACATCCTTTGCCATGGCGCGGCTCACGATGGCGGCCAGCGCTTCCGGCACCTCCGGGCGCGCCTCGCGCAGGGGCGCCGGCTCGTCGTGCAGGATCATGCGTACCAGGCTCGGCAGGGCGCGGGAGGTGAAGGGCGGTTTACCCGCGAGCAGCTCGTAGGTGACCACGCCCAGGGAGTAGATGTCGGTCTGCGGCGTCAGGTTCTGGTCGCGGGCCTGCTCGGGCGACATGTAGCGCGGCGAGCCGAAGGTCCCCATCACCTGGGTGGCCTCGCTCTGAAGCCGCTGGGCGATGCCGAAGTCACCGATCTTGGGCTCGCCGTCCTTGGTGAGCATGATGTTGGCCGGCTTGATGTCCCGGTGGGTGACCCCCCGGCGGTGCGCGTAGTCCAGGGCGTTGGCGCATTTGTGGATGATGCGCACCACGCTGTCGATGGGAAGCAGGTTCTCGGGCTTGGCGTAGTTGCGCAGGGTGTCGCCGCCCTCGACGTACTCCATGACGATGTAGGGGACGCCGCCGTCCGCCTCGCCCGCGTCGTAGACCCGCAGGATGTGGGCGTTGTCGAGCTGCCCGGCCGACTGGGCCTCGTTGTAGAACATCTTGCGCGCCACGCGGCTGCTGCCGGTGTCGGTCTCGCGCGCCGAGCAGACCTTGATGGCGACCTTGCGGTCGATGAACGGGTCGTGGGCGATGTAGACCTCGCCCATGGCGCCCCGGCCGGCGACCCCCTCGACCTCGTATTTGCCGATCTTGTCGGGCAAATCGACAGCTGTCGCGTGGTTTCTCACCTATTCCCCCTAAACCAAACGCCGGTATGTGCCGTTAATCGGGAATGCCGTTAGTCAGCTCGGACGCCCGTCGGCCCCCGGTCCCTGCGGGACGCGCCCTGCGGGCTGCCGGGCAGGACGAGGCCATATATCGTCGATCCGACGCGCTCATTGATGTTGATATCGGTTAGAAATCGCGATACTGGAATTGCTGCATCGCAACAGGGTGCCTCGCATCTCTTCGCCGGAGGTGACCGCACGCCGAAGCGCACCCGCGGGAATCGGCCCGGATAGGGCTACCTCGGCCAGGAGAAGGGATGGCCAGCCAAGCGGGGAACTTCTTGCACACGGCATCGAGACAGCGCTCCCCGGGATCCGAACCCACTCGCTGGGGGCGGTGCGCGGCGCACCGCCCCGGCTCCGTCGCGTCGAAGGCTGAGCGGTGGCGGTGAAGGAACGACGCCGCTACGTCCGGCAGCCGGTGCGCCTCGAGGCTGCGATCACGACCGCGGGGGAGACGCGCCACGCCGGGGTGATCGAGGATTTCTGTCCGAGCGGGCTCTTCGTGCGTTGCGAGGAGCTGGCCAAGCCCCCTCCCCGCCAGGAACGGCTGGTGGCGGCCGAGGACCGCGTCCGCGTCGACTTCTCGCTCCCTTACCGCGCCCGCCACAAGATCTTCGAGGTCGACGCCCGAGTGGCCGGTCTCTTCAAGGGAGGGCTCGGGCTCGAGTTCATCGACCCGGACCCGGACGCCGTCGACGCGCTCCAGGCGCTGGCCGACCAGACCAACAAGACCCGCAAGGCCACATTGCGCGCCGGGGTCTCGGACGAGGATACCCGGATACCCCAGATCGTCACCGAGGCGCCGCGGATTCTCGCGCGCTTCCGCGGCATCGTGAACGACTTTTTGAGCCGCCAGCTCAAGGAGCTCTTCGAGAAGGCCCGGCAAACGCTGTTCGCGGCCGCCCGGGATGCGGGGACCAACGCCGAGGAGCGGGAGTACTTCGAGGCGCTTCACGAAATCGAGAACGTCCAGAGCACCGTCCAGAGCTCTTTTCGCGACGACATCGCGCGCCAGCTCGACGAGCTGGGGAAGTTCCAGGACACGGCAGACGAGGGCGAAGACAGCGACGCGATGTCCGACCTGTCACTGGTCGACACCCAGAGCTTCAGCGACTGGTTGGAGATCAAGAAGCTCCTGGAGAAGGCGAAGCCGAGACATCAGGAGAGCTGCTACAAGATCGAGCGGCGTCTGTCGCATCTGCTGCGGCTGCCGTTGGACGAGGAGAGCAACCCGGTCCACCCCACCAGCATCTGCTCCGCCTACCACGACGCGCTCCAGAATACCGGAGTGAGCCGGCCGGGCCGGGCTGCCCTCTTCAGATCCTTCGAGCAAATGATCATCGGCAAGCTCGGTGAGCTCTACGACGAGCTCAACGAGCTGTTCGAGCGAAGCAATGTGCTGCCCGGGCTCGAGATGCCGGTCCCCAAGGCGCCCCAACAACCGAAGAACGAAGGCCCCAAGGGCAGGCGCGCGGGGCAAGCGGCCACCCAGGCCGATACGCAGCAGGGAGCGGACACGGCTACCGGACGATGGAGCGAGACGGGAACCGCGCGATGGGCCGACACCCAAACCGCCCAGCGGATGCCCCCGGTGCCGCAGCATGGGTCCATGCCGCAGCACGGAGCCATGCCGCAGCGCGAACCCGTGCCGCCGGCCGGGCCCGGCATGGTCGCCAACTATGGCTTCGCCGTGCAGCAGGCGTACCAGACCGCACGCAACCTGCTGGATCTCCAGCGCCACCTGGCCCAGCCCGCCGTTCCGCGGAGCGGTGAAGAGGGCGAGCCCGAGGCGCTGCCCGCGCCCGCCGCGCGGGCGTTTCATGTCGACGAGATATTCGACTTCCTGTCGCGGCTGCAGCGCGAGGACAGCGCGAGCCCGGTCGACGAGACGACTCGCTTCGATCTGCGTTCCCGCGTGCTGGGCGGGCTCGATTCCGCCCAGAAAGACAGAGACGAGGCCGAGCGCAAGGAGGTCGGCCCCAACGAGCGCGACGCCATCGACGTGGTGGGAGCGCTGATCAATTCGATCGTGGAGGACCCCAGCATCGACGACAGCGTCAAGGCGCGCGTCGGCAAGCTGGCGGTTCCGCTGCTCAAAGTGGCGCTCCAGGATCCGGGCTTCTTCGACAACGAAAATCACCCCGCCCGCCAGGTGGTCAATCAGCTCGGGCGCGTCGAGGTGGCGGCCGGTCGCGCCGGCGAGACGACGCGCTTCAGCCTGCGGCGCAGCGTGGACCCGCTCGTGCGGCGCATCCTCACCGAGTACGAGAATGATCCGAGCGTCTTCCAGGACGTGCGGGACAAGCTCGATCGGCTCGCGCAGGAGCGCCAGCAGGAATACACGCAGAACGTCGCCGAAGTCATCAAGACGTGCGAGGCGCAGCAGGCCCTGATCCAGGAGCGGCGCAAGGAATCCGGTACCGATACGGCGGAGCACCGCAAGCCGGCCGACATTCCGGCCGAGTGGAAACGCTGGCTGGAGCGCGCCAAGAGCCTCGAGCTCGGCAACGTGCTGATGCTGGACCAGGATACGCCCGACCCCAAACGAGCGCACTTGGCGTGGATCGGCGAGGATCCACAGACCTACGTCTTCGTCGATCCGGATGGTCGAAAGACGGCCTCGTTGAGCCTGAACGAGCTCGCGATGCAGCTGCGTCGGGGCTCGGCCAAGGTGTTGGACGACGCCGATCTGCCCATCATGGAACGGGGGCTCTTCGGCATGCTGACCGGAATGCACGAAAAGCTCGTGCAGAAGGCGACGCACGATCCGCTGACCGGGCTCTTGAATCGCAAGCAGTTCGAAGAGCGCCTGCGCCAGGCCTTGACCGCCTCGCTCCGGGATCAGAAAACGCACGTGCTGTGTCATCTGGATCTGGACGGGTTCAAGGCCATCAACGAGGCCTGCGGCCGCAAAGCCGGAGACAGGCTGCTGGCACAGCTCGGCGGCGTGCTCAAGAAGCACGTGGGCCGCAAAGGTGTTATGGGGCGCTTCGGCGGCGACGACTTCGCCATATTGCTTCTGGATTGCTCCGAGGAGCAGGGACAGCGTGTGGTCGAGCGACAGCGGGTCGCCATCGAGCAGTCCCGCTGCGTATACAAGGGGCAGACCTTCTCTCTGACCGCGAGCATCGGCTTGGTGCCGGTCACCGCCGAAAGCGGAAGCGCGGCCGAGCTGCTGGATACGGCGGCGGCCGCCTGCCGGACGGCCAAAGAGGCCGGAGGCAACCGCGTTCAGGTGGAGCAGGTGAGCAATGTCGAGGACACGTTCCGCTTCGCCGGAGAGGAATGGGCGGAGCGCATCAAGAAGGCTCTCGACGAGAATCTGCTGTCGCTTCGGGGCCAGCGCATCGTGTCCGCCGCCCCGGACTCCTCGGAAAAGACGCACTGGGAGATCCTGCTCAGCAGCCGGGACGAAAAGGGCAACCCGGCGCCGCCCGCGGAGTTCATTCGCGAGGCGGAGCGCGCCAACCAGATGCCGGCCGTGGACCGCTGGGTCATTCAAAAAACCCTGAAGTGGATGGCCGAGAACCGCAAGACGATCATGAAGCTCGGCGGTCTGGCCATCAACCTTTCCGGTCACACTCTGAGCGACGACAAGCTGATCGAATATGTCATCGACCAGTTCACCGAGACGAAAGTGCCGCCGGCGAAGGTGATCTTCGAGGTGACGGAGTCCGCCGCGATCGAGAACCTCTCCAACGCGCAGAACTTCATCAAGGTGATGAAGGACTACGGCTGCCGGTTCGCGCTCGACGATTTCGGGACAGGCCACTCCTCTTACTCGTATCTGCGCAATCTGCCCGTCGACTACCTCAAGATCGACGGCATGTTCGTGAAGGACATCGTGAACAACCCCACCGATTACGCCATGGTCAAATCGATCAACGAGATCGGGCACTTCATGGGGAAGAAGACCGTTGCGGAGTTCGTGGAGAACGAGCAGATACTCGCCAAGCTGCGGGAGATCGGGGTCGATTACGTTCAGGGCTTCAGCATCGCGAAGCCGTTTTTTCTGGATGAGATGCGCTGAG
>CAZPFD010000065.1:0-3994 GCA_964585725.1 uncultured Ectothiorhodospiraceae bacterium | reverse complement strand
GGGGCGGCGAGGCACGAGGCGGGCATGAGGTCCTGGTACCCCGAGGACGGCTTTTAGAGTAGTCTTTGGTCCCGCGCATCTTGCAGCGAAACGCTGCGCTGGATGGTTTGCGACTGTGGCGACTTCGGCACGACACCTGACGACGGCGACACGGACGGTCCTCTTTACCGATCTGGTCGATTACACGACCCGTGTCTCCCATGCCGATCGGGAGGGTCTGCACCGCATTCTCGAGGAGCACGAAGAGATGGTGCGGCCCGCCGTGGAGCAGAGCGGCGGCCGGGTCGTGAAGAACATCGGCGACTCCTTTCTGTGCCTGTTTCTGTCCGCCAGCGACGCGCTGAGAGCTTCGCTCGAGATACTGCACGCCACGCGCGCCCGGGACGACTTCGGCATCCGCATCGCGCTGAACACCGGCGACGTGGAGGAGATCGAGGGCGACGCCTTCGGCGATACCGTGAATCTGGCTTCGCGGATCCTCCAGAAGACGCCGGCCGACGAATGCTGGTTCGGCTTCGGCACGCGCCTGTGCATGAAGGACGCCGAGATTCCGTGGGAGCCCGTCGGGCGGCTGCGCCTGAAGGGCATCTCGCGGGAGCAGGACTGCTTTCGGGTGGTGCCCCGGCACAAGGTGTGGCTTCCGCACCGCGTGGCGGAGTCGGTGCGCAACCGGAGGCTGGTGCGGCTTCAGCCGGGAGGAGGGACCCCGCGGCTGCCGCCCGATCCGGTGATCCTGTTCGAGGGCTTCAAGACCGGCTCCGCCGAGCTGGAGGAGGCCATCGCCGCGCTGCCCATCCTGGATCCGGCGGCCCTGTTCCTGGCCACCTACATCATCGCCACCGACGCCCGCGAAGAGTGGTGCGACGCCGGGCGCGGCCTCGTCATCGGCACCGCCGAGGCCATCGAGAACGCCATCGAGCAGCTTCGCAAGACGCAGGGGCAGAGCCGCACGTCCGAGAGCGACGTGGAGACGATGGCTATCGGCACGCGCTCGCTGTCTTACCTGGAGCTGGTGATCGCCGGTCTGGCGCTGCCCAAGGTGCCGTTCTCGGACGTGGTCAGCAGCTACAGCTACGACCTCCTTCCCGACGGGCGTTGGGTGACGCGCAGCGAGGAGCCGGTGCTGCGGGTGGAGATCAAGCCGGACGGAGTCGTCCTCCAGGCGCTCAACCCCGGCATCTCACTGAACGGGCGGCTGCTCTCGTCGGGCGAATCGGTGCGCCTGGACGAGCCGGCCATCATCGGCACGCCCTCCAACACGGTGGAGTACCGGCCGACGGACCAGGGCTACGTGGGCGTGCTCATCGTCGAAGCGCCCATGCGCCTGAGCGTGGTCTACGGTCAGACCGCCGAGCTCGGCCGCAAGCCCAACCCGCCTGGACTCGCCTTCCCGACTCGGGAGGGTCAGGAGAACATCCAGTGGTGCTCGGGGAGCCGCGCCGCACGCGCGCGCGCCAGCGGGTTCACCTTCGACCGGGCCCTGGCCGGGCGCCGCCAGGCCGCGGTCAAGCTGGGCACCGACACCATCGAAGTGGTGCCCCTCCACGAGAGCTGCGCGACCTACGTGCTGCGCGAGGAGCGGCTCGTGTACGTGGAGGAGCCGGAGATCATCGAGGTGGGCGACATGGTGGTGGCCGGCACCACCGTCGTGCGCCTGCGCACCCCCGGCTGAGCCCGCTCGTCTCCCTGCCAGTCCGCGCCCGCCGCCAAGCGGCCCGTTTCGCGCCGCTCAACTCCAAAATCTCCCTCCTGTTCTTCGCGGATTGCCGTGACAAAGGGCGCCGACCCGCGTCACGCCGCATGGGACCCGGGGTATGTGCCGCGCAGTCGCAAGCCCCGCAGGGCGGGGCCGAGAGCGTGGGCACGTCGCTGTGGGGCTGCACGCACGCTCCAGCGAAGTTGGCGCAAATCCGATCGGCACGGCACGGCCCCGCATATATGGAAGGGTTGCCCAGCCAGTTCGGGGCTTGCGACGGAGAGGCGCGTGCCCCGGGGTCCCAGCATTGCAGAACGAAGCCTTCCGTCCACCGAAATCCGCGAAGAACCAAACCGCCCCGCGACGTGCGCCTTCGCGTTCCGTTATCCTTGCGTCCACGGAAGTCGACCGGGCTGGCCGCGGAGGAGACGAGGATGGCTTTCCCGACACATGCACGGTATGTCGTCATCGGTGCCGGGGTGCACGGCCTCAGCACCGCCTGGCACCTGGCGCTCGAGCTCGAGGCGCGGGGCCGGGGCGGCGGCGCCGACATCCTGGTGCTGGACAAGAGCGGGATCGCGGCGGGCGCCTCCGGCATCGCCTGCGGAGTGGTGCGCAACAACTACTACCAGCCGGCCATGCGCGAGCTCATGGCGCACAGCGTCGCGGTGTGGGAGAGCGACCCCGAAGCCTTTCACTACCACCCGGTCGGCTACATGCAGATCAGCCCGGAGGGCATGCGCGAGGACGTGGCCGGCATCCACCAGCAACAGAAGGCCATCGGCTACGAGTCCGTGTTTGTCGAAGGCGAGCGCGACAGCGCCCGCTACATGCGCGCTATCCTCGACGACTGGCAGGCTCGCGGCATCACCTCCGTGCTCCACGAGAAGCGCGGCGGCTACGCCAACAACACCGCCTCCATGTACGGGCTCGCCGCCAAGGCGGAGGAGCGGGGCGTGCGCATCCTGACCGGCGTCCGAGTGACGGGGTTTCGCCTGAACGGGGGCGCCGTGACCGCGGTGGAGACCGATCGCGGCACCATCGACACCGAGTACGTGGTGGTCGGGGTCGGCCCGTGGATCAAGCAGATCTGGGACATGCTCGAGCTGCCCGCCAGCGTCTCCATCAAAGCGCCGGACGGCACCGTCCACCCGGGCGTTCCCATGTGGGCGTACTGGGCGCTGCAGGAGGGCACGCTGGGCGTGCCTCCCGATTTTCTCAAGACCAACGACGGCGGGATGCCGCCCGTCATCCATGTGGACACCGACGCGCCGCTGTACTCGGATGTGGACGGATCCCTCATCACCGAGCGCATGTGGGGCATCTACTACAAGCCCGATTTCCACTTCGGGGGCGTTCAGGGCGGCGCCATGCCGAGGAAGGTGGAGCGCGACGCGGATACCGTGGAAGTCGATCCCTATGGTCCCGAGTCGCCGGAGTTCGTCGTGGACGAGGAGTTCGCGCACATGTGGTGCTCGGCGCTCGCGTTCTGCCAGAAGCGCTTTCAAGGCCAGATCGAGCGCTACAAGAAAGAGCCGTCGGGCGGCATCGGATGCTTCACGCCGGACAGCTTCCCGGTGTTCGACGTGTTCCGCGAGAACGTCTACGTCATCGCCGATTCGAACCACGGCTACAAGATGATCGGGGTGGGCAAGCTGGTGGCGCAGGAGATAGCGGGGGCGCGCAGCGCCCTGCTCGAGCCTTTCCGCTTCTCGCGCTACGCCGAGGGCCGCCTGCATCCCACCTCCCACAGTCCCTTCCCCTGGAGCTGAACAGGGGGGTATCCGGCGCCTGGTTGCCAACGGCGCGGCCCCTTGGCACGATCTGGTATACGGTATACAAGCTCCAAGAACCTGAATAAAGCACGCCAGATTGAGCAAAAGGGGTACACGGTGACCGGTAAGCCACTCACAGACATCGAGATCGCCCGCGGGGCGTCCATGCGGCCCATCACGGAGATCGCGCAGCGGCTGGAGATCCCGGCCGATGCGCTCATGCAGTACGGGCCCTACAAGGCCAAGATCGCCCCGGAGTTCCTGTCCTCCATCGAGGACCGGCCCTCGGGCAAGCTCGTCCTGATGACCGCCATCACGCCCACTCCCGCCGGCGAGGGCAAGACCACGACCACCATCGGTCTGGGCGACGCCCTCAACCGCCTCGGGCACAAGGCCACCATGTGCATCCGCGAGCCCAGCCTCGGTCCCTGCTTCGGGATCAAGGGCGGCGCCGCCGGCGGCGGCTACGCCCAGGTGGTGCCGATGGAGGACATCAACCTCCACTTCACCGGCGACTTCCACG
>CAZPFD010000064.1:0-16199 GCA_964585725.1 uncultured Ectothiorhodospiraceae bacterium | reverse complement strand
CTCATCGGCGAGGACGGCGACGACGCCGCTCTGTGCCGCAGCTACGAGACGGTGCCGCCGGGGGCGGTCGCCTTTTACCTGAGCTGCCATCGCGTGGCGCCGCCCGAGGTCCTCGCGCGCAACCGGCGCAATCTGGTGGTGCACGCCAGCGATCTCCCCGAGGGCCGCGGCTGGTCGCCCCTGACCTGGCAGATTCTCGAGGGCCGCAACCGCATTCCCGTGTGCCTGCTCGAGGCGGCGCGCCAAGTGGACGCGGGAGCCGTGATCTACAAAGAGCACCTGGAGTTCGCCGGTCACGAGCTCATCGACGAGATGAGGGCGGCGCTTGCCGAGCTCACCCTCGCCCTGTGCCGGCGGTTTCTGGCCGAGGCCGTGCCGCCCGAGGGGATCCCGCAGGCGGGGACCCCGACTTACTGGGAGCGCAGGCACCCGGAGGACAGCGCGCTCGATCCGCACAAGACGCTGGCCGAGCAGTTCGAGCTGCTGCGGGTCGCGGACAACGAGCGCTATCCGGCATACTTCGAATGGCGCGGGCACCGCTATCGCCTGCGCATCGACAAGATCCCGCAAGACGCCCCCGAGACCGGCGCGAGAGCGAGGCAAGAGAAGGAAGGGGAGGGAGGATGAGCCCGCGTGCCTGAGCGGATCACCATCGCCGGACGCGAGATCGGTCCGGGGCGCCCCCCCTACGTGGTGGCGGAGATGTCGGCGAACCATTTGGGGAGCCTGGAGCGGGCGTTCGCCATCATCGACGCCGCCAAGGCGGCGGGCGCCGATGCCGTGAAGCTTCAGACCTACACGGCGGATACCCTCACCATCGATCACCCCGGCCCGGGCTTCCGGATCACCCAGGGGCTCTGGGCCGGGCGCAGCTTGCACGATCTCTATGATGAGGCCCACACCCCCTGGGCGTGGCACGAGGCGCTGTTCGCCAGGGGCCGGGAGGCGGGGATCACCGTCTTCAGCGCGCCCTTCGACCCGAGCGCCGTGCGTTTTCTCGACGCGCTCGGGTGCCCCGCGTACAAGATCGCTTCGTTCGAGATCGTGGATCTGCCCCTCATCCGCGAGGCGGCCGCCACCGGCAAGCCGCTCATCGTGTCCACCGGCCTCGCGAGCCTGGAGGAGATCCGGGAGGCCGTGGCCGCGGCGCGAGGGGCCGGCTGCCGCGAGCTGGCGCTGCTCCACTGCGTGAGCGGGTACCCGACGCCGCCGGGCGAAAGCCACCTGCGCACCATCCCGCATCTGGCGCAGACGCTGGACGTCGTCGCCGGGCTCTCCGATCACACGCCGGGCACGGCGGTGCCGGTCGCGGCCGTGGCGCTGGGTGCGGCGATCATCGAGAAGCATTTCACTTTGCGCCGGGCGGACGGGGGTCCGGACGCGCCGTTCTCCCTGGAGCCCGACGAGCTGCGGGCGCTGTGCGAAGGCTGCCGTACGGCGTGGGACGCGCTGGGCGGCGTGGAGTACGGGCGCAAGCCGAGCGAGGAGGGCAGCGCGCTGCTGCGCCGTTCGTTGTACGTGGTGCAGGACGTGCGCACCGGCGACGCCTTCACGGCGGAGAACGTGCGCAGTATCCGGCCGGCGTTGGGGCTCGCGCCCAAGCACATGCCGCATGTGCTCGGACGCCGCGCGGCGTGCGATATCCCGCGAGGCACGCCGCTCGAGTGGTCGATGGTCGAGGCCGAGGAGTGAGCGCAACGAGATGAGATACTGCCAGCGGTGTGTGACGCCCGAGAGCCACCCGCGGGTGCGCCTGGAGGACTCGGGCATATGCAGCGCGTGCCGCAGCTTCGAGAGGCGTGTCGACGTCGATTGGGCGGCGCGGCAGAAGCGATTCGGGGAGGTGGTAGCCCGAGCGAGGAAGATGAGCACGGGCCATGACTGCCTCATCCCCGTCAGCGGCGGCAAGGACAGCTACTGGCAGGTGATCACCTGCCTCGAGTACGGCCTGAATCCGCTCACGGTCACGTGGCGCGATCCGGCACGCCTCGACATCGGGCGCGAGAACCTGGACAACCTGATACGCGTGGGCGTCGATCACATCGACTACACGATCAACCCCCGGGTGGAGCGCACGTTCCTGCGCAGGTCCTTCGAACGGCACGGCGTGCCGGGCATCCCCAAGCACATGGCCTTGTACAACATCCCGCTCACGCTCGCGGTGAGATTCGGCATCCCGCTCATCGTGTGGGGCGAGAACGCCGCCATCGAGTACGGCGATCTCGACGACGAGCGCGCCGGCGCCGAGGTGGACTACCGGTGGCTCCAGCGCCACGGCGTGACGCAGGGGACGACGGCCGAGGACTGGATCGACGAGGATCTCACGCGCGCCGCGCTGACGCCGTACTTCGGCCCGAGGCCGGAGGAGATCGAGCGCCAGCCGGTGCGCGCCGTCTATCTGGGCTACTACTTTCCCTGGGACCCCGTGCGCAGCTGCGAGTTGGCGCGCGAGCACGGCTTTCGCGCCCCCGAGGCAGGGCCGGGCTATTACGCTTTCGACGACGTGGACTCGGGCTTCATCTCCATCCACCACTACCTGAAGTGGTACAAGTTCGGCTGCACGCGGCTGTTCGACAACCTCTCCATCGATATCCGCCACGGACGACTCTCCCGCGACGAGGCCGTTCGCATCATCGGCGAGCGGGGCCCCGAGACCCCGCACGCCGACATCGACGCCTTCTGCCGTTACATCGACATTCCGCGGCGGCGCTTCTTCGAGATCGCGGAGCGGTTTCGCAATCGAGACATATGGACGCGGCGCGGCGGGAAGTGGGTCATCGAGGACTTCATCGTTCCCGATTGGAACGGGTGGGAAGAGGCTGCGTGAGCGCAGAACGGGATCAGGGCTATCGCAAGCATCCGGAGCTGACCCGCTACGTCTCGAGCGATCGCTACGAGAATCCCAAGGAAGACTTCAAGACGATTGCGGCGAAGCTCGAAGCGCTGCTGGATCCGCAACGGGCGCACGACGTTGCGGACGTCGGCTGCGGCAACGGGGAGCTTCTCTACCACTTGCACAAGCGCTGGCCGCACTGGCGCCTCTACGGCTTCGACCATACGCCGGAGTTCATCGAGACCGCTCGCGGCTTCCCGGGGCTCGCGGGGGTCGAGCTCGCGTGCCGCGACTTGTGGGAGATCGAGGGCGCCTACGACGTGGTGATCGCCACGTGCTTTCTCTCGCTCTTCCGCGACATCGAAGCGCCGCTGGCCAGGATGCTCGAGCTCTGCCGCGACGGCGGCTACCTGCTGGCCACGGGGCTCTTCAATCCCTTCGATATCGAGGTGCGGGTCGAGTTCTGCGACAACACCCGCGAGCAGACCCGGGGCGAGTGGAGAACGGACTTCAACCGCCACTCGCAGGCGTCCGTGCGCCGCATGCTGGCGGGGCGGGCGCGCTCGGTCGCGTTCGAGGAGTGCACCTACGACGTCGACATCGCGCCCGATCCGGAGAGACCGATGAGAGTGTGGACGTTCAAGGACGGGGCGGGGAGAACCAGCCTCATCAACGGCGCCTGGCAGATGGCCAACCAGGTGCTGCTGATCGCTCACAAGTGAGCGATCGCCACGACCGAATCTGCATAGGGGATCCATGAAGAGCATGCCGACGCAGCGTGTGCAGAATCTCATCATCGGTGCGGGCCTGGTGGGCTCGATCACGGGCTGGATCCTCGCCGAGCGGGGGCACTCGGGCGTGCTTCTGGACCGGAGCAGCGACGCCGGCGGGGTGAACGGGTCGTTCCTGGATGCGCTCGGCAATCGCTTCGATCACGGCCGCCACGTCATCAACGCCGATCGCGACGCGTTCACGTCGCAGTTCTTCACCGACGTTCAGAACGGCAACGTCCGACGCTTCACGCTGCGGCGCGGGATCGTGCTGTGCGGGCACGTCATCCCCTACGCGGCCCCGCTCGCGGACTGGCCCGAGGCGCTGCGCGAGCGCATCGAGCTCGACGTGGCCGCGGGCCCCGTGCGATTGGGCTCCACCCGCGAGCAGTTCGCGCGGGTGTACGGCCGGTGGTTCGCGGATCTGGCGTTCGACGAGATGCTCTCCGCTTATCCGACGCTGGTCTGGCAGCGCGAGCACGGAGTTCCGGAAGAGCGACTGATGCGCTGGATCTTTCCCTGGTTCTTTCCCCGCACGAAGGCCGAAGGCGAGCCGGCGCCGGGCAAGGAGCAGGGCGTGTACAGCCAGGAGAGCCGGGACTACCACTATAGCGCCCGGCACTCGAATCCGCCCCGCGAGGAGGTCCTCTATCCCAGGGAAGGCGGATTCGGCAACTGGATCGAGTGCATGCTGGCGGGCGTCCGCGAGCGCATGGAGGTGCTGCTCGGGGCCGTGGACGTGAGCTTCGACTTCGACCCGAAGACGCTCGCGCTGCGCTCGGTGACGGCGGGCGGGAGGCGCTACGTGCCCGAGCGCGTCTTCTGGTGCGCGCCCCTGCCGGTGCTGTGCAAGATCCTGGGTTGGCCGCTGCCCGGCGGGCACCCGCAGGGCGAGCTGCTGGGCAACTTCGCCTTCCGTGATCCCGTGGACGCCGGCTATCACGAGATCCTGTTCGCGGATCCGAGACACCTCATTCGGCGCGTGACGCTGCCCGAGGTCATTGCGGGCGCGGCGCGCTCGCGCACGCTGCAGGTGGAGTTCACCACCCCGGAGGGCATGTACTCTTTCGCCGAAGGCGAGTGGCTCGAACGCTGGCACGCGAGCCTGATCGAGCTGGGGATCGTGTCATCCGACAATCCACTTCTCAACGCGGAGCTGCGAAGGGTCTCGAGAGGAATCGTCACCACGGCGGATCTGGGCGAATTCGTGACCGGGTGCCGCGCCAGGCTGGAGGCATCGGGCACCAACCTGATCGCGCCCCACCTTGCGGCCGCGTCGGACAACAACAGCCGCCTGGTGCCCGAAGTCCACCGGCGCGTCACCGAAGCGCTCGCTGGAAGCGGGATATCCGGTCGTTAGCCGCGCTGCTCGAATGAGGTTCCTGTTCGTCTTTGCGCCCAACGCCCTGGAGTGGCCGCTCGCGGTCATCGAAAGATTGACGCGCGCGCTGCCCGGCGCGCGCTTCCATGGCGTGGTCGTCGAGGACAGGCACGGGCGGGTGAGCCGGCGCGTCCATGACTCGGGGATGGTCGAGGAGGTGCTGGACATCACCCGGCTCGAGGCCGCGTGGATCTCGGGCGAGGCGCCGGCGGGAGACGTGTCCGCCTGGGAGAAGCGCCTGGGGCCGGGTGCGTTGAACCGGATCCTTCTGGCCGATCCCTTCCTGTCGGCGGCCTACGTGCAGGCGGATGTGACGCCCACGCCGCTCGCACGCGCCGCGCGCTCCGAAGATGCGCAGCGCGCGTATGTGTGCGCCATGCTGGAGGCGTTCGACGGGTATCTGGCGCGCCACGCCGTCGATTGCGTGTTCTCGAGCTTCGTGGACTGCGCTCCGCATCTCGCGCTCGCCGAGCTGTGCCGCGTGAGCGGGCTGCGTTTTCTGCGTCTCACGAACGCGCGAACCGAAATGCGCTACGTGATCGACGACGATCCACGGGGCACGCTCGCCACCGTCCACAGGTGCTACCGTGCGGCGCGGACCAATCCGGCCGTCGTGGCGGGCGCTCTGCCCGAGGCCCGTGCGTTTCTGGCGGATTTCAGGCGGCGTCCGCGGGCGCCGCGGTACATGATGCGCAACCGCGGCGCCGTGCTGCGCAACGCGAGCGTGCGCCGCCTGGTGTGGCGCACCGTGAAGCTGCCTCTGTCGCTGTGGCGGGCGAGGCGCACGGCTACCATGCGCGTGGCGGCGCCGCACGATCGCCTCCGTGCGCGATTGCGTCAGTCGGTGCGCGCGCGGCTCGGGCAACGCCGCTGGCTCGACCGCGAGGCGCTCGAGACGCTGGGACGTTTCGCGTTCTATCCACTGCACGTCGAGCCGGAAGCATCGACGCGGGTGATGGCGCCGACGCTGCCCAATCAGCTCGCCGTCATCGAAGCTCTGAGCAAATCGTTGCCGCTCGATATGACGCTCGTCGTCAAGGAGCACCCCACCATGGTGGGGCGAAGACCGGGTGGCTTCTACGACGCGCTGTCGAGACTGCCGCGGTGCCGGCTCGTCGACCCTGCAATCCCGGGTGTCGAGCTGGTCGGCAAAGCAGCGCTCACGTGCGTCATCAGCAGCACGGCAGCGTGGGAGGCCATGCTGCTCGGGCGGCCCGCCCTGGTGCTCGGGGACTTCCCGTTCGCCGGTCTGGGCGAGGGTTTGGTGTCGTGCTCGGACTTCGTCGAGCTGCCGAGCGCCGTTGCGAAGGCGCTGGCGCAGTCGCCGGCGCCGGAGCGTAGCCTGGAGCTCTTTCTGGCGGCCGTCTTCCGTCTCGGCTTCAGGTTCCCGCCCGATCTGCTTTGGGGCCGAGTGGAACGGAGAACGGTGCAGCGCCACCCGGAGATCGCCGATGCCATGGCGGAGGGCATCGTGCGTGTCCTCCAAATGCAGGAGAGCGCGGCCTGGCGCGAAGGTGCGGCAGAGAGCGCCGGCTAGCCCGCCAACCCCGTCACCGGCGCCGGTTTGACGCCGCGGAGAGATCACTTAGCATACATCCCGGCGTGCGTTGAGCACCGGGCGCATTCGTACACCAAGAGGCGAAGGATTCAGTGGCTTCACGCGTACGCAAGGCGGTCTTCCCCGTGGCCGGGCTGGGCACGCGGTTTCTGCCCGCGACCAAGGCGACGCCCAAGGAGATGCTGCCCGTCGTCGACAAGCCGCTCATGCAGTATGCGGTGGAGGAGGCGCTGGAGGCCGGGATCACCGATCTCGTGTTCGTGACCGGGCGCACCAAGCGCAGCATCGAGGATCATTTCGACCGCGCGCCCGAGCTGGAGCTGGAGCTCGAGACCCGCGGCAAGCACGAGCTGCTGGAGCAGGTGCGCGGCATACTGCCCGACCGCGCCGCGTGCAGCTATGTTCGCCAGACCGATGCGCTGGGGCTCGGGCACGCGGTGCTGTGCGCCAGGCCGGTGATCGGCGAGGAGCCCTTCGCGGTGATCCTGCCCGATGATCTGATCTACGGGGGCACCGAAGGCGCGACCTTGCAGATGGCCGAGATCTACCGCGAGCACGAGTGCAGCGTGCTGGCCGTGGAGACCATCGCGCCGGCGGACTCCGAGAAGTACGGGGTGGTCAAGGCGGTGGACGTGCAGGATCGGATCAGCCGCGTGGAGGACATCGTGGAGAAGCCGGCGCCTGCGGACGCACCGTCCAATCTGGGGGTGGTCGGGCGCTACATCCTGACGCCGCGCATCTTCGAGATGCTGGAGCAGACGACGCCCGGCTCGGGCGGCGAGATCCAGCTCACCGACGCCATCCAGCGCCTGCTCGCCCACGAGCGCGTGCTCGCCTTCCGGTTCACCGGCAAGCGCTTCGACTGCGGCAGCAAGCTCGGGTATCTGCAAGCCACCGTGCAGCTTGCGCTCAAGCACCCGGAGCTCAAGGAGGAGTTCAGCGCGTTCCTGAGCACGGTGTTGTCGGAGCAGCGCGAGCGTTGACGGCGCGCTGAGCGCGCACCCTCTCTTCGAACGGGGCCCGCCCATCGGCGGGCCTTTGTTTTTTGGGGCTCCTGCGAGCGGGCGAGGTGGAAGGGGCGCGGCTCAGTGTATGCGCTGGATGTGCTGCCTTTGGAAGCGCACCATGTCGCCGAGGTTGAGCCCGTGGTGCGCCTCGCCCTTGGGGTCGAAGCCGACGATGCGTCCGATGAAGGCGTCTTCGGAGACGACCATCTCCACGGCGATGCGCACGCCGCGGCCCTTGAACGACACCTCCACCTCCGCGCCCACGTCCAAGGGGCAGTCCTCGATGGGGATCGTCTGCAGCAGCTTTCTGGCCGCGTCGATCCCGGTGACGGTCTCGAAAGCCGGTGACTTGACCCATTCGGTCATCTGCTATTTCCCCTGTCCTGAAGCCTGCATGACCCTGCGCGTCTTGTTGGCCATGTCTTGGAGTGCCACCAGGAATTCGACGTCCGGATTCGTGAGCTCCATCCCCAGGCCGCCGTCGAAGAGCCCGGCCACCCGGGCGTTGACGCGCACGTTCGCCACCCCCCAGGAGACCGGCACCGAGCAGCACAGCTCGATGTCGTCGCCGGTCGCGATGCGGGTCTCCGCTCGGGCCGGATGCTGCTCGGCCAGGCGTGGACACGCCACGAACAGCCCGCGTCCGCCGAGGGAGTAGTTCCGGGCGGTGCCCGCGTGGGCGGTCCGATCGGGCGTGATCAGCCACACCGCCAAACGCAGTGGCTGTCTCGTGTGGCGGCGGCGTTCACGCATGCTGTTCATTGTGCCACGAGCCCGGCGGCCGGCTGATCCCCCGGCCCACCGGAAGGCGTCTCGGCCAGCGTGCGCGTTCGGGAGCCCCGACTACGAAGGTCGTTCCCCGCAGTTGGCACGCGTGTGTCGACTCGCTCCGATCCAATCGGCATTTCACGGCCGGAACTGAACCTCGCCATGAAGGTGTCGTATATCGCGAGAAGCGTTGGGAATCTGTGGCCTGGGCCACACTTTCGCGCCGCGCCCGCAAACGGGAGAAGCGCGGGGGGGCTAGCGCTCGGGGGCGGGGGAGGGGGCCTCGCTCTGCGGGGCCTCCTCGGAGCCTTCGCTGGAGCCGTCGTCGCCGTTCCCGGCGGCCTCCGCCTCGGCCGCCAGCAGCGCGTTCAAGTCCGCCTGCAGGCGCAGGAGCTGCTCGTTCTCCGGCAGCACCTCCAGGCCCCGCTGCACGTAGTCCCGCGCCGCAGGATAGTCGGAGGCGGTGATCTGCTCCTCGGCCAGCAAGGCGTACTCGCGGGCGATGTCGCGCAGCCCCTGCCGGGCGCGGGTGTTGTCCGGGTCGAGCTCGAGCGCCCGGCGGAAGTAGTAGACGGCGTTGTCCTGGGGCGGGATGGTGAGGCGGAGATCGGTCATCGCCGCCTCCGCCAGGGCCATCAGCTGATCCAGGTCGAGGTTCTCCAGGCGGCGCGCCGCGGCGGTGGGCTGGAGGCCGTCGGCCGGCGGCGCGCCGGAGACGACCCCGCGGGTGGCGGTGTCCCCGCCGGGCGCACCCTGATACAACCACGCGAGGCCCACCCCCAGGGCGACGGCCGCGATGAGCGCCGCTCCCACCTGGAGGCCCGCGCGCAGGTGATCGGTGCTGCGTGCGCCCTCGGGCTCCATGCGCAGGGTGCTGAAGGCCCCGAACGCCTTGCTCAGATGGATGGCGGACGGATCGGTGGGCACGCCGTCGTCGGCGGGTGGCTCGGGGGCGGGGGGCGGCGGGGGCCTGGCCGGCGCCTGCGCCGGCCGCCACTCGGGAGGCGCCTCCCCGCTCACCCCGAAGACGCCGAATTCGTCGCGCCACTCCACGATGCTGCGGGGGCGCTCGCTGGCCGAGAATGCCAGCCCGTGGTCGATGGCCGCGAGCAGCTGCTCGGCATAGCGGCCCTTGGCGACCTCGGCGGCCGGCGGCAGCGAGTCGCGGTTCAGCCGCCGCACGCTGTCGCTGCGTTCGATGGCATTGGCGGGCGTCTCGCCGGTCACGCACCGGTAGAGGGTGGCGGCGAGGCTGTAGATGTCCGTCCACGGCCCCTGGTCGTCGGGGTTGCTCGAATACTGCTCGAGCGGCGTATAGCCGGGCGAGATCAGGATGGTGAGCGGCTGCGTCCTCTGCTCCAGGGACTGGCGGGCGGAGCCGAAGTCGATGAGTACCGGGTTGCCGTCCTCGCGCAGGATGATGTTGTCGGGCTTGATGTCCCGGTGCACGAAGCCGGCGCGGTGCACGACGTCGAGCCCGTTGAGGAGCGGCCCCAGAAGGGCGATCAGCTCCGCCTCGTCCAGGGTCTTTTGCTGGCGCAGCAGGGCCTGGAGCGTGCGCCCCTCCTCGTACTGCATGACCATGTAGGCCGTGCCGTTGGCCTCGAATACGGCGTACACGTGCACGATGGTGGGGTGCTGGAAGTGGGCGAGGGTCTGCGCCTCGTTGATGAAGCGCTCGAGCCCCCAGCGGAACGGCTCCTCGTGGTCCTCGGAGAGGGGCCGCACCGAGTCGTCCTCGGCCCGCTCCGCGAACTGCGCCGGCAGGAACTCCTTGATGGCGACCAGGCGGCCGAGGTTGCCGTCGCGGGCGAGGTAGGTGATGCCGAAGCTGCCCTCGCCCAGGATGCGCTCCACCTTGTACCAGCTCAGGGTCTGGCCCGGGGCGAGGGCGTTGCGGATGCTGCGTTGGGTCATGGATATGGCAGGGGGTTCCCTGCCTCCGTAGTCGGACCGCGGCGACGCAGACTTTAGCCCGGGCGGCCATCGGTCATCCTGAGGACCCGGCCGCCCCCGGGCAGGGATGAGGCCCGCCGGGTCGCTGCCGGAGACATCCCGCGTGCCGTTAATATGCGGCGACAGGGTCGAGTGGGAGTGCATTCTTCATGGACGTCTGGCAGCAACCGTTGGCGAGAGCGCGCGAGATCGGTCTCGCGGAGCCGCTGAGCGAGCACGTCGCGCTGCTCGCGGAGATGCTGGAGCAGGCCGTGCGCGCCCACGCCGGGCGCGATGTGGCGGAGCTCATCGACGCGCTCAACCGATGCTGTTGGCGCGCGGAGGACGAGGGGCCGCACCGCTACGATGAGGTGCAAGAGCAGCTCCGCGGGCTCGATCGCACCCGGATCGCGTGGCTGCTGCGCGCGTACACCGCTTTCTTTCACCTGGTGAACGAGGCGGAGAAGCAGGAGATCGTGCGCATCAACCGGCAACGCGCGAGCCGGAACCCGCAAGCGCCGCGCCCGGAATCGATCACGGAAGCCATCGCCCGGCTCAAGGAGCAGGGGTTCACGCTGGGCGAGGTCACCGAGCTTCTGGGGCGCCTGGACATCCAGCCCACCTTGACCGCGCATCCCACGGAGGCCCGGCGCCGCACGGTGCTGCACAAGCAGCGCCACGTGACCGAGCTGCTGGCCGCGCTGCAGCGGCCCGATGCGACGCCCGACGAGCGTGCGGACGCGCTCGACGATCTGCGCCGCCAGATCGCCCTGCTGCTGGCGACCGAGGAGGTGCGCGCCGAGCAGCCCACGGTGGAGGTGGAGGTCAAGCAGGGGCTCTACTTCATGCGCGACGCCATCTGGCGCAGCGTCCCCGACATTCACCGCGACGTCGAGCGCGCGCTGCAACGCTACTACGGCGATGCGGTCGATGCGCCCGCGTTTGTGCGCTACCGCTCGTGGATCGGCGGCGATCGCGACGGCAATCCCAACGTCACCGCTGCGGTGACGCGCTGGACCCTGGCCACGCAGCGGCGCACGGCGCTCGAGCTGTATCTGGAGGAGCTGCATGCATTGCGCCGCGAGCTCAGTCTTTCGGAGCGGCAAGTGCCGGTGCCCCGCGAGCTACACCGCTCCAACGAAGCGGATCTCCGGGCGCTGCGCCTCGATGGGGCCGTCCGTGCGCGCTTTCGCCACCAGCCCTACCGTTTGAAGATCGCCTGCATGATGGCGAAGCTCGAGCGTGCGCTGAACGCGGTGGAGCAGGGCCCGGGGGCGCGCGGCTCCGACGCCTACGGGAGCGCCGGCTTCCTGGACGATCTGACGCTCGTGCGCCGGTGTCTGGAGGCCAGCGGCTTCGGTGACGTCGCGCGCGGCGGACGCCTCGGGCGGCTGCTCTCGCTGGTGCGCACTTTCGGCTTTCATCTCGCAGCCCTCGACATCCGCGAGCACAGCGCGGTGCACGAGGACGCCGTGGCGGCGCTGCTGCGCGCGGCCGGCGTGCACGAGGACTATGCGGCGCTCTCCGAGCGCGAGAAGCAGGAGCTGCTGGGAACGGAGCTGGCCAACCCGAGACCGCTGCTGCCGCGCGGCGTCGAGGTGCCTGCGGAGGCGGCGGGAACCCTCGAGACCCTGGAGGTCGTGCGCGACGCGGTGGCCGTGGAGCCGGACGCCGTCGGCGGCTATGTCGTGAGCATGACCCACGGCGTCAGCGATCTGCTGGAGGTGATGCTGCTCGCCAAGGAGGTGGGGCTGTGGCGCAGAGAGGATGCGCGCGTGAGCTGCCCCATGGATCTGATCCCGCTGTTCGAGACCATCGAGGACCTCGGCGCGGTCGAGGAGCGCCTGGAGAGCATCCTCACGGATCCCGTCTACCGCGAGCAGCTCGCCGCGCGGGGCCGCTTCCAGGAAGTGATGATCGGGTACTCGGACAGCAACAAGGACGGCGGCTACTGGATGGCGAACTGGGTGCTGCACCAGGCGCAGGACGGCATCGCGCGCGTGTGCGCCCGCCACGGTGTGGATCTGCGCCTGTTCCATGGCCGCGGCGGCACCGTCGAGCGCGGCGGCGGGCGCGCGCACCGCGCCATCCTCGCCGTCCCGCCCAATGTGCACAACGGCCGCATCCGCTTCACCGAGCAGGGCGAGGTGATCTCTTTTCGCTATGCGTCGGCGGCGCTCGCCAAGCGCCATCTCGAGCAGGTCGTCAATGCGGTGATGGACGCCACCGCGCGGCGCCAGCGCGCGGATGACGCGGCGGCCCCTGCTCACATCGATCTGATGGAGCCCATCGCCCGGCGCGCGATGGAGGCTTACCGCGGCCTCATCGACGGCGAGGCCTTCTGGCACTGGTACACGCGGGTGACGCCCATTCGCCAGATCAGCCGGCTGCCCATCGCCTCCCGGCCGGTCTCGCGCAAGGCGTCGGAGGTCGATTTCGAAGGTCTGCGCGCCATCCCGTGGGTCTTTGCGTGGACGCAGACGCGCTACACGGTGCCGGGGTGGTTCGGCGTCGGCGCGGCGCTGCGCGAGCCGATGCGCGATCCCGCGCAGGTGGAGGTGCTGCGCGGGTGGTACCGGGACTGGCCGTTCTTTCGAGCGCTCATCGACAACGCGCAGCGCGAGATGGTGCGGGCACGGCTGAAGATCGCGCAGCGCTACGCGGCGCTCGCCGCGGACGGCGAGGACGACTTCCACCCGGTCATCGCGGCGGATTTCGAGAGCGCGCGCGAGGCGATCCTGGCGATCACGGGCAACGCCGAGCTGCTCGGCCACAACCCCGTGATCCAGGGCACCATCCGCTTCCGCAACCCCTACACCGACGTGCTCAATCTGCTCCAGATCGAGCTCATGCGCCGCTACGACGCGAGCGCCCCGGACGAGCGGGAGGCGCTGCGCCAGGCGCTGTTCCTGAGCATCAACGGGATCGCGGCGGCCATGCAGAGCACCGGATAGCGCGGCCGGCTGCGGGGGAGGCGGTGCTCGTTCTCAGGACAATGGGAATTCAAGTTCTGCGCTCCTCGACCGATGTAGTGCGCACCTTCCTGACCATTCGGAGCGCACGACTCATGAAAGGACGGCTACTGCCCCTGGGCCTGGTGGTGGGTCTCGCGGCTGCGGCGCCCGCACAGGCTCAAGGCTGGTACGCCGGCATCCAGGGCGGGGTGACCTTCGCCCAGGATGCCGACAACGAGAGTGGCGGTGTCAATGTCGAGAGCACCCAGGACACGGGCTTCAATATCGGCGGCATGGTGGGCTATGACCTCGGCAACAGCTTCAGGGTCGAGGGCGAGCTCACCTACCGGCAAAACGACATCGACGAGCTGGACGTATCGGACCTCGGGCTGGGCGTCGATGAGCTCAGCGGGACCGGTGACGTGTCCGCGCTCAGCTTCATGGCCAACGGCTTCTACGACTTCGACGTGGCCTGGCCGGTGAAGCCCTACATCGGGGGCGGCATCGGCTTCGCCCGGGTAAGCCTCAACGACGCCGGCGCCGAGGCGGGAGGGGTGTCGGTGGAGCTGGCGGACGACGAGGACGTCGTGTTCGCGTACCAGTTCGGCGCCGGGCTTTCGTACCCGATCAACCCGACCATGCTGATCTCGCTGGATTACCGGTACTTCGCGACGTCCGACCCTGAGTTCGAGGACGCCGACGGGGACGACTTCGACAGCGAGTACCGGACCCACAATATCGGTCTGAGCGTTCGGTTCCGGTTCTGAGCCGGTGCGAGCCATGCGGCCTCGCGCCCGAGCCGGCGCATCCGCGCCTTGCGGGACTGGAGCGAGGCGTTCGCCTCGCGCGCCGGCGCGTTCGACCCGGTGCGCCCTCTCTTGCGGCAGTCGCCGCCGAAGGCGCGTCGATGTCGCCCCCCGAGAGACCGCGTGGGCGGGGGAGCGCGTTTGACGCTCCCCGTCCCCGACAGTAACATTCTGCGCTCTTCGATCCCCGGTAGCTCAGTCGGTAGAGCGGGTGGCTGTTAACCACTAGGTCGCTGGTTCGAGTCCGGCCCGGGGAGCCAACCAAAACAGCAGATTATCACGACTACTCCGCCCACCTTGGCCGGCTTTGGGTGCCGTTCCGGGCACCCCTGGCCTTGTCTTTTTCGCTATTCCTTGCCCCGGTTCACTCGACCCCGACGCATGGAGCGGGTCACCAGCGGAATCAGCCGCCTGCGTCGAAACGATACTGAGACAAGTGGGGGATGGCCAAAGCGCGCGAACAGGTATGAGATCTCTCGTCGCTCCGGCTACCGGACCGACTCTTCCGGCGTTACCATTCGAGCCCCGGGTCGGGTGCGACCCCGCCTCCTTCCCCCGTGAGGTTATTCGCCGTACAGAGAGTCTTGGGGCTGCTGGTGGCCTTCTTCAGCCTGGCCATGCTGCCGCCGCTGCTGGCAGCATGGTGGTTTCAGGATGAGGGGCTCACCGCATTTGGTATCGCCTTCGCGGTGATCCTCGTCGCGGGCCTCGCGCTCTGGCTCCCTGTGCGCAAGGTAGAGCGGGAGCTTCGCGTTCGCGACGGCTTCCTCATCGCGTTTCTGTTCTGGAGTGTGCTGGGCGCATTCGGCGCCCTGCCGCTGGTGCTGATTCATCGTCCGGAGATAGCTTTCACGGACGCTGTGTTCGAGTCCATCTCGGGCTTCAGCACGACCGGCGCGACCGTGCTCACCGGGCTTGATACGCTCGCCCCCTCCCTTCAGCTCTACCGCCAGCTCCTGCAATGGCTCGGCGGCATGGGCATCATCGTCCTCGCGGTCGCCATCCTGCCCATGCTCGGCATCGGCGGCATGCAGCTCTACCGCGCCGAGGCTCCCGGACCCATGAAGGAGGAGAAGCTGACGCCGCGCATCGCCGAGACGGCCAAGGCGCTCTGGTACATCTACGTAGGCCTCACCGCGCTCTGCGCGCTCGGGTATTGGGCGGCCGGCATGAGCCTCTTCGACGCGGTGCTCCACAGCTTCTCGACAGTTTCCACGGGCGGCTACTCGCCCCACGACGCGAGCATGGGCTTCTTCGACGATCCGGACGTCGAAGCCGTCGCCGTCGCATTCATGACGCTCGGCGGGATGAACTTCGCCCTGCACTTCCGGGCCCTGCGGGATTTGAGCGTTCGCCCTTACGTTTCGGACACCGAGGTGAAGACATATCTCACGATGCTGCTGGGCATCACCCTCGTCACCACGCTCTACCTCGACTGGTCCGCCGTCTATCCCGGCTTCCCGTCCGCGTTCCGGGACGCCATTTTCCAGACCGTGTCGATTGCCACATCGACCGGCTTCACGACCAGCGGCTACGCAACCTGGCCGAGCTTCGTCCCGGTGCTTCTGCTTTTCGCGAGCTTCATCGGGGGATGCGGGGGCTCCACCGCGGGCGGGATGAAGGTGCTCCGGATCGTGCTTCTCTTCAAGCAGGCCACCCGGGAGATGACGCGGCTGATACACCCCCGGGCTGTAGTGCCCGTCAAGCTCGGAACCACGGTCGTGCCGTTTCGCATCGTCGACGCGGTGTGGGGCTTCTTCGCCACCTACGTCTTCGTCTTCGCCCTGATCATGCTGGCGGTGATGGCAACGGGCCTGGATCAGGTGACGGCGTTCTCGGCTGTGGCCGCCTGCATCAACAATCTCGGCCCCGGTCTCGGCGAGGTTGCTGCGCACTACGGCGATATAAGCGGCGTCGCCAAATGGATACTCTCGGGCGCCATGTTGCTCGGGCGCTTGGAGGTCTTCACCGTGCTCGTCATTCTGTCGCCGTACTTCTGGCGCACCTGAAGCCGGCGCCGCGCCTCGTTTCGGACGGTGCACGCGCACGCAACCGGAATCGGCGCGCGGCCGATATATAATGCGTGCTCTCGAACCGGGGCGCCATTGGGCATGAGCAAGAGCTTCGAGATCCAGGCCGAGTACCAGCCCGCCGGCGACCAGGGCGAGGCGATCCGCGGGCTCGTGG